>NZ_NCST01000062.1 GCF_002088975.1 Henriciella aquimarina
AAGTATCCGTCTTCGTCAAGTCCGGCTTGGAACCCAGTTTCGGCTATCGCGAAGCAGACTGTTCGCCAGGACGATAAGCTTTCTCATTATGGCTGTGATGGCCAGTTTTGGCGCTTTTCCGGTGGCGACCATCATCTGGTATTTCGCGCTGAATTCCGGATTATGCTTTATGCTAACGAGGGTGGGCATATAGAGCGCCTGTCGCAAATGTGCTCTTCCACCTTGTATGTATCGCTTGCCTCGAAACGTGCCGCTGTCCCGAGCGATCGGAGCAAGTCCTGCAAGACTGGCGGCCGCCTTGTGATCGATGAAGCCGAGTTCGGGCATCTCGGTCAGAAGCATGATCGCGGTTGTTTCTCCAATGCCAGGAATAGTCTGTAGAATGTCGAATCTGGCTTTCAGGAATTCATCATCACGGACCAGCAAACGAAGAGCCGCGTCGATTGCTTTCATGTGACGGTCGATCTGCTCAATCCTTTCCCGTGCCTGGCGCCGCAACAAGGGAGCTATCCGGGCGGAAGACCGGTTGGACGCGCGTGTCCTGTCTTTCACCAGAGCGCGCCGAGCCGATTGTAGCTCTTTCATTTCATTGAACTTGATCGTTCTGTCGCTGACGCGGCGCACAGAAATCATCGCCCCGTATTTTGCGATAAGCCCGGCATCGATCGTGTCTGTTTTCGCCGACACACCCAATGCGTCCGCAAATCGTCGAGCCTGCCGTGGATTGACCTTGCCGAGAGGTATTTCGGCTTTCAGGAAGAACTTCTCGAAGGCAAGATGATACTGCCCGGTCGGTTCATAGAGTAGCTGTTCAAGATGACATCCTGCCATCCAGGTCAGCAATTGCCTGAATCCTTTTTTATCATTCGGGACAGTTATGGTCCTGCCCTCAGGATACATGTGCGCATCCAGAGTGCTCTTTGAAATATCGACGCCGATATGCTGGCGAACTGGTTCGATGGACATTCCAGATCCTTTGCTTGTCGTACGGGCCTAGATGCCCTCGTATCCGTTCAGGTCGCATGGAAATGAAGAGGACGATCAAACTTCCCAACGGCACTTACTCAGCCAGCGCAGGCACGATCCGTTCCTCTACGCCGGCGGGGAAATTGCGCAGTCCCCACCAGCGGTTCTTTTCTAACCAGAAGACCAGGAATCTCTAAGACAAGCCGCAGGCCGGTCTCAATCGGGGAAGGGGAGTGTTTTCTGCGAGTCCGGCTCAGGCGACGCTGCGCAGCTGACGCGCACAGACGACCTTGTTCCGCCCGGTATTCTTGGCCTGGTAGAGCATTTCGTCAGCTTCCTCGATGCTCTGGGCAAGCCCTCGCGAAACGGTCAGCGGAGCGATGCCGAAACTCGCGGTGACCTGTCCGGTCTTGGTCTTGTAGCTCATCGTGGCGGCTTCGATGCGCCGGCGCAGACGCTCGCAGACGCCTTCGGCCTGTTCCAGGCTGAGATTGCTCATCAGGATGACGAATTCCTCCCCACCCCAGCGTCCGAGCCGGTCGAAGGGGCCGCGTAGTTCGGAATGGCTGATGCGGGCAATCTCGGTCAGGACACGGTCGCCGAAGGCATGGCCATACTCGTCGTTGAACTGCTTGAAGTCATCGAGATCGAACAGGGCCACGCTGGCGGTGTGCTGGCTGCGCTTCATCCGCTCGATTTCTTCATTGGCGAGTTTTTCGAAAGAGCGGCGGTTGAGCAGGCCCGTCAGCGGGTCCGTCGAGGCCATGGCGTGCAGCGTGGAGTGATAGCGGTCGACACGGTACTGGTTCTGGGCCGCCAGCGCGCCCATGGGGGCGGCGACACAGGTGGCGATCAGGATGGTGGTGGTGATGAACCCGGTCTGGTCGGCCGGCACCATGCCGAACTCGCTGATCAGCACGGCAAAGATCGTGGCAAGCGACAGCGCGGCTGCCACCACGAAGCCGAAGAACGTCAGGGCTCGTGTGACGGCGCCTTGGCCAGCATCCATGAGTTGGAATTCGCGTACCATGCGAAGATGCTTAACAGGCGAGTGCGAAGATCAGCGTAACCCGAAACTGAAAATTTGATAGAATTTCAGGTATCCGGCGCCAAAATGACGGGAAATTGCGCTTCGCGCCGGTCACTCCGGCCGCTGGGGTCTTCTTCGCGCAGCACCAGCATGGCGGGCGTTTCAGTGTCGACGGTGTAGGCAATCTCGGCGGTGAATCGCACCGGCTCCTCCGTCATCCAGCTTCCGTCTGCTTCGGCATAATGCTCTGTCAGAACCGTGCCGTCTTTCGTGACCAGATCGACCTCGAACTGGCCTTCAAAATACCAGGTGCCCGGCACCTTGCCGCTGAGATGGATGGGGCTGGTGACTTCGGCGCCCGCATCGGGCGTGTCGATGGTCATCTCCTGCGGAAGGTCGGCGCTCATGGCCGGGGGAGTGTCAGCCGGGGCAGTGGCCTCCTCGCCGGGATTGCAGGCCGCGATCATGAGGGCGCTTGTCAGCAGAGTGGTCAGGCGCAGCATTGAGAAGCTGTCTCCTTCAGGACGGGTCGCGTATGGGCGTCATGAAACTCAGTTCGTGTCCATCAGGATCGTGCAGGTGGAAATAACGTTCCATCCAGGGCGCATCACGGGGCGGGAACTCGGTTTCGATCCCGGCCTCCGTGATCGTGGTGTGGAAGGCGTCGACATCCTCGACCTCGAAGATGACCCGGCCCCAGAAGCCGGGCGGGGCCTCGCCGCGCTCGGTCGTAAGGTTAAGCGCGCTCGGTCCGGCCCAGAGCGTTGTAAAGTCCGCCTCGGGACCGCCGAAGCTCAGCCGGAAGCCGAGCGTCTCGTAGAAACGCACAGCGCGCGCCATGTCGGCTGTCGAGAGCGTGATGGCGCTGAGGCCGATATGTCCGATCACAGGCCTTTCCGGTCCGGCAGGCCGAAGCCGCGGGCGCGTTCGCAGGACCACTCGTCGCCGGCGTCGCAGGCTTCCTGGATGTAGCGCTTGCCTTCGTCGCGCTTCATCTCACCGCCCTGGCCGCGATAGAGCATCGAGCCATAGCCGCCGCAGCTGGTCTGGTCGTCCAGCTCGCAGCCCTGCTTGTAGAGCTTGCGGGCATCGGGCAGGTCCTTGTCGCTGCCGACACCCTCGAATTTGAGATAGGCCTGCTGGCGGCAGCTTTTGGCGTCGCGGCCGTCATAGCAGGCTTCCTCGTAAAGGCTGCCGGCCCTGGAATAATCCTGCTGGGTGCCTTTACCCATGCGGTACATGTCGGCCAGCTTGCGGCAGTTGCGCGCCCAGACAGCCTTCTGGCGGGTCTTGTCGTTGCAGGCGTTGGTGTAATTCTCCATCGCGTCATCATACCAGCCATTCTTCATGGCCCGGTCGGCATAGAGCTCCTTGGCATCCGGCCTGGCGACTTCTTCTCGTCCGAACTGGGCGGACGCCGACGGCGCCAGCGCGGCTGCCGCGGTCAGGGTGATCAGGGGAATGAGTATGCGGGCGATCATGGGTGTCTCTCTCCACTTGATGCAACATAGTAACACATAGGAATGCGGCGTTATTCTGGCGACCCGGATGCCTGGAGCCTTGTCAGCTGACAGCAGAGAAGGCACGCTCACCATTCAAAGACAAGACGCAGACATGCGCGGGAGGGTTTCATGGCAGCAAGCGACCAGCAGCCGACCGGATCGGGTTTCGGGGCAAAGACAACAGCCAGTGAGGTCGTCGATGGCCACGACCTGACGGGCGTCAACGCCATCGTCACGGGCGGTTATAGCGGCATCGGGCTTGAAATGGTCCGTGCGCTCTCGGGCGCCGGGGCGCATGTGACGGTCCCGGCGCGGCGCATCGAAGCCGCGAAGGCCGCGCTGGACCAGCTGCCTGGCGAGATTGCCGTGGCCGAGATGGACCTTGCCGATCTCGACAGCGTGAAACGGTTTGCCGCCGATTATGTCGGCTCCGAGCGCCCGCTGCACATTCTCATCAACAATGCCGGGATCATGGCCTGTCCGCTTTCGCGCGTCGGGCCGGGCTGGGAGTCGCAATTCGCCATCAACCATCTCGGCCACATGGCGCTGACGCTGGGCCTCGAGCCTTCGCTGAAACGGGCCGAGCATGCCCGTGTGGTCAGCTTGTCTTCGACCGCGCACATCATGAGCGATGTCCACTGGGATGACCCGCATTTCCGCGATCATGACTATGACAAGTGGCAGGCCTATGGGCAGGCGAAGTCCGCCGATGCGCTGTTCGCCAATGCGCTCCACCGGCGTTGGTCGAGCGATGGCGTGCAGGCCTTTTCGGTGCATCCGGGCGGCATTTTCACCCCGCTTCAGCGCCATCTGCCGGAAGAGGAAATGGTCGCGCTTGGCTGGAAGAACCCGGACGGCTCCATCCCCGAACAGGTGCAGAAGATGTTCAAGACGCCGGAGCAGGGCGCCTCGACGGCGGTCTGGGCGGCGACCTCTCCTCTGCTGGCTGATCGGGGCGGGGAGTATTGCGAGGATTGCGACATTGCGAAGCTCGCGGATGAAAACAGCCAGCGCTGGCAGCATGCGCGCGAATGGATCTGCGACGAGGCAAGAGCGGACCGGCTCTGGAAGATGAGCGAGCAGATGCTTGCCGAGGCCTGAGCTGAGGAGGCTAAATGGCGGATTCGAAGCAGTTGGAGCGCAATCCCGTGCATCTCGGGAAACATGGCAAGGCAGCCATCGAGCCGGCCTTCACCGGCGATATGGAATGGTTCATGGCCTATGGGGCGCGCCATGCCGATGACGGCCCGGACGGCCGGCTCGTCTCGATGCACACCTTCACCGGGAGCTGGGACAGCTGGGAAGTCCACCCCCGCGGTCACGAAGTCGTTCTGTGTACGGCCGGGCGCATGCGGCTCATTCAGGAATATCCCGACGGGCATGGTGAAGAAGTGACCATCGGTCCCGGCGAATATGTGGTAAACGATCCCGGCGTCTGGCATACGGCTGACGTGATCGAGGGGCCGGCGACGGCTGTATTCATTACGGCTGGCGAAGGCACAGACCACAGGCCGCGCTGAGGGCGGCGTATTTAAGATGACGCCCGGCGAGGTGCGAGAGAGGACATCATGACCAAATTCATCCTGACCGGGACAGCGTCGCTGCTCCTCCTGGCGGCCTGCGCCAATCAGAAGGATGCCGGTCTCGCCCCGGCAGATGTGCCCGAACCGCCGATCTTCGAGGAGGAGATGCCTGAAGCGGCGATCAACGAGGCCATTGTCGCGCCCGAGCGCCCGGAGACCGATGTTGAGCGCGATGAGCTGCGCAAGCCGGCCGCCGTGCTGGACTTCATGGGCATCCATCCGGGCGTCGACCTGCTCGAAATGGAAGCCGGCAGCGGTTATTTCACCGAGATCTTCTCGCGCTATCTCGGCCCCGACGGCACGCTCTACATGCAGAACCCGGCCGCCTTCGACTCGTTTCTCGGCGACTCCGTCGATGAGCGCCTCGATGGGCTGGACAATGTCGAATACGTCAAGACCGACTTCGATGAACTGCCCTTCGAGGAAGGCGCCATCGATGTGGTGACCTGGTTCCAAGGGCCGCACGAACTCTGGTACACGCCGGAAAGCGGCACGAAGCTCGTCGGCAATGCGAATGCGGCCTTCCCGGAGATCATGCGTGTGCTGAAGCCCGGCGGCACCTTCGTCGTAATCGACCATTCCGCACCGGCCGGCGCGCCCCCGGAAACGGGCGGAGAGACCCATCGTATCGATCCGCAGATCGTGAAGGACATGGCCGACGAGGCCGGCTTCGTGCTGATTGCCGAGAGCGATCTTTACGACAATCCGGAGGATGACTTGAACGCCAGCGTCTTCGACGAAAAGGTGCGCGGGCGGACCGATCAGTTCCTGCTGAAATTCGAGAAGCCGGCGGTCGCGGGCGAGTAAGGCTGCGCTTTTGCGGTCACGCTTTCAGCGGGGTGTCTGCGGGCTCTGAGCGATCGTCTTGACGAGCCCGCGCGGGTGATGGAGAGGAGCGGCCATGCAGACGCAGGGTGAGCCTGTTCCGGCCGCGCGCTCGCGCAAGGCTCTCTGGCTCGGGCTCGCTTTTGGCGGGGCCGTGATCCTCCTTTTCGTCCTCGGAAAAACCGGCGTCATCGGCTCGCTCGAAGCCTTCATCACAGAGATGCAGTCGCTGTCGAATACGCCCTGGGCGCTGCCGGCGGTGATCGGGCTGTTCACTGTGGCGGCCTTTATCGGCCTGCCGCAATTCGGCCTGATCGGGGCGGCGGTTGTCGCCTTCGGACCGGTCAACGGGGCGCTTTATTCTTGGATCGGCACCATGGTGTCTGGCTCGGTGACCTTCTGGCTCGGCCGGTTCAGTGGGCAGGCGGCTGTGGCGCGCTTTTCCGGCGAACGGGCCGCGCGTTTCACCCGCTTCGTGAATCGCAATGCCTTCGCCGCCAGCCTGATCGTGCGCAATGTTCCGACCGGGCCGTTCCTCATCGTCAATATGGCTTTCGGCGCGGTGCGCGCGAACTTCCCCGGTTTCCTGGCCGGCATGGCGCTGGGCAGCATTCCGAAGATCCTGCTTGTCACCTTTGCGGGCCAGAGCCTGATTGCGGCGATGCGCGGCTCGCCCCTCATCGCGGCGGGTTTGGCCGCCCTGGCCGGAATGATCTTTGTGGGCGTCTGGCTCTATGCGCGACACCGCAGCCGGGCTGGGAAGGTTCTTGCCCCGAATGACGGTCAGGCGGTTGACATCAGCGATGAGAAGGCAGATTAGTCCTGTCATGCGCAAGATTCTGCCTCAATGGGCGCTCCTACGCCTTCTGCTTACCGGCCCCTGGCCGGTCGCCGCCAGGCATTGATGTCTGGCGCCTGGCCAGGGGAACAGATAAAGCCGCGTATTTTCGGACAGACCCAAGTTTCCAACAGGCCAGAGCAAGATGAGCGATAAAGACCGCATCCTGATTTTCGACACCACCATGCGCGACGGCGAACAGTCGCCCGGCGCTTCCATGACGCACAAGGAGAAGGTCGACCTTGCCGATCTTCTCGAGACAATGGGCGTCGACATCATCGAGGCCGGCTTCCCGGCCTCCTCGCAGGGGGACTTCGAAGCCGTACGCGAGATTGCACGCCGCTCGAAATCTTCCACCATTTGCGGGCTGTCGCGCGCCACCGACAAGGATATTGAACGCTGCGGCGAGGCTGTCCGGGCCGCCGCCCGTCCGCGTATCCACACCTTCATTTCCACCAGCCCTGTGCATATGAAGCACAAGCTCCAGATGGGGCCGAATGCTGTGCTGGAAGCCGTCGGCCACTCGGTGGCCAAGGCCCGCAACCTCGTTAATGATGTCGAGTGGAGCGCGGAAGATGCCACCCGTACGGAGTTCGACTTCCTCTGCAAGTGTATCGATGCCGCCATCACCTCCGGTGCGACGACGATCAATGTGCCGGACACGGTCGGCTACATGCACCCGGAAGAGTATGGTGCGCTGATCCGCAGCCTGCGTGAGGCCGTGCCGGATTCCGACAAGGTCATCTGGTCGACCCACTGCCACAACGATCTGGGCCTTGCCGTCGCCAACTCCATCGCCGGCGCGCAGAACGGCGCGCGCCAGATCGAGTGCACGATCAACGGCCTCGGCGAACGTGCCGGCAATGCCGCGCTCGAAGAGATCGTCATGGCGTTCAAGGTGCGCGGCGACTCGCTGCCCTTCGAGACCGGCGTCGACACGACCCGTCTTGCGCGCGCCAGCCAGATGGTCAGCCGCATCACCGGCTTCCCGGTGCAGTACAACAAGGCCATTGTCGGCAAGAATGCCTTCGCCCACGAAAGCGGTATCCATCAGGACGGCATGCTGAAAAATGCCGAGACCTATGAGATCATGAAGCCGGAAGATGTCGGCGTCTCGAAAAGCTCGCTCGTCATGGGCAAGCTGTCGGGCCGCAATGCCTTTCGCGACAAGCTGAAAGCGCTCGGCTATGAGCTTGATGCGGACTCGCTAAACGAGGCTTTCCGACGCTTCAAGGATCTCGCCGACCGCAAGAAGCATGTCTTCGACGACGATATCCTGGCGCTGGTCGACGACCAGCTCTCGGCCATGGGCGAGCGCGTCGCCTTCCGCAGCCTGCGTGTCATCGCCGGCTCGCAAGGCCCGCAGACGGCCGATCTCACCGTGTTGGTCGATGGCGAGGAATGCTCCGCCAGCTGCGAGGGCAATGGCCCGGTCGATGCGGTGTTCAACGCCATCCGCGAGATCGTGAAGCACGATGCCAAGCTCGACCTCTTCCAGGTGCATGCCGTTACCGGCGGCACCGATGCCCAGGCCGAAGTGAGCGTGCGTCTCAAGGGCGAGAGCATCATGGCGGTGGGCCGGGCTTCCGATCCGGACACGCTGGTCGCCAGTGCCAAGGCCTACATCCATGCACTCAACAAGCTGGAAGCCCGCCGTATGAAGCGAATGGCCGCCTGAGCAATCCTTTCCGAGGTCTGAAGCGAGCCGCTTTATTCGTGAACGTTTCGTTTGCGAAACGAAAATTGCCTTCAGGGCGGGCGATGCCGAATCGCCCGCCATTATTATGATTCCCTCAAACGGAACGCTGCGTACCGGCTGTCAACAGTGTTGCTCTTGCGTTAACCGCGTGGAAACGGCATTGGTGTATTGGGGCTGATCATAGACAAAAACCCGCGTGCGGCGGGAATGCCTGCCGTGCCACTGAAAAAGCGACGTTTCACATGATCGGTAGCCTTCTCGGCATGCTTTCCACGGACATGGCCATTGACCTCGGGACGGCGAACACGCTCGTCTATGTGAAAGGTCAGGGCATAAAGCTCGATGAGCCCTCCGTCGTCGCCTATATGAACCAGGGCGGGCGCAAGGTCGTCTACGCGGTCGGCAACCAGGCCAAGCAGATGCTCGGCAAGACGCCGCTCAACATGGAAGCCATCCGGCCCATGCGCGACGGCGTCATCGCGGACTTCGAAGTCGCCGAGGAGATGATCAAGCACTTCATCCGGAAAGTGCACAATCGCCGCGCCTTCGTTTCCCCGCTCATCATTATCTGCGTGCCGAGCTCGGCCACGAATGTCGAACGCCGTGCCATCCACCAGTCGGCGCTGGCCGCTGGCGCACGTGACGTTCAGCTGATCGAGGAGCCCATGGCCGCTGCCATAGGCGCCGGCCTGCCCATCGAGGAACCGGCCGGCTCCATGGTCGTCGACATCGGTGGCGGTACGACCGAGGTGGCCGTGCTCTCGCTCGGCGGTATCGTCTATTCGCGGTCCGTCCGCGTGGGCGGCGACAAGATGGACCACGCCATCATGAATTATCTGCGCAAGACCAAGCAGATCATGATCGGCGAGATGTCGGCCGAACGCATCAAGAAGGAAATCGGCTCGGCCAAGGCGCCCGACAGCGGCGACGGCCTGACCGTGACCGTTCGCGGCCGTGGCTCGACCGATGGCGTGCCGAACGAAGTTGAAGTGACCGAAGCGATGATGGCCGAGGCGCTGGCCGACCCGGTCGGCGAGATCGTCGAGGCGATCAAGCTCGCGCTGGAAGCCATGGCGCCGGAACTGGCCGCCGATATTGTCGACCGTGGCATCGTGCTGACGGGGGGCGGGGCGCTTCTGCGCAATCTCGACGTCGTCATCCGCGAACAGGCCCAGCTGCCGGTGATGATTGCCGACGATCCGCTGAAATGCGTCGCCAATGGCTGTGGCTATGTGCTGGAGAACCTGGTGCGCATGAAGAACGTGCTGTCGCCGGAAGTGTAAGCGCAGCCTGGCTGATTTGAGTGTTGCGCAAATCGGCGGTTCGCCCCAGAATCGGAAACTGAAGGCAGTTTCCCCATCGCGGATCCCAAGGGAGTGGTCGGAGGCCAGAAGGGACGTCCATGGCCCGTATGCGAACAAAGCGTCTGAAAGGCCGCCCGCTGAGGCGTTACGCCCTTTTCATTGCGCTTGCCCTGCTTTTCGGCGTTCTGCTCCTGCAAACCTCCCCCCGGCTTCGCGCCATGGTCGACCCGGCGCGCACGGTGGCGGCCGACCAGATGGCCAGTTCGGCCCGTCCCGGCCTGTGGGACCGGATCACCGGACGCACGGCCCGCGAGGAACGTATCCGCGAACTTGAAGCCGAAGTCCGCGAGCTGACCCGCTACCGCTCCGTCGCGATCTCCATGGCCGCCCGGCTGGAAGCCTATGAAGAGATGCTCAACGTCATGGGTGAGCCGCCCGTGCGCGGCGTGACGGCGCGCATCACGTCTGAAACGAATGGCCCGTTCAGTGAGGCGATCCTTGTGAATGCCGGCACGCTGCAGGGCGTGGAAGAGGGCGCCTATGCCGAGAATGAAGGCGGCCTTGTCGGGCGTGTCGTCCAGCTGGGCGAACGCTCCTCCCGTGTGTTGCTGGTAACCGACTTCAACTCTCGTGTGCCGGTCATGGGCGAGGCGAGTGGTATGCGCGCCATCGTCTTCGGGGACCGCGACGGCTATGGCACGCTGACCGACCTGCCGGAGCGGGGCAGTTTCATCACCGGCGAGCGCGTGCTGACCTCAGGCGAGGGCGGTGTTTTCCCGCGTGGCGTCGTCGTGGGCGAGATTGTCCAGCGGAGCGATCAGGCGCGCGTGGATTTCGGCATGACGGAGGCCAGCGGCGGCTTTGTGCGCCTGATGCCGGCCATGAAGATACCCAAGCCGGAAGACTTTCCCGCCGAGGACCAGGCCGAAACCAGTGACGAGACGGAAACGGCCGCCTCTGAAACGGGTGAGACCAGTCCGCAGGGCTCGGGAGGGCTATAGGCGATGCCGCGCAGCACCCAGCCCAGCCGGTTTGCCTGGTTCACCCGGATCTGGAGCGAGGCTGGCCCGACAAGCCGCATGATCGCCGGCACGCTGATCGTCGTGACGATCGGCCTGATCGGCCTGACGCCCAAGACGCTGTTCAACACAGAGCTGGTCTGGCCGTATGCCGCGCTGGTCGCCGCCATTGGCTGGGGGCGCAGCGGTCTGGCCTTCCGCCCCATGGCGGTCCTCGTTCTGTTCGGTTTCGCCCAGGATGTCAGTGCCTATGCGCCGCTCGGCTGCTTCGGCTTCATCAACCTGTCCGCCTTTGGCCTGAGCGCGCTGGTCCATCGCAGCTTCGACCGTGAGCGCTCTCCAGTGATCACCTCGATCGCGCCGATCTTCATTTATGCCGCCGCATTCTCGCTGGTCTGGCTGTTTGCCAGTTTCAACAGCAATCACCTTGTGCAGGCCGAGCCTTTGATCAAGGCTTATGCCGTGACCTATATCCTGCACATTATCGCTGCCCCGGCCTTCGATCTCGGCCGCCGGGTCGGCCCCCTGACGGGGAGCATGGCATGACCACGCAGGGCGAATTTGACCAACGCATCAGCCGGCGCACGGTGACCGCCGGGGTTGCCGGAGGGGTGATGTTCTCCGGCCTCGTCGCACGCCTGGCCCAGCTGCAGCTCCTGGAGGGGCAGCGCTACCGCGAGATTGCCGACGAGAACGGCGTCAAGCTGGAACTGGCCCCGCCGCTGCGGGGCAGTATCTATGACCGGTTCGGCGTCCCGCTCGCCTCGCACCGGCAGGCCGGACGCATCTCGATCATTCGCGAGCAGACCCCGGATATGGAAGCCTCGCTGCGGGAAGTGGCCCGACAGATCGACCTGACCAGCGACCAGCAGGCCCGGGTCATCCAGCAGGCCCGCCAGCAGGCCTCCTTCCAGTCCACCATCGTCAAGAGCGAGCTGACCTATGAGGAGTTCGCGCGCATGTCGTTGCTGGCCGCCGACATTCCCGGCGTGCAGGTCGACATGGCCGCGACCCGCTCCTATCCGCGTGGGCGCGACTTTGCGCACATGCTGGGCTATGTCGCCAAGGCGAGTGCGGACGATCTGGCCCGCCTGACGGAAGGCGCGACCCAGGAGGAGACCGAGCTCCTGCGGCGGCTCTTTCGCCACCCGGACATGCGCACGGGCCGCTCCGGCGTGGAGCGTCATGCCGAGGAGTGGCTGCGCGGGGAGCCGGGCTTCCGGCGCCTGGAAACCAATGCGGCTGGCCGGGTCATCAAGGAGCTGGATAGCGCCGACGTCGCCCCGACGCCCGGCAAGGATATCGGCCTCACCGTCGATGCCGAGCTGCAGCGCGCCGCCATCGAGCGCTTCGGCGACGAGAGCGGGGCGGCGGTCGTGCTGGATATCGAGACCGGCGCCATTCTCGCCTTTGTCTCCACTCCAGCCTTCGACCCGAACGATTTCGTGAACGGCATCAGCCAGGCCGATTATGACGCGCTGCGCGAGAATGACCGCTCGCCGCTCTATCACAAGGCCTATGACGGGACCTATCCGCCCGGGTCGACCTTCAAGATGGTAGTGGCCACCGCCGCGCTGGAAGCCGGGATCAATCCGGAGATGCGGGTGCACTGCCCCGGTCATTACCGGTTCGGCAACCGTACCTGGCACTGCTGGAAGCGGGGCGGCCATGGCTCGGTGAACATGCACTGGGCCATCAAGGGCAGTTGCGACGTCTATTTCTACGAGATCGCCCGGCGCACGGGCGTGGAGAAGATTGCCGAGGTTTCCCGCAAGTTCGGGTTCGGCCAGCGCTGGGAACTCGGCATGACCGGCGGGCGCCGGGGCACGGTGCCCGACGATGCCTGGAAGCGCGCGGCCCTGGGCGAGCCCTGGTATGAGGGCGAGACGCTGAACTACGGCATCGGGCAAGGCTACCTCTCCACCACCCCGCTGCAGCTTGCGCTCTATTCTGCCCGCATCGCGGCCAATGGCCGACTGATCGAGCCCTATATCATCGGCGAGGGCCCGCGCCCCGACGAACGCATTCCGGATGCCGAGCCGCTCAATGAAGAGATCATGAAGCGCATGCAGGCGGGCATGTACGGCGTGACATCCGAAGCTGGCGGGACGGCATGGCGGTCCGGTGACCTTGGCCTTGGCGGGCCGCGCCTGGCTGGCAAGACCGGCACCGCGCAGGTGCGCCGCATCACCAAGGAAGAGCGCGCCACTGGCGTGCTCAAGGGCGACCAGATCGCCCGCAAGCTGCGCGACCACGCCCTGTTCGTCTGCTATGCACCGGCCGACGACCCGAAATATGCCGCCGCAGTTGTCGTCGAGCATGGTGAGGGCGGCTCCAGTACCGCGGCCCCTGTGGCCCGCGATATCATGGCGACCGCAATCCGTCGGGATTCGCGCCGCGCCGCACGCTGGCAGACGGCGAGTGTGGCGCCCTCCATCATCACGACGAAAGGGGCCCCCTGATGGCCCGTGCCGCGCGTGCGTCCAGCATGCGGTTCGAGGACCGGACCCTGGCGAGTACGCTGGGCCAGCTCCCATGGGGGCTTATCCTGATGCTTGTCAGTGTCGCCTGCATCGGGACGGCGGCGCTCTACAGCTCGACCTACACCAATCCGGCGGAATCGGCGCTGCCCTTGCGCCATGCCATACGTTTCGCTGTGGCCCTGGTGCTTATGTTCCTGATCGCGCTGGTGCCCATCAAGGTCTGGCTGCAAGCGGCCTGGCCGGCCTATTTGGTCACCCTCGCCATGCTTGTCGGGGTGGAGCTGTTCGGCGTGACAGGCGGCGGGGCGACACGCTGGCTGCCGCTTGGGCCGATCAATGTGCAGCCGTCGGAGTTCATGAAGCTCGCCCTGACGCTGGCGCTGGCGCGCTACTACCACAACAACCTCACCCATCAGTCGGGCCGTTTCTTCATTCACCTGCCGCCGCTCCTGCTGATTCTCGTGCCGGCCGCCCTGATCTTCAAGCAGCCAGACTTCGGCACGACCCTCGCCCTGTTTGCCTCTGGCGGGGTGCTGATCTATCTCGGCGGCCTCTATTACCGCATCATCTTCGGGGTCGTTGCGGCCGGTCTCGCCAGCGCCTGGCCGATCTATGCCTTTGTGCTCGAGGAGTACCAGCGCAAGCGGGTCGACACCTTCCTGGCGCAGCTGACCGGTCAGGCGGTCAACACACTCGATGACGGCTATCAGATCGAGCAGGCCAAGATCGCCATCGGCTCCGGCGGCTGGCAGGGGCGCGGCTTCATGGAAGGCATCCAGGCCCAGCTCGATTATATCCCCGAGCAGCACACCGACTTCATTCTCACCGTGATCGCCGAGGAGTTCGGCTTTCTCGGCGCGACAGGCCTGCTTCTGCTGTGGGCGATCATCCTGATCTGGGGGCTCGTCATCGCGCGCAGCTCGGCCAGCCTGTTCGGACGCTTCGCAGCCGTCGGCTGTGTGGCCACGGTTGCTTTCTTCATCCTGTTCAATGTCGCCATGGTTCTCGGTCTGGTGCCGGTTGTCGGCGTGCCATTGCCGCTTGTGTCCTATGGCGGCACGGTGATGTTTACGACAATGGCCTGCTTCGGCATCATCCTGTCGGTGCATCTGGGGCGCGATGAACGGCTGAGTTCGCAGGGGGTAATTTGACCTTGTTCAGGCCGAAAACGTTGACCTTTGTTCCGCGAAAGCTACTGTCCGGCGAAAATCATTCCGTAAGGGGAGCGAAATATGGAAATTGGTCGCAAGACTGAGACTTGGGGCTCGAAGTTCGGCTTCATCATGGCCGCGGTGGGCTCATCCGTCGGGCTCGGCAATTTCTGGCGCTTTCCCTATACCGCTGGCGAGAATGGCGGCGGGGCTTTCATCGTTATCTACCTGCTATCGGTTGCCTTTATCGGCCTGCCGCTGCTCATGGCGGAATATGCCATGGGCCGCAAATCCGGCATGTCCGCCATCGAGGGTGTGCAGTCGCTGGCGCGCGCAGAAGGCAAGTCGCTCAACTGGGGCATCGTCGGCTGGGTCGGGACACTGACGGCCTCCTTCATCCTGAGTTTCTATGTCGTGATCTCGGCCTGGTTGATGGCGTTTACCCTTCAGGCCCTCCAGGGCAAGTTTACCGACATGGATGCCGCCACCTCCGGGGCGAACTTCGCTGACGTGATCGGCATGGGGGCCCATCCGATGGCGTCGAAATGGTATATCCTGCTCCTGCTCGGCATTTTTCTCGCCGCCAATGTCTGGATCGTCGGACGTGGCGTGAAAGGCGGCATCGAGCGCGCGGCCACCGTCCTGATGCCGGCTTTCTTCATCATGCTGGTGGTGGTGGTCGGCTTCTCGCTGGCCAATGGCGATGGCGCGGCCGCGGCTGAATTCCTGCTGACGCCGAAATGGGAGGATGTCGGCTTCAACACCTTCCTCGAAGCGATTGGCCAGGCCTTCTTCTCGATCGGGGTCGGTGTCGGTCTGATGATCACCTATGGCGCCTATCTCAAGCGCGAGACCGATATTCCGCAATCTTCCGGCATCGTCGCCGGGTCTGACACGCTCGTTGCGCTGATCGCCGGTTTCGCCATCTTCCCCATCGTTTTCGCTGCCGGTCTCGACCCGGCGGGCGGGCCCAGCCTGTTCTTCGTTTCCATGCCGGTCGCCTTCGGATCCATTCCCGGCGGTGAGTTCATGGCCGTGATCTTCTTCGGCCTGGCGCTGTTTGCAGCTTTCACCTCCTCGATCTCGCTGATGGAAGTCTCTGTCTCCTGGCTTGAGGAGCGTCAGGGCGTGACGCGCTTTGGTGCGGCCCTCGGCATGGGCGTGATCCTGTTCGTCGTCGGCTCGGCCTATGTCTTCTCGCTGGATTATCTCGACTTTGTCGACTTCCTGACCGGCAATCTGCTGCTCCCGCTCGGCGGCCTGCTGGCGGTTGTCTTTGCCGGCTGGATCCTGTCGCGCGAAATGCTGACGACCGAGATCGGCGAAGGCACAGTGATGAATATCTGGCGCGCCCTGATGCGCTGGTTCGTGCCCGCCTTTATCGCTTTCATCCTGTTCTTCGGCTTCTTCGACAAGATCCAGCAGCAATACAACGTCCAGCTGCCGGGCTTCATGACCGTCCTGCTCGGCCCGAACAACGAGCTGCCTTCAGGCGAGTAACAAACTGGCTTGGCCGGGCGAGGTTTAGTTCTCGCCCGAGTCTGCCTTCAGCTTTTCGCTCATGTCCAGGTAGGGCTGAGCCGACTCCTGATCGTCCATGGCAAGATAGAGCTGGCCGATATTGTAGGCGTGCTTGGCCTTTTCGGATGCCGAGAGCGTGCCGCTGGAAAGGACAGGCTTGAGCTCGGCGATCGCAGCTTCGTACTCCTTGATTTCGACCAACGCGGCGGCCTTCATCCGATGGACGCTCGCTTCCTCATAGCAGTTGAGGTCTGTGGTCTGAAGGTCCGTCAGGATCGCGACGGCACTCTGGGCGTCCTCCTCACGAAGCAGGGCTTGCTCGGCTTCAAGATAACGGTCCGCGGTGGGCTGGCTGAATTCCGAAGCGGTGCAGGGGGATGCGCTGGCTGTGAGGGTGGCAAGGCCAAGGCCGGCAAGAAGGATGATCGGTTTCATGAGGCTCTACCAGTTATGTTGATATAACATCACATAACGGAGGGCGGCAAAATTATCAACCGGTGGTTCGTTCTTTGCGAACGCTCAGCCGTAATGCTTCGCGAAAGTGCGTGTGGCGCGGATCAGCTGGTCGACAATGCCGCTGTCCAGACTGGAGTGGCCGGCATCGGAGACGATGTTTAGCTGCACATCCGGCCAGACCTTGGTCAGCGCCCAGGCGGTCGCCAGCGGCGTGACGACGTCATAGCGCCCATGCACGATGATGCCGGGGATGCCTTTCAGCTTTTCCTTGGCCTGCTTCAGCAGCCAGCCATCTTCAGGGAAGAAGCCCTTATTGACGAAGTAGTGGCACTCGATGCGCGCAAAGGCGTCGGCGAAGTCGTCTTCCTCGAAGCGCGCCGGGCGCGAGGAGGGCCCCTGGATCGAGATCGTCTCGCCTTCCCAGCAGGCCCAGGCCTTGGCTGCTTCGATGCGGGCGCGCCGGTCCTTGCCTGTGAGGCGCTTGTGAAAGGCGCTCAGCAGGTCGCCGCGCTCGTCTTCCGGGATCGGGGCGATGTAGCGGTCATAGGCATCCGGGAAGAGGCGGCTGGCCCCGTCCTGATAGAACCACTGGATCTCGGCTTCGGTGATCAGGAAGATGCCGCGCAGGATGAGGCCGATGACGCGCTCGGTATGGGTGACAGCGTAGGAGAGCGACAGGGTTGAGCCCCAGGAGCCGCCGAAGACGACCCATTTCTCGATACCGAGATGCTCGCGCACCGCCTCAATGTCGCTGACGAGCGCCCAGGTGTCATTTCCCTCAAGTTCGGAGTGGGGTGTGGACCGGCCACAGCCGCGCTGATCCATCAGGATGATGCGATAGACTTCCGGGTCGAAGAAGCGGCGCATCTCGGGGCTGGAGCCACCGCCAGGTCCGCCATGCAGCCCGATCACGGGCAGGCCATCCGGATTGCCGGATTCTTCCCAGTAGATCTCGTGGATATCGGAAACCTTGAGCCGGCCCGTCCGGCGGGCCTCGATCGGTGGATAAAGCTTTAACATTCGATAACCTTGTTCACGCCCTCTTCATACATGAGGCGTTCTATATGGAATAATGCACTGGACGTGCCACAGCCAATCTGTAATTCTGGCAATTGTGGGGACCTGTTTTTGGGGCGAGTCAACTGTAGATGATGAAAGCCATACCCTGCGCCGCTCTTTTTCTGCTGTCAGCTTGTGCGACGGTATCCGTCGTATCAAGGGATGCTGTGGTCGAAACCGGGGCCGGCGCCGAGGACTCCGCGCTTAGCCAGTCGGCGGCCGCCTTCACCGAAACGGCCAAGACGGAAGGCTGGGTCAGCGAGCAGCGCTCGCTCATGGACTTTGCCAACATCCTGTTTGGCGGCGACTCTGAACAGACCGACCGGAGCGGGGCAAGCTATGCCGAGCGGATCCAGGCGGCCGAGACTGACGCCACCGAGGTTTTCACCCGCGTACGCGACGATGCCGAACAGGCCGCCCAGGCTTTCGAAGGCGTCCAGATGCTCGCTTCGGAGACGCTGCGCTCCGGCGATGTTGCCCGCGCCGACCTGATCAGCTTCGAGACTGCGCTTGTGACCGCCCAGAAGAGCTATCGCAGCTTTGCCGAGGCCACCGGCATTGCCGCCGAACAGGGCTCTGACGGCCTTGAAGAGACGGAAGCGACCCTCAAGGACTTTGCCACTGCCATCGACAAGGCCCGCGGCTCGGCTGACGACCTGGCTGAGATCTATGCCAACGGCCAGGCCGAAGCCGCCGCGCAATCCTGATCATTCCTTGAATTCGTGAAGCCTGGTCCCGGTCGGAATGGCCCGGCCAGCCCTGTTTCGCCGCCCTCTATTCGAGGTCGACGAACCAGGCATTGAACAGGATCTCGACCAGCTGCTCGGTGCGCGCGCGCACATCTTCGGGTGTCCATGTGTTGCGATGGCGAAGATCCTCGGTCAGCGCGAAGACGCGCACGCCCTCCTCGAAATAGATCTTCTTCTTTTCCCGGAAGTCGAGCCGGTCAGCCCGGCGGTTCACATGCTGGGGCACGATGACGAAATTGCCGAGCGTTTCGCACAGCTCACGGCGGGTCTGGAAGCGCGGCCAGGTCACCAGCCAGTGCGAGCCTTCCGGCACGGAGCGGGGCAGGACGTGCTCCACCGTGGCATCGTCGTTCAGCGTGATCACTTCCCCGTTTTCCAGCGCCGCATTGGTTCTGAGCGCGATGGCCCGGCGCTGACCGAAAGTGGCATAGCGCCCGGTCATCCGGTCGCGGATCTTCTTCTGATCGTCGCGGGAGAAATAGAGCGGGCTGTTCTTCTCGAAGAGCGGCTTGCCTTCGAGGATGAGTTTGGTGAGCTTGTTGTAGCGCTTCTGGCGGGAGTTTGCCGTCGTGTGGTCCAGCATCATCGCATAGGCGAAGCGCTCGAGCAGCTTGAAAAAGCGCAGCGTCGTCTCCGGATTGTCGGGATACTTGTAGAGAAAGCCGACGGCCGGGGCACGCCATTGCTGGTGGTCGAGCAGCCTGAGATGGTTAAGCGGCGCCCGGATCAGCTCGCTGAGTTCACCGGATTCGGAATCACCCTTCAGCACGACGCGGAACGCATCGACATAGCGTGGCAATTCCTGGTCGATGAACACTTTCGGGTCGGTCTTCGACAGCACGACCTTCGAGAAGATGTTCGCCGTCTTGCCCTTGGCGTTACGGTTGTAGAGGTGGCGGATGATGTTCAGGAGCTCGTCGAGGCCGCCGCCGCCGAGCTTCGCCTCGTGATCGAGCCAGTCGCGCGCATACTGGCTGGCTTCGCCCTGGGTGAAATTCGCCTGCTGCAGGATTTCGGTCTTGATGATGTCGTGGCTGTTGGGGGCCTTGCCGCGCGTATTGAGCACGCGGAACACCTCATAGCCGCCATCCCAGTCCGGCACGATGACACGCACCAGGACGATGCGGTCGCGGATCGCGGTGAACAGGCTGCGCCGCGTGTTGAGACTCATGCGGCCTAGCTCGGCATCGAGGAATTTCAAATTCTTCTGCATGCCCTCATGATTGGAATCCTCGGTGGTCTCGATATCGGCCCGCCGGGTGGCGCCATCGACCTGCACAGCCTCGCGGAAGAAGGGGTTGTCGACATCGTTCAGCGTCAGCCGCCAGACCGCGCCTTCCCCCAGCAGGGTGCGTTCCGGGTCCCCGATGAGGCTCTGGATATCGGCCCTGACGGCAGGGTCCTCTTCCAGGTCGCGCAGCGTGGCGAGGATCATGCTCAGCGTGGTCAGGCGCTGCTGGCCGTCGACCACCTGGAACGTATTGTCTTGCATCTGGACGAGTACGACTGCGCCAATGAAGTGAAACCGGACGTTCTCCGTCGCATTCAGGAGGTCATCCAGAAGCTCGCGGACCTCGTTTTCTTCCCAGGAATAGCTGCGCTGATAGGAGGGCATCCTCAACTGACTGCCGGGCGTCAGGATGTCCGACAGGAGGCATTCTCGCGCTCTTATGCCGGAGTCTGGCTTCAACATTCCTGAATCCATTGATTTCCCCACTGGGCTGAATAGACATCAAGCCACTGAGTAGCCGTCCTGAAGTCCCGAATACACTCTTTATTCGGACAAATTCAGTGACCTGTGACAGTGGGGCAACGCAATCATGACGTGTCCGAATGTCGGGAATGACCGTCAAAAGAGTGGGGTCCTGTTGGAATATGAGCAGATTTTCACGATGCGAGCCTGTCATCCGGGCAGCGCGGCCAGGCGAGCAGCCTTTAAAAAAATCACACACTGCAGAAGACAGGCGCTTGCATTATCACGCACATGTGCCTGCAGGCCCTTCGAGGGGCCTTTTTTGTCGGGACCGCCCGTGAGCATCGGGGACCATAGCCAGAGAGGTGAGCGATGAGCCGGAGACGATGCGGACAGGGCAGGGCAATGACCGGCTGGGGCGGGCTCCTGCTTGCCGGGAGTGTGCTGGCAAGCGCTTGCGGCGGCCCGCAAGAGGCTGCCCCTGTGCCGGAGGAGGCGCCCGAGCCGGCGCCGGTTATCGCGCCCGCCGATTTCGTCCTGCTGCCTTGCGGCGACATGGTCAGCGACCCCTGTGCCCTCGTCATGGCGGGCGGCAAACGGCTTCTGTTCGGCGCCCCCGCCGGGATCTCAGCGGCGCTGGAGGCCGAGGACCTGGCCGCGCTGGACGCAGCTTTCCTCTTTTCGCTTCATCCGCGCGATGTCGAAGGGCTCGATGAGGTGCGCAATCGCGGCTGGCGCGCAGGACGTCCGGAGGCGCTGCCGGTTTCGGGGCCACAGGGTATCGAGGCGCTGGTCGAGGGGCTGAACCTCGCTTACGAGCAGCCGGACGCGCTGAGCTTTGTAGAGGAGGGCGCCCCGGCCGGCGGATTCGATGCCGCGCTCCTCTCGCACGCCACGACCATCGAGTCCGATGCCCTGGTGTTCGATAGCGGCGACCTGAAGGTTCAGGCGGCCGAGGGCGGCACGTCGAACGTATCGTACAGAGTCGGTTACCGCGATCTCGACGAAGTCTGGCATGAAGTGCTGCTGACCCCGTGCAAGGGCGCAGAGGTGGGGCCCGGTGACTATGAGGTCAGCCCGGAAAACCGCCAGGCGGTCGTGTGTGAAAACGCTGATGCGTCAACGGCCTGGCCGCTTCACGAGCGCGTTTTCATCTTCAAATCGGATGCCTGATAAAGCAACGGGGTCCTGTCGGTGACAGGACCCCGGTCTCCCCCGAGACGCCCCCGTCCGGCCAAGTAGGCCGCGGACTTCCAGGCGACGGGTCTTGCGCTATGTCTATCCGCCTTTGCGCCGGAGTCAAACGGCTAGTGCCATTCCTGCGCACCGGATCTGAAAGTGTGTCATCCGCGACACGCTGTGGACGCTTCTGATTACAACATTGGCATCGACCCCAAATCAGGCCTATTGCTACGAATTCGTTAACTCTTGGCGACTATCTGTTAAGGTTAAACGAGTGATGGGGCTGTTGGTTTAATGATTGGTATCCTGTTCATCTTCTATATTGCCCTTGGCGCGGCGCTCGGTTTCGGGCTTTTTGCCTATGCCGGCCTGTCGATTGCGGTTTCAGCCGCGCTCGGCACCGTGGCGACGGCCTTTCTCGGACAGATCCATCTCCTCATCTCTCATGTCACCCGCTCGGCTGAGACCCAGGACCGTATCCAGGGGCTGGAGCGCAGCCAGGCCGCCACGCGTGAGCGCATGGATATGGTCGAGGCGCGCACCGACAGTGTCGAATCCACCGTGAAGCACGAACTGACCGAACGCCGCGATGCGCTGGTCAGCGAGATGCGCCAGCTCGAAGGGCTGATCGACCGGCTGTCCAAGAGCTTCGAGACGAAGCTGTCGGAGCCGGACACCGTCAGCGACATGCGTCCGCAGGAAGATGCGGTGCTGCGCACGGTGAAGGCAGCGCTTCAGGATGGCCGCGTCGACCTGCACCTGCAGCCCATCGTCTCGCTGCCACAGCGCCGGGTGGCTTTCTATGAAGGCTTTACGCGCCTGCGTCGCCCGGACGGCTCGCTGATCCTGCCGGCCGAATTCCTCGATGCCGCCCGCCGGGCGAATCTGATGGGCCTCATCGACAACATGCTGCTCTTCCGCTGCGTACAGATCGTGCGCCGCTTGGCCGAGCGCGACCGCCGGGTCGGGGTGTTCTGCAACATCTCGGCAAATTCGCTGACCGATCCACATTTCTTCCCGCACTTCCTGAACTTCATGCGCGAGAATCGCGACCTTGCCGGGGCGCTGATCTTCGAGATCCCGGCTGACCGGTTCGAGAATCGCTCGAAGGAGCTGCGTAGCAGCATGGAGCAGCTGACCGCGCTCGGCTTCCGCTTCTCGATCGACCATGCCCATGATATCGCCGTCGACTTGCCGCGCCTGCAGGATGCCGGCGTGCGTTTCGTCAAGATGAATGGCGGTCAGCTGATTGATCAGCTGCGCGACCCGTCCGGGCCGCGCCCGGTCTCCAACGTCCATCGCCGCATCGATGGTGAAGAGGTGTCGGCGGTCTATTCGCGCTTCGGCGTCACGCTGATCGCCGAGAAGCTGGAAGAGGAAGTTAGCGTCGTCGAGATCCTCGAATACGACATCCCCTTCGGCCAGGGCCATGTCTTCGGTGCGCCGAAGCCGATCAAGTCCTCCCTCATGGAGGAAACCGCCCCGCCGGCCGAGTTCATCGCCAAGCTGAGTGCCTTTGGCTGATGCGTCCGGGATTTGACCGCCTGAGAGCGCCTCACTACTGAGCGGCCATGACGACAAGACCCGAGCATCCTGACGGCCTCGCCGAGATCGCCGAGCGTTACGACACCATCCTCTGCGATGTCTGGGGCGTGATCCATAATGGCCGCCGCGCCTTTGCCCCGGCCTGCGGGGCACTGACGAAGTTCCGCGAGCAGGGCGGCACGGTCGTGCTGATCACCAATGCGCCGGTCCCGAAGGCGCAGGTCATCTCCTATTTCGAGCCGATGGGCGTATCGGATGACTGCTACGACGATTGCGTCTCCTCAGGTGACGCCACGCGCGAAGAGCTCTCGCGGCGTACGCATGAGAAGATCTGGCGCCTCGGTGTCGATGCCGGCTGGGAGCGCGACCAGTTTCTCTATCAGGGGCTCGGCCTGAACTTCGTCGAGCCGGAAGCTGCCGACACGCTGCTCTGCGTCGGACTGGAAGACCAGGCGAATGACGATCCGGAAGACTATCGCGGTCTCCTGAAAACGGGCGTTGAGCGCGGCCTGCCGATGATCTGCGCCAATCCCGACATCAAGGTGCGCGTGGGCGACCAGCTTGTCTGGTGCGCCGGCGCGCTGGCGGCCATTTATGAGGAAGAGGGCGGCACCGTCATCTATCCCGGCAAGCCGCATCCGGTGATTTACGAGCTTGCCCTGAAACGCGCCGCAGCGGCGCGCGGCAAGCCGTCCGAAGCCGTGCTTTGTATCGGCGACAGTCCGGGGACCGACATGCGCGGCGCCGCCCGGCAGGGCCTGGATGCGCTCTATGTCGGGACCGGCCTGGCCGATCATGGCGACGACTTCGAGGCCGAGGTCGGGGCGTTGCTTGAAGAGTATGAAACCGGGGCCCGCTATGCCATGGCCGCCTTGAGGTGGTGACGTGGCGGTGCTGTCATTGTAACAGACACGGGTTTTTGTATTTCGGAGAGACGGTTGATGAGCGCGAATGAAGGTTACAAATTCGAGGATCTGAGCATCGGCATGGCGCACGAGACACGCCATACGATCACCGAGGAGGACATCAACCTCTTCGCGAAAGTATCGGGGGACTACAACCCGATCCATATGGATGAAGAATACGCCAAGAAGACACCGTTCGGTCAGCGCATCGCTCATGGCGCTCTCACGGCAAGCTATATTTCCGGCATTCTGGGCAACAACCTGCCTGGCCCCGGCGCGATCTTCACCCACCTCGAAATGCGTTTCCGCCGGCCCGTCTTCATTGGCGACGAAGTCATTGCGCGCGCCGAAGTCACCGAGATGTATGAGCGCGGCAACCGGGTGACGCTGAAGATAACCTGTTCGGTTGCCGACAAAGTTGTCGTGGGCGGTGAGGCCAAGGTCATGGTGCCACCGCGGGAGGCCTGATGACGGTCCACGCCGATTACCGAAACCTGCCGAAAAGCGCCCATGGCTACTCCGTGGCGCTGGGAAACTTCGACGGGCTGCATATGGGCCACCGCGCCGTCATCGATGCCGCGCGGATCGATGGCGCGCCGCTGGGTGTGGCGACTTTCGAGCCGCCGCCGCGCGCCTATTTCCGCCCGAACGATCCGCCTTTCCGTCTTTACCGTCCGGCGCGGCGCAACGCGCAGCTGATTGCGCTGGGCGCAGAAACCGTTTTCGAACTGCCCTTTACCGCCGACATGGCGTCGATGACGGATGAGGATTTCTGCCGCAAGGTCCTGGCCGAAGGGCTGGGTGTGAAACATGTCGCCGTCGGCTTCGACTTCCGCTTCGGGCGCGGGCGTATGGGCGATGCGGCCCGGCTCTCCTCGCTCGGGCGGGCTTTCGGCTTCGAGGTCAGTATTGTCGACAAGGTGGACGCCGATGGTGCGGCCAAGGTCTCTTCCACAGCGATCCGCGAGGCGCTGATTGCCGGTGATCCGCAGCGGGCCGCCGCCATGCTGGGCCATCCCTGGATTGCCGACGGCCATGTCGAGCATGGCGAGGCGCGCGGGCGCACCATCAACTTTCCGACAGCCAATATTCACCTCGGACCCCTGATCCATCCCCGCCACGGTGTCTATGCCGTGCGCTTGCGGATCGACCGGCAGGGCGAGTGGCTGCCCGGGGTCGCCAATTTCGGCCGCACGCCGACGACAGGGGTACGCGACCCGCTGCTGGAGACATTCATCTTCGACTTCGACCGCGACATTTACGGCCACTATGTCGAGGTCGCGCTGCACCATTTTCTGCGGCCTGAACTGCACTTCCCCTCGCTTGAGGAGATGATCGAGCAGATGAAGGCCGACACGGCCGAGGCGAAAACCCTGCTGGCGAGGGACCAGGATCCGGCCCCGTAAAAGGGTGACAAACCGGGCCGCGCCCGCCAGAGTATCTCGCGAAACAGACTGAGGGGACGATCATGAAATCTGTTGTCTTTGCCGCAGCCGCCCTGGCGGTTTCTGGGTTTGCATGTCCGGCGATGGCCCAGGCGGGCGACGTGGTCACGGAAGTGACCCAGTCCGATCTCGCAAGCTTTGCCGAGGCCGAGGGCCACACGGTCACGCAGAGAGGCGAGGACCCGGAGGCCCCGACCGTTCAGGCACAGACCGAGGGCGGCATGCTTTACTATCTCGTCGGCAATGCCTGCGAAGCCGGTTCCTGCCGGGGTATCAAGCTGATCGCCCGTTTCGCTGCCGACGATCAGGTCACGTCGGAAAAGGTCAACCAGATCAATCGGGACGTGCCGCCGCTGAAGCTCTGGTATGACGACTCCGGCCTGTCGGTTGAGCGCTATATCATCCTCAATCGCGGGGTGACGCGGGACAATATCGTCTTCGAGCTCAGCACCTTCGATGTGATCGTCCAGAACGTCATCGACCGGTTCAGGTCATAGGCCGGCGGGGCCCGACTGCGCGGGCTTGCCGTGCAGCAGATGACAGAGGCGGAGCGCTCTGCTAGAGCCTGCGGCCATGATGAAACGGGCCAGATCTTTCGTGATTCGAATTAGCCGCCCGGCTTGGCGATGATGTGTCCTCGAACAGGGGCGTCACGCTGAAGCCGGGATATTCCCATGCGCCAAGACAGACACTGCTGATTCGAGACTGATTACATTATGAGCGAAGAGACCAAGACAGCGACCGACTACCGCGACACGCTGTTCCTGCCGAAGACCGAGTTCCCCATGCGCGGCGGCCTGCCCAAGGCCGAGCCGAAATGGATTGAGCGCTGGGACGAGATGCGGCTCTATGACCGTATGCGCGAAGAGGCGAAGGCGCGTGGCGCCAAGCCCTTCATCCTGCATGACGGCCCGCCCTACGCAAACGGCCCGATCCACCTCGGCACCGCGATGAACAAGATCCTGAAGGACCTTGTCGTGCGCGGCCATCAGATGCTCGGCTATGACGCCTCCTACATCCCCGGCTGGGACTGTCACGGCCTGCCGATCGAATGGAAGGTGGAAGAGGAGTTCCGCGCCAAGGGCCGCACCAAGGACGATGTGCCGGGCGACGAGTTCCGCCGCGCCTGCCGCGCCTATGCGGAGAAGTGGATCGAGGTCCAGAAGGCCGGCTTCCGCCGCTGCGGCGTCGAGGGCGATTGGGACCATCCCTACCTGACGATGAATTACGAGTCCGAAGCCGCGACCGTGCGCGAATTCCTCCGCGTCGCCATGTCCGGCCGGCTCGTGCGTGGCTCCAAGCCGATCATGTGGTCCCCGGTGGAGCGGACTGCGCTGGCGGAAGCCGAAGTCGAATATCACGACCGCAAGGTGCCGGTGATCTGGGTGAAGTTTCCGATTGATATGAACGCCCAATATTGGCGTACGCAGAAAGACAGAGAAAAAATCGAGTCCCTAGCCGGAGCATCCGTGGTTATCTGGACGACCACGCCCTGGACGATCCCGGCCAATCAGGCCGTCAGCTTCAACCCGTCCATCTCCTATGGCCTCTATGAGGTCGAAAGCGTGATGAGCGAGGAGGAGCTTGGCTTCGCGCCCTTCGCCAAGCCGGGGGACAGATATGTCCTCGCCGATGCGCTCGCAGACAGCGTCATGGAGAGCGCCAAGGTGTCCGGCTTCAAGCGCGTTAGCGACGTAAATCCGGAGGGCTGGACGCTTAGCCACCCGCTGGCCAGCCTGTCGGACTTCTACAAGCACGACATCCCCATGCTCGCGGGCGACCACGTCACCGACGATGCCGGGACAGGCTTTGTGCATACCGCGCCGGCCCACGGTGAGGATGACTTCCTCGTCTGGATCGCCTCGGGCCGCACCGCCTCCGACATCCGCGACATCGTCAATGAAGACGGTGTCTATGAACATCCGGACCTGCCAGACGCCCTGCAGGGCCTCGACGTCATCCGCACCTCCGGCAAGAAGCGCGGCGAGCAGGGCAAGGCGAACCCGGAAGTGATGCGCCTGCTGACCGAAGCGGGCAACCTGCTCTCGCGCGGCGTGACCATGATCCGCGATGCCCACTCCTGGCGCTCCAAGGCACCGGTCATCCGCCGGGCCACCCCGCAATGGTTCATCGCTATGGACAAGCCGGGCGCCAATGGCTCGCGCCCGCTGCGGGATCTGGCGCTGGACGCGCTGAAGGAGACTGGCTTCGTGCCGGCCTCGGGCCGCAACCGCATCACGAGCATGGTTGAGGACCGGCCCGACTGGCTTATCTCGCGCCAGCGCAATTGGGGCGTGCCGATCACGCTGCTCGTCAGCCCGGACGGCCAGCCTCATACCTATGCGCTGGACGAGGACAAGGCCAACGAGGTCAACAAACGCATCCTCGACGCCATCGCTGCCGAAGGCGTGGAAGCCTGGTTCTCGGCCGACGCCGCCAAATTTCTCGACGGCATCGCCGATCCGGCGGGCTGGGAAAAGGTCACCGATGTGCTCGACGTCTGGTTCGACAGCGGCACGACGCACGCCTTCACCCTGCGCGACCGCGGCGTCATCGACGAGGCGACGGGGCAGGCGGACGTCTATCTCGAAGGCTCCGACCAGCACCGCGGCTGGTTCCAGTCCTCGCTGCTGGAATGCTGCGCGACGCGCGGCATGGCGCCTTACAAGAACGTCGTCACCCACGGCTTCATCGTCGATTCCGAGGGCAAGAAGATGTCGAAGTCGCTCGGCAATACGGTCGAGCCCGAACAGGTCGCCAACCAGTTCGGCATCGAGATCCTGCGCCTCTGGACGGCGAGTTCGGATTTTACCGAAGACCTGCGCATCTCCGACGATATCCTGAAGACGAATGCCGAGAGCTATCGACGCCTGCGCAACACGCTGCGCTACCTGCTCGGCGCGCTCGATGGCTATTCCGAGGACGAAACCGTCGACGCGAAGGACATGCCGGGCCTCGAACGCTGGGTGCTGCACCGCCTGGCCGAGAGCGACGCGCTGGTCCGCAAGGCTTACGCGAATTTTGACTACAAGCGCGTCATGGCCGCCATGCTGAACTTCTGCGGGGTGGACCTGTCGGCGATCTATTTCGACATCCGCAAGGACAGCCTCTATTGCGATGCGCCCTCCGACATCCGCCGCAAGTCGGCGCGCACGGTGATGGGGCTTATCCTTGAGCGGCTGGTCACCTGGCTCGCTCCGATCATGCCGTTCACCACGGAAGAAGCCTTCCTGATGAGCCATGTCGCCGGCAAGGCCGACAGCGTGCATTTGCTGACCTTCCCCGAAACGCCGGAAAGCTGGCTCGACGCTGAGCACGCCGCGCGCTGGGAGAAGATCTTCAAGGTTCGCCGCGTCGTCACCGGTGCGCTGGAAGTCGAACGCCGCGAAAAGCGGATCGGCGCCTCTCTGGAAGCGGCCCCGGAGGTTTATATCGAGGACAAGGCATTGATCGACGCGTTCGAGGGCGAAAGCCCCGCCGACCTCTTCATCACCTCCGGTGCAACGCTCATCCAGGGCGAGGGCCCGGCAGACGCCTACCGGCTGGAGGATACGCCCGGCGTGGCGGTCGTCCCGGCCAAGGCGGATGGCGTGAAGTGCGCCCGCAGCTGGAAGTATTTCGATCCGGCGGCCGCCGATCCCGACTTCCCGGACATCACCCCGCGTGATGCAGCCGCTGTGCGTGAAATGCGGGGCGCGGCCTGATGGCGGGGCCGGGGAACCGGTATGCCTGGCTGGCAATGATCGCAGGCGTGATCATTGCCGACCAGCTGACCAAGCTCTGGATCCTGGCGACGCCGGCCTTCAATGCCCGGGACTGTCTCGACATCACGATTGCCTGCGGCTCCATCGAGATTTCCTCGGTGTTCGACCTCTCCATGCTCTGGAACCGGGGCATCAGCTTTGGCACGCTGCAATCCGACGGCCTGATGCGCTGGGTGCTCGTCCTGGCGACCGGGGGCATTGCGGCGGCCTTTGTTTACTGGCTCTGGCGGGCCGAGCGCTGGCTGACGGCGCTGTCGCTGGCGCTGGTGATTGGCGGCGCGCTCGGCAATCTGATCGACCGGGTGCGGTTCGGCGCCGTGGTCGATTTCCTGGACTTTTCCGGGCCCTGGTTCGGCGCGTATATCGCGGGCTGGCCGGTCGGTTTTCCGTGGGTGTTCAACATTGCAGATGCGTCAATAACTGTCGGCGCGGTCTTGCTGTTTCTCGATCAGTTTTTAATGTCGCGTTCCGGGTCCGAAGATGCGACAAGGGCCTGAGCGATAGAGATTTCGAGTGAGGACGCCGATGAGACAATCCTTTCTGACACTGGCGGCTATGGGGGCGCTCCTTGCAACTGGCGGCTGCCTCTTTGGTGGCGGCGGCCCGTCCGGGCCGGATGAGTTCCGCGTCGTGACCAAGGCGCCGCTGTCGGTGCCGCCTGAATACAGCCTGCGCCCGCCGGCGGCCGGCACCTCTGTTCCGGCCGAAGCCGATCCGACCCGCGCGCCTGTCGCGGCCGCTTTCGGGTCCAGCATCGGCGAGAATGCCAGCGCGGTCGAGCGTGCGCTTGTTTCGGCGGCTGGCGCCAATGCCGTCAATCCGATGATCCGCTCCATGGTCGACTATGAAGAGGCGGGCACCATCCGCAAGACGCGTGACGATGCCGATGCGATCCTCAATTCGCAGGGCGAGGTCGAGGACAATGCGACCGGCAATGAGCAGGTCACCATCGCCCGCGGTAGCGGCGACAGGATCAAGCTGCCGGGCACGTAAGCCCGCTGCCATCATCGAGCTCTGAAGAGAGCGCCCAGACCGGAGAGAAACTATGAAGACATTTCTTGCGGGGGGGCTGGCAGCGATCGCCATTTCGGCCGGCTCCGCCATGGCAGACACGGCGGAGGCCGGATGGCATCCGACAACATTCGAGCTCGACAATGGCATGGACGTGGTCGTCCTGCCGGATCATCGCGCACCGGTGGTGACGCACATGGTCTGGTACAAGGTCGGCGCGGTCGATGAAGAGCCGGGCAAGTCCGGCATCGCGCACCTCTTCGAACATGTCATGTTCAAGGAAACCGACGATATTGGCCCGGAAGAGTTCACCTCCATCGTCCAGCGCAATGGCGGCCAGCTCAACGCCTTCACCTCCTGGGACTACACCGCCTATTATGAGCGCGTCGCCAAGGAGCAGCTGAAGCGCATGATGGAGCTGGAAGCCGAGCGGATGACGGATCTCATCATCAATGACGATCCGGAAGGCCCGTTCATTTCAGAGCGTGATGTCGTCAAGGAAGAGCGCCGACAGCGGATCGACAACAATCCCGGCGTGATCCTGCAGGAGCAGGTGATGGGCGCGCTCTATCAGGACCATCCCTACCATATCACCGTGATCGGCAAGATGGACGAGGTTGCCGCGCTGACGCCGGAAGACGGCCTCGACTTCTACAACACCTGGTACACCCCCTCGGAAGCCATCCTCGTGGTGGCCGGCGACGTGACGCCTGAACAGGTCCGCACGCTGGCCGAAGAGACCTATGGCACGATCGAGGATCCACAGATCGAGCGGCCCGAACGCGGCTGGGAAACTGTCCAGCCGCTGGCCGAGACCCAGACCATCACCCATAGCGATCCGAAGGTCCGCCAGCCGGAATGGCAGCGCTGGTATCTCGCCACCTCCTACAGTCAGGACCGCGATTTCGCCTATGCGCTCGACGTCGCGATGGACGTGCTGGGCGGCGGGCGCACCAGCCGTCTTTACCAGGCGCTGGTGGAAGACCAGAAGATCGCCGTCGATGCCTCGGCCGGCGCCTGGCTCTCGCTGCACGACACCGCCCCGGCGGTGCTCTCGGCTTCGCCTTCGCAGGGCGTCAGCCTGGACGAGCTGGAAACAGCCTATATGGCCGTCGTGAACGATGTTCTGGAGAACGGCTTTACCGACGCCGAAGTCGAGCGCTCGCGCAATTCGCTGGCCGCCAGTGCCATCTATCAGCGCGACAGCCAGGCCAGCATGGCCCAGCTCTATGGCTCGACGCTCGCCGTCGGTGGCACCGTCGACGATGTGATGAGCTATCCCGACGATATCCGCAGCGTCACCAAGGACGATGCCATTGCCGCGCTGCGCAAGGTGCTCGGGGCAGACCAGAATTATATCGAAGGCCATCTGCTGCCGGCCTCGGACGAGGAGGAGAGCGAAGGATGAAACGTATAACGACACCGCTGTTCGGCGCGGCGGCCTCCGCGCTGCTGCTTGCCGCCTGCCAGACGGCAGACACGCAACAGGCCTCGTTCGATGAAAGCCAGCCAGCCGTCACCGACGCCGCAGACCCGGCCGAGCCGGCCGGCCTCGAGATCACGGTTCACGAAGGCGATTTCGCCACGATCCAGGAATTCACGACCCCGGGCGGTGTTTCCGTCTGGCTGGTCGAGGAGCCTTCCATCCCGATCATGGCGTTGCGCATGGCCTGGGAAACCGGCGAAGCCACCGATCCGGACGGCCTGGAAGGGCTGACCGATGCGATGGTTTACCAGATGAATGAAGGCGCCGGCGAGCTCGATTCGCTGGCTTTCGCCACGCGCATGGAAGAGCTGAACATGGGCTTCTCCTGCGGGGCTGGCAACGAGACGACCTATTGCTCGGCCAACATGCTGACCGACAATGCCGGCGAGGCGATGGATCTTGTCGCCCTGGCGCTCAACGAGCCGCGTTTCGACGAAGGCCCGTTCGAGCGGTTCCGCCGCGAGGCGCTGATCGGCCTGAAGACGCGCGAGACCAATGCAAGCTATCTCGCCGGCCGTGCCGCGAACCAGGCCCTGATGCCGAACCATCCCTTCTCTCGTGAGACGAGCGAGGAGAGCCTCACGGCGCTGACCCCGGCGCTTGCGCTTGAGCGCAAGGACGAGATCATGGTCAAGGATGGGCTGCTCGTCACCGCCGTTGGCGCCATGTCGCCGGAAGAGCTTGCGCCGCTGCTCGATGCCGCTTTTGCCGGCCTGCCGGAAAGCTCCGACATTGCGCCCATCGAGGATGTCGACCTGAACGCCCCGCTGCCCAATCCGGCCGTGGTGGACCTGCCGCAGCCGCAGAGCCTCGTCACCTTCACTGCGCCGGGCATCGCGCGCGACGATGACGACTTCTTCCCCGCCTATGTGCTGAACTACACCTTTGGTGGCGGCGGCTTCGAAAGCCGCCTTATGAAGGATCTGCGTGTCGAGAAGGGGCTGACCTATGGCGTCTATACCGGCCTGCAGACGGGCGACCACCTCAATCTCTGGTCCGGCGGCGGCCAGACCAAGAATGAGAGCGCCGGCGCCTTCATAGAAGGGCTCGAGGCGGAGATGACCGACATTGTCGAGAACGGCATCACCGAAGCCGAGCTTTCCGACGCAAAGGCTTATCTGACAGGCTCTTATCCGCTCTCCTTCGACAGCAACTCCAAGATCGCCTCCAACTTGATGGGCGTTCGTCAGGAAGAGCTCGGCATCGACTATTTCGACCGGCGCAATGCCATGGTCGAGGCGGTTACGCTGGAAGATGTGAACCGGATCGCCGCCGAATATCTCAAGCCGGAGAACTTCACCTATATCGTGGTCGGCCAGCCGGAAGGTCTTGAGGCCGTTTCCGAATTGCCGGCCGCCGATGAGGACGAGGTCTCGCTCGATGATGCCGCCGACATGGAAGAGCATGACGAGGAAGAGACAAGGGCCATGCCGGACCCGGGGCACGGCTAGGTCCTGACACGGATACCAGAAGAAAGGGGCGGTTCTGTCGGGAGCCGCCCTTTGTCTTTGTGAGGCAATGGCAAAGCCTGATATAATCACCTTTCATGCCTGATTCTGCACGTCTCTCCGCGCGGCCCGTGATCCGCCAGCTTCCGCCCGATGCGGTCAATCGGATTGCGGCCGGCGAAGTCGTCGAACGCCCGGCTGCGGCGGTGAAGGAATTGGTCGAGAATGCGCTCGACGCCGGTGCGACATCCATCTCGGTTTCGATCGAGGAAGGCGGGCTGAAACGCATTATCGTTGAGGATGATGGCTGCGGCATGAGCGCCGACGACATGGTCATGGCGCTGGAGCGCCACGCCACCTCCAAGCTTTCGCCCGGCGAGGATGGGCGGATCGATCTCCTGAACATCCACACCATGGGCTTTCGCGGTGAGGCACTGCCGTCCATCGCCAGCGTCTCGCGCATGAGCCTCACCTCGCGCGCCGAGGGCGAGGATGCCTCAGAGGTCTTCGTCGAAGCTGGCCGTGTGGAAGGCCCGAAACCCGCCGCATGGACGGGCAGGGGTGAGACCGGCACGCGCATCGAGGTGCGCGACCTCTTCCACGCCACACCGGCGCGGCTCAAATTCATGAAGTCCGAACGCGCCGAAAGCATGGCCGTCACCGACGCGCTGAAGCGGCTTGCCATGGCGAATGCCGGGGTGAGCCTCTCGCTGGAGAGCAATGGCCGCACGAGCTTTCGCTATGCCGCGCACACGCCAACGCCCGAAGGGCATCTGGAACGCCTTGGCGCGATCATGGGCCGGGAGTTTCGCGAGAACGCGCTGTCGATCGAGGCCGAACGCGATGGCGTGACGCTGTCGGGCTTTGCCGGCCTGCCGACGCTCAATCGCGGCAATGCGCAATACCAGTTCCTGTTCGTGAACGGGCGCCCGGTGAAAGACCGTATGCTGACGGGTGTGATCCGCGCGGCCTATCAGGATTTCCTCGCGCGAGACCGCCACCCCATGGCGGCGCTGTTCGTCGATTGCGATCCGGAACTGGTCGATGTGAACGTGCACCCGGCCAAGACCGAAGTGCGGTTTCGCGATGCCGGGAATGTCCGGGGGCTGATCATCGGTTCACTGCGCCACACGCTGGCAGCGGCCGGGCATCGCGCCAGCACGACGGTTGCGGGCTATGCGCTCGGCAAGATGCAGGGCGAAGAGGCCGCGCCGCAGAAGGATGCGCCGCTGCCGCAGCCCTCGGTCTGGGACCGCTCGAGCCTGTTTCGCGACTCCTATGGCAGCGCGCCGCCGCCGCGTCCGCAGCCGCAACCGGCCGACTGGCAGCCGGCCCCGCCCGCGCCGGGAATGGCTGAAACGGGGGAGCGTTACGATGCCCCGTCTGTCCGGATCGAGGCCGAGCCGGCCCCTGACAGTCACGACTTTCCGCTCGGCGTCGCCCGCGCGCAGCTGCACGAGACCTATGTCGTCACTCAGACGAAGGACGGCATCGTCATTGTCGACCAGCACGCCGCGCATGAACGTCTCGTCTATGAGCAGATGAAGGCGCAGATGGCTGCCGATGGCGTCAAGCGCCAGGCGCTGCTCATCCCGGAAGTGGTTGAGCTGGCCGAAGACGAAGCCACCCGCGTGCTCGAGCGCGCCGGGGAGCTTGCCGAAATGGGGCTCGAGATCGAGGCGTTCGGGGCCGGGGCGGTTTGTGTGCGCGCGACGCCCGCGCTGTTTGGCAATATGGATGCCGCCGGCCTCATCAAGGATCTGGCCGACGATTTCGCCGAATATGAAGAAGGTCTCGCCCTGAAGGAGCGCTTCGAGGATGTCATGGGTAACATGGCCTGCCGCGGCGGGGCGGTGCGCGCGGGGCGCCGGCTCAATGCCGACGAGATGAATGCGCTTCTGCGCCAGATGGAAGCGACGCCCTATTCAGGCCAGTGCAATCATGGCCGCCCGACCTATGTCGAACTGAAGCTCGCCGACATCGAAAAGCTGTTCGGGCGGCGCTAGCGTCTATTCCACGCCGCCGACATCGCCGTCGACAACGGTGTAGATTTCCGGCGTGCACGTGCCTTCGGTGATCATTTCGCGCTTGATGGTAAAGTCTTCGCCGGCTTCCGGCATCGTCTCGAAGTCATCGACGCTCATATAGAAGATGCTGGCATCGCTATCGTTCATCTCGACGGTGTCGCCATCGATGGCGACGACATGGGCCTCCACCATCGCCACCTCATAGCTGCAGGCGCCGCCGGCGATCTGCTCGGTCTCGTCGACCTTGTTGATCTCGTCGGTGCCGGCTTCAGTGGACATCTCGCCCGCATCGCCGGCCTCGTCGGTGACCGGCTCGCCCGGTTCATTTCCGCAGGCTGTAAGCATCAGCGCGGCCGCGCAAAGAAAGGCAGCATGTTTCATGGTCGTCCCCCTGAGTTGAATGTGCTGCCCAGTGGGACACGGAGCGGGGCTTTATGCAAGCCCTGACGAGGCTCAGTAATTGCCGGGCGCGTCGCTCGCCGGGAAGGACTCGTCGGAATCCTCATCGATCTCGTCCCAGCTGTCGGGCGGGCTTTTCATGCAGTCCGGACCCGCCGGGCGGATCGGGCCGCTATCGGCACAGCCCTTTCCGGGCGCCGTCTTGATCTTCTTTTCTTTCTCGCCGGGCTTCGCCATGGCCATCTCTCCTTCATGATGGCTATAGCGTGCGCGTCCTGCATCGCAGTCGCAATACGGGATGTCCCGCATAGCCGATCGGTCAGTGCGTGCGGAATTCGGCCCCCTCCGCGAGCACGCCCTTGCCGGGCACATGATTGACCTCGCCGCGTATCCCGTCGGGATCCTCGAACAGGACGGAGTAATAGCCCGGCGCCCAGGGGCCTTCTTCGGGCGCATGGATGATCTTTCCGCCAAGCGCCATGACAAGCTTGTGGGCCTGGTCGACCGTCTCGCGGTTCTTCGCCCGGAAACAGTAGTGATGCAGGCCGACCCGCCATTGGTTGGCGCGCTCGCCGGCATGGGCCGGGTCCGGTTTGCGGATGCCGAGCGCCGTGCGTGCGCCGACGCAGTAGAGGATCTCCTCGCTGTCCTCGACGATCTGAAGCCCCATGGCCGGCAGGAGCTCGCGATAGAAATCCGTCGAAGCTTTGAAGTTGCCGGCCGTGATGATCAGGTGGGCCATGCCCGAAATGTCCATGATGCGTCCTCCTCGCATGTACAGTCTGAGGGAACGGAAATTGACGGCTCGTCAGTCAAGCCGGTATTCGAACAGGGAGAAAGAGAAAATACGGGAGGCGCGGGGCCAGGCCATGAAGCTCGACCAGGCGATCAATATCGATGACCTTCGCCGCATGGCGAAGCGCAAGCTGCCGCGCATGATCTTCGACTATATCGATGGCGGGGCCGATGACGAGGTGACGCTGTCGCGCGCCGTCACCCGCTACAATGATTACGAACTCACCTGGCGGGCGCTGCGCGACGTGACCGGGATCGACACCTCGACCACGATCATGGGGCAGGAGACCGGCCGGCCCTTCTTCATCTCCCCGACGGCCTCGACGCGGCTCTTCCATCCGGCCGCCGGCGAACTCGCCATGGCGCGGGCGGCCGAGAAGGCCGGGGTCATCTATGCCTGCTCGACGCTTGCCTCCCAGACGGTCGAGGACATTGCGAAGGCGACGTCCGGGCCGAAGTGGGTGCAGCTCTATGTCTGGACCGACAAGGAGATCGTGAAGGGCTTTCTGGAACGGGCGAAGGAGGCTGGCTTCACCGGCTGCATCCTGACGGTCGACCTGCCCGTGGCCGGCAATCGCGAGCGCGATCCGCGCAACCATTTTGCTGTGCCGCCATCGCCGAACCTGAAGGTGGCCTCGCAGGTGCTCGCTCGTCCGGGCTGGCTGTGGGACCTTATCCGCAGCCCGAAGATTACGCCGGCCAACTTCACCCATATCCAGGAGAAGGGCGATCAGGGCGGAGTGATCGGCTTCGTGAACCGGCAATTCTCGCGCGCGGTGACCTGGTCGGATGTCGAGTGGATGCGCGAGTTCTGGGGGCCGGGCTTTGCGATCAAGGGCATTTCGCGCGCCGAAGATGCGAAGCGCGCCATCGAGATTGGCGCCGATGCGGTCTGGGTCTCCAATCATGGCGGCCGTCAGCTCGACACGTCCGTGCCGACAATCGACTTGCTGCCCGAGATCGTCGAGGCGGTGCGCGGGCGCGCTGACATCATCGCAGACGGGGGCGTGCGCCGGGGCAGCCATATTGCCAAGCTGCTGATGGCCGGCGCGACCGGTGTGGCACTCGGGCGGGCGGCGCTCTACGGCCTGGGCGCCGGCGGGGAGGCGGGCGTCAGCCGGGCGCTGACCATTCTGGAAGAGGAATTCCTGCGCACCATGGCGCTCATGGGGGCGACGAAGATCTCCGAGCTCGACCCGGACCTGATGCGGGCGCCCAAAATCTAGCGGCTGGGCGGGGCCTGCCGGGCACGTTTCAGCCTCTGCAGTTCCACTTCAAGCGCCGACAGGAAGTTCGAGCGGTCGGCGGATTTGAACGCCGCCGGGCCACTCGTCTGTTCGCCCGTGGCGCGCAGGTCTTCCATAATGGCGCGTGTGGCGACCTGCTGGCCGATGGAGTTTTCGGTAAACGCCTTGCCCTTGGGCGAGAGAACGCGCGCCCCGGCCTCCAGGCAGCGCTGGGCGAGCAGGATGTCGGCGGTTATCACGACGGTGTCGGTATCGGCCCGTTCGGCAATCCAGTCATCGGCCACATCCGGGCCTTCGGCAACGGTGATGCGGGTAAACAGACGGTGCTGCGGCACCCGCATGAAGCTGTTGGCGACGATGGTGACCGGCAGGCCGTGGCGCAGGGCCACCTTGTAGACCTCATCCTTCACCGGGCAGGCGTCGGCATCGACATAGATCCGCAGCTCACCCATGACTGTCATTACTCGCCGGCGGGCTGGGCCAGCATGACGACATTGGCCGCACTGGAATTGGCGAAGACGAGATCGGTCAGCCCGTCGCCATTCATGTCGCCGAGCGCGATGCTGTAAGTGTTATCCCGCGTGTCCGGCAGGGTGATGGCGCTGAAGCGGGCACGGCCGTCATTGATGTAGATGCGGTTGCTCTGCTCGTCGGCGCCTTCGACAAGATCGAGGTCGCCGTCGCCATCGAGGTCTGCGGCCGCGAGCGAGAGCACGGTGCGTCCGGCCTCGCCGACGGAGACGCCGGGCATGAAATTCCCGCCGCCATCCCCGAGCAGCAGGGTGGAGACCCCGCTTGTGGAGCCGAGCACGATATCGGCATGGCCATCCCGGTTGAAGTCGCCGGCCACCGCCTGGCGGTGGTCGCCGGCGCTGCCCGAGATGGGGGCGTCCACCCAGTCATCTTCACCCATATTGAACAGGATGACGCTTTGGCCCCCATCACGGCAGGCGATTACAAGGTCCGTGCGCCCGTCGCGGTTGAAGTCGGCGGCCGCCACACCGGTTGAGCCTGTCAGCTCGCCCGGCATGACGAGCGGCGCGGCGAAGCTGCCATCGCCATTGCCCTCGAACAGGCGCACCCCGCCGCGGCGCTGGACGGTGACGAGGTCGGGCGTGCCGTTGCCTGTCAGGTCGCGTAGCAGCGCATTGCGGGCCGGGCCGTCGCTTTCGGGGATATCACCGGCCAGCGTAAAGGTCGCCTCGCCATCGTTCAGGAAGACCTGGGCTGGCACGCTGTCGCGCACGACGACGGCATCCACGTCGCCATCGCCATCCACATCGCCGGCCCGCACGATATAGCTCGGACCATACTCGGTGCCGAGCGGGCGGGCGGTGGCGAGGCGGCCATTGCCGATATTGAAATAGACGAGATCCGGCTGGGCCCAGTGGCGGCCATTGGCGAGAAAGACGTCGAGGTCTCCGTCGCCATCGGCATCCGCGAGATCGACCCCGGCGCTGAGGCGCGCTTCGAGGTCGAACAGGAGGAAGGCGTTGGCCTCATAGACAGGCGGTTCGGCCGAGGCCGCCAGGCCGGAAACCAGGGCGGCCGTGCCGGCAATAAGCGGGCGGGCTGGTCGCATTACTCCTCCGGGGTTTGGATGTCCGGAACGTCCGTGAACGGCTCGATCCCGAAGGCCGGATAGATCTCGCTCGGGAAGTAGGCAACGCCGTCCTTCATGACGAGGCGGATCGTCTTGATGGCCTTCAGGTCTTCGACCGGATTGCCCGGCACGAGGAAGAAGTCCGCCAGCTTGCCTTCATCGATGGAGCCATAGTCGTCGCCATGGCCGAGATAGGTGGCCGATTCCAGCGTGGCGCGCTTCAGGATCTCGCCGGGCGTGAAGCCGATATTCTGGTAGAGTTCCAGTTCGCGGTGGAGGTTGAACGAGCCGCCCATATCGGTGCCGAAGACGATGAAGATGCCGCGATCCTTCATCATCTGCAGCGCCTCGGTGATCTGGTCGAAGGCGCCGGCATAGGCGGCATCGTCTTCCGGCGTCTCGATCTTGGACCAGGCCTGCTTGGCCGAGCGCTGCACGCCGACCGGCATGTGCTCGATATAATCGGCGACGCCGGGCCGGAATTCGCCATTGCGCGACAGTAGCAGCGCTTCGTGGATGGCGTAGGTCGGATCGACGGCGACGTCATTGGCTTCCATCAGGTCGAGCGTTTTCTGGACCGGCTCGGAGGAGAGGTCGAGGTCCGGCAGGCGCTTCAGCGCGGTCAGACGCAGCAGGGTACGCGTGTCCTCCTCGGCATCGAGCACCCAGCCCAGCATGATCTGGTTGATGTGGGTCAGCTCGTCATAGCCCGCCTCGATCATCTTGTCGGCGCGCGAGAAGGCGGGCACGTGACCGGCCACCCGCAGTCCGCACGCATGCGCAAGCTCCACCATTTCCGGCACCCATTCGCCCTTCATCGAATTGTAGATCTTGATCTGGAAGAAATGGCCCGCCTCGCACGAGGTGCGCACGGCCTCATTGGCTTCTTCCTGATTGGTGACGATGATGCCGTTATTGGAATTGTACGGGCTCTTGCCCTCGATGAAGCTCGACCGGATGATCCGCGGCCCGGCCAGCGTCCCCGTCTCGATCTTCGAGATCAGTTCGCTCAGCACTTCATTGTCATTGCCCATGTCGCGCACGAAAGTGATGCCGGCGGCGATGTTGAGCAGGGCATCCTCCTGGCTGATATGGCCGTGCATGTCGGAGAGGCCGGGCACCAGCGTGCCGCCCTTGCCGTCGATGACATATTCGTCGTCGCCCGGCGTGGCGTCGCTCGGCTCCACAGCGATGATGCGGTTGCCTTCGACCAGCACGGAAGACGGCTCGCTCAGGCTCATCGTGTCCGGCTCGAAGATGCGCACATTGGTGATGCGCACCGGCGCATCGAACGTATGCGCGGTGTCGGCCTGCAGCTGCTCGAAGCGCTCGGTGGAATAGCGCACCGCCATGTTCCGCAGGCGCTTGTCCTCGCCTTCATAGCCTTCGCGTGCGACGAGGAATTCCGGCGAAATCATCGCCAGGAAATCATTGTCGGCATCGAGCACGAAATAGGTCGGGTCCAGCTCCGGCCCGATCAGCGCATAGAAGGTCGCGGCCTCGTCCCCATCGGGGCCGGCAATCTGGAAGTCCTCAAGCGCTTCCAGCGTGAGCGAGCCGCCGGGCAGGGCGGGCAGCGTTTGGTCGTCGTCGGCGAGCAGGGCCCTGGCATAGATGACGAGATCATAGGGCGTGCCGGCCTGGGTGATGTACATGGACGGCTCGCTTACCGTGGCGCTGCCGGTGCCGGTCGAATCCGTCCAGCTCGCTTCGCCGTCTTCCATGGCAAAGGTCTCATCGACCGCATTGCCGAACGTGGTGTTGCCGGCCACGCTCCAGGCGAGCGGGAAGCCATCCTCGCCCAGCACGATGGACTCATCCATGGTCGGTCCGCGGCCATTGTTGCGGTATTCATAGTCGACCGAGATGGCCGGGCCGTCCTCGGTGACGACCATGTCGCCGATCTTCGTGCCGCTGACCATGATCGTATAGGTCGTTTCGCTCGCCGCCGTGGCCTCGCCGGTCTCGCTTTGCTGGGCCGTGGCCGCACTGTAGGCCGTCAGGGCCACCAGGCCGATGCCTGCGGTCAGGAACTGTCTCATCGATGAAGCCTCCCGTTTGACGCCTGCGAGCCGCAACCGTCCGATTCGTAATCAATTGACCTGTATCAAAGCACCCGCCCCAGGCAAAAGCGAGGGGCGGGAGCTGCGAAACCCGCAGGGAGAATTCCCTCCCGGGCGGTTTTGCGGCAAGGTGTGGCCGGGACCGCACAGGTGAGGGGAATGAAAGATGGATATCCGGATGGTTCGTGGCCTGATGGCGGGCGCAGCGGCGGCCTCGCTGCTGGCCGGCTGTGTCGTGGAGGGCGAAGATGCCTATGCCGAAGACTGGCCGGGCATTGTTTCGCTGCAGGTGATCCAGGGGCGCAACACGCTGCATACCTGCGGCGGCACGATGATCGCGCCGCAATGGTTGCTGACGGCGGCCCACTGTGTCGACCAGGCGCGCATCGAGGGCACGGGCAAGGCTGCCCAGTTCGAGCGTGGCGAGGATGGCATGGTCTACCGTCTCGGGCCGCTGCGCGTGGCCGCCAACCGGACCAGTCTTTCCGAAGACGAGGATACCAGCACCTACGCCGTCACCGAGGTCCATGTGCACCCGGACTATGTCTCCGGCGCGTATGAACGTGGCAGCGATATCGCGCTGTTGAAGATCGAGCCGGGTTATGACGGCCCGCTGATGCCGGTCGAGGGCCTCGGCCCGGCCCCGGCCGAACTCGTCGACGATACGTATCTGGATGTCGCCGGCTATGGCAACATGGCCGAGACCGATGACATCACCGGCGCGCTCAATGCCGGCGGGCGGGCCATCTATGCGCCGAGCCTGCGACTGCAGCAGGCCAGCGTCCCCGTGGTCGACACCGAAACCTGCCGCGCCATGCTGGACGAGATGATCGCGCTGCACGGCATCGAGGCCGATTATGGCGACTACCAGCTGGGCGAGGGCACGGTCTGCGCCGGCCTCGGCGGGCCGGATGCCTGCTATGGCGACAGTGGCGGGCCGATGGTCACACGCGATACCGCCTACGATCCGGTACAGGTCGGCCTGGTCAGCTGGGGGCTCGGCTGCGGACGGGACGACAGCCCCGGCGTCTATACCCGCGTCAGCGCCTATGCCGGCTGGATCGAGGACACCGTCGGCCCGCTGGGGGCGGAGAGTTAGGGCGGATCCCAAAGACCCGACATTTCAGGAGAAGTCTCCCCACGGCTTGACCGTGGGGGCCAACTCCATCCGCGCGATCTTGGACAACCGGCAGGAGCTGGGTGCCACGGCCAAGCCGTGGCAAGGCGCTCGACTGGGGCTTGGGAGCGGCTTTGTCAAAAATAATTGACAGTCAAAAATTTTTGACTATCTGTCGTGTCAGATATTTTTGACATGACGGGGCCACAAACAATGTCTTTTCACGAAAAGTCCGCCTGGGTGATGGGCGCGGTGCTGCTGATCGCGGCGGCCTGGTATTTCAGGACTGTCGCCGCCGCCTCGGCCGCGCTGGGAGAAGTCGCGCCGCCGCTCCTGCCGCTGGTGGTCGGCTATATCGTCCTCATCATCGTTCTCTCCATCATCGCCCATATCCTTGTGGCGGTGACGAAGCCGTCGGAAGCCGACGACACGCTGGATGAGCGCGACCGCATCATTGCCAGCCGCGCCGGCTCGTTCGGCGGGGTGCTGCTCGGGGTCGGCGTGCTGACGGGGCTTGGCGGCTACCTGTTCGATTATGACGGCAACAAGCTCTTCCACATCGCCTTCGGCGCGATGATGGTCGCCCAGCTCGGGGAGTATGCCGCGAAGATCTGGTATTACCGCCGGGGGGTGGTGTGAGCATGGCCAGGCGCCCGCCCATTACCAATCGCGTGAAGGAGTTGAGGGAGGCGCATGGCAACATGTCCCAGGCTGCCCTCGGCAAGGAAATCGGGGTGACCCGACAGACCGTCATCGCCATCGAGCAGGGGCGCTATTCGCCCTCGCTCGAAAGCGCCTTCCGCATCTCGCGGGTTTTCGGCGTCGGCGTGGAAGACGTCTTCGGCTGGGCAGGCGACTAGGCCCCCAGAAGCGGCGCAATCACCAGCCCGCCGGCGAGCCACAGATAGGCGATGACGGCGAGGCCGAAGAGCACTTTTTCCGTCATGTCACCGCCGACCGGATTGCCGAAGCCGGCCGTCTTGCCCTTCCACCAGAGGAAAACCGCCGAGAGCGCCAGGAAGGCCAGGTTCAGGAAGAGGGTGTAGTCGACCTTGAAGAACTCCCGGTCGGTCACGCTTTGGCCGCCTGTGCTGTCGGGCATCATGCCGAGCCCGGCAAAGGCATAGTGAAGGAGAAGCGCAGTTGCGACGAGCGCGATAAGGAAGACCCCGGCGATATAGAGTGCCATCGGCCAGCCATAATACTTCGCTTGGATGCGCAGGACCGGCAGGACCACAAGGTCTGAGAAGATGAAGGCCATGATGCCGGCAAAGGCGACACCGTTTGAATAGAGCACGGCGGCGAGCGGGATGTTGCCCATCGAGCCGATGAAGGTGAAGAAGGCGGCCACCGGGCCAACGACCGATTGCGCCAGGACCTGCCAGAAGGCCGGGTCTTCCTCGCCAGCGCCGATGAACAGGGTCTCGAAGAATTCGCGCGGCACGAAGGCGGCGATGATGCCGGCGACCGTGAAACCAACCGTCACGTCCTTCCAGACCATACCCCATTCCATGACATAGCGCTGGGCGACCTTGCGCCAGCCTTCGCGGCTCTTGATCAGCTTCTTCCAGTCGGGAACCTCGCTGTCATCATCGGAGCCCTCCATCTCGCGGGCGCGTTCGCGGGCTTTCTTGACCAGGCCGAAGGCGCCCGTCAGACGCACGATCAGCCAGGTGATCAGGATGAGCAGGATGCCACCGACATATTCGCCGACCACAAACTGCCAGCCGAGGAAGACAGCGATGATGATGCCGAGCTCGACGACGAGATTGGTGGACGCCAGCAGGAAGGCGAGCGAGGCGACAAAACCCGCCCCCTTGGCAAAGAGCGAGCGCGTCGTGGCCAGCGCGGCAAAGGAGCAGGAGCTTGAGAGAAAGCCGAAAAAGGTGCCGAGCCCGATGGCCTTGGGCCCTTCCTGTCCCATGGTCTGCTTCATGCGCTCGCGCGTCACGAAGACCTGGATCATGGACGAGATCAGATAGCCGAAGCCGAAGGCCCAGAGGGCCATCCAGAACAGGCCGGCGGTCGTCATGGCGGCTTCGTGCCAGGTGGTCAGAAACTGGTCCAAGATGCAGGCTCCTCTCACTGTCGGCGTGTTAACCCAATGCGGGAGGGGGGTATCTTGTTCCTGACCTGGCTTGCCCCGGTTTTAGTCGCCAGCCCTGTGGAAATCTGCTAAGGGTGGGGCGCCATGCAACAGGATGTCAGAGCGCTCGTGGACCGGGTCTACACTGCGCGCCGGGACGCAAGCCCCGACGAAGCCCACCTCATGGCCACCGATGCCGTGGAGCTTGCCCGCGGCCAGAACGATCCGGAGCTTCTCGTCCGGGCGCTGATGGCCAAGGGCCAGTGCTATCGCGATGAAGGCCAGTACGAAAAAGCCGAGCGACTGTACATCGAAGCGGCCAATCTCTGCCGCCGGGAAGAGGCAGTGCCCTCGCTTGTCACCGCGCATGTCATCCGCCATCTCGGCGATGTCACCGCCGAGCTTGGCCGCGTCGGCCTCGCCAAGACCCATTATGAGGAAGCTCTCGACCTCTATCGCGAGATCGAGGACATTCCGCCCGGCACGCTCGCCAATGGCATCCGCCCGCTCGCCCGCCTGCTGGACGCGCAGGACGAACATGCCGAGGCGGTCGACTACTGGCGTGAAGCCCGCGACCTCTATGAGGTCGCGCACCACATGGCCGGTGTCGAGGAATGCACGCGCCGCCTGAACGGGGCCGGTTAGGCCCCTGCTAGATCAGGGCCCAGATCACGAGATAGAGGATGAAGAGAAGCAGGCCGCTCAACAGGGCGCAGCCGATGATCGGCGCGATCCTGCGGTCTCTGTCGTGGCCGGTGTGAAAGAATTCCGACAGCGACAGCACCGGGCGTCCGCCGCCGATCCAGATATTGAAGGTGGCCAGCGCAAACAGCGTCGTGAAAAGCCAGGCGAGGAACTGGCCGGTCTCCGCCGCGATGATCGTGATCAGCAGCGTCATCAGAAGAAGCGGCAGCGCCCAATGGCGTGCCGACGGGTTCAGCCGTGGCTTATCTTCATGACCTGTCGTCGTCTGGGGCTCGTCCGCCATCATGGCGCAGACGCAGCAATGATCGTGCCATTGCAGGCGGTTAGGCCGTTTCTGCCCCCCTTAGAACCGGAACGTGTTCCCCAGCCGGATGATCGCGCTTGTCTGGATCGAGCGGAAACTGTTGCGGAAATCGTCATCTTCGATGATCGCACCATGACCGAGCGCCAGGAAGAGTTCGGTCTCGGGCCGGGCCTCCCAGTTCAGCCGGGTGAAGAAGGAGAGGCTATGGGAGATGTTGTCATACTGGGTCTGTGACGAGATCGAGAGGTTTGGTGTCAGGTTGAACACCGTATTGATCGAACTGATCTGCACGTCGACCTCGCCAGCCGGAACGGAAATCTCCTCGACCGAATAAGACGCCCTGAGGTCGATCCGGGCGTTTGGCCGGAAGAGGAAGTCGCCTGAAAACAGGGTCGACTCGCCACCATAGAAATCCTGATGGCTGACCTCCAAAGTCGTGCCATAGGGCCGCGTGAAGGACGACTGGAAGCGCAGCGTGATGCCGTCATTCCCATAGCTTCCTTCCGGCACAACCAGCCCGCCCGGCAGGGTGAAGGGCGTGCGGATGACCTGCTCTTCGTCCGACAGGGTGAGGGTGATGTCGTCTGTCCAGCGCGTCTGGATACCGCCCACAAAGTCGTTGCGGCGGGTTTCCATGCGCCCGTCGAGATCGGTGATGTATTCGTGGCGCGTGCCGAACTGCCACCAGCGCATCCAGTCCGGGCCCTGCCTCAGCCGCCGGTTGATGGCCGCTGAGTAGGTGCGTGTACCCGCCCGATTCACGAAGCCGAGGGCCGGGGCGAAATCGTCGCCGATCTGGCGGAACTCGATGCCGCCGCCGAGGGCATCGCCCTGATAGTCTGTCCTGAAACCGAAGGAGTCGTCGTCACCCTGCGTCGAGGAGGATGAACGCAGATAGTAGACATCGGTCTGCATGCGGCTGCCACCGAGAAAGGAGGGCGTCTGGAAGAGGTAGTCGACCCCCACCACGGTGTTGTCGGTGCGCCCCGTCGGGTCGCCATGGGTGGCGATCATGCCGACACGGTGCTGGCGGCCGAGATCCGTCGCGATGCGGGCGACCGAGAGGTTCTGCGAGTCGATGCCGAGCGCCTCGCCCGTCTGGGCGGTCAACGCGCCGATCTCGAAGCCGCCGGCCTCGCCGCTGAGCTTCAGCCCGCCGCGGATCTTCACCGACTGCCCGTTCACGATCCCGATGCGCCGCGAGAAGAAGGGCTGGCCGTTCGGCACATTGGACGTCGCGCGGATCGATTGCGACCCGTTGGTAAAGGTCTGCCCGCCAAACTCGAAGAAGGCCGCATCCTGCAGGAAGAAGTCGCGCGTCTCCGGGAAGAAGAGCGAGAACCGGCCGGTATTGATCTGGCGGGCATCGAGCGGGGTGTCGGAGAAATCGGTGTTGAGTGTCAGCAGGCCGGTCATGCTCGGCGTGATCTTGTAGGCAATGTTGGCGCTTGGCTCGAGGCGGACATCGTCATCGCGGGGGCTGGTCCAGTCGCGATTGGCGTTGAGGCCTGCCTGCACCTGCACGTCGAGCCCGATCCCGCGATTGATATCGGTGATGCCTTCAAGGCGGCCGGCCCGCGAGAAGCCGAACTTGCTGACCGACTGGTCGATGGCCGCCCAGCGGATTTCCTGGCTCTTGTGAGACCGCTCGCGCGTGACCATCAGGCCCCAGCCATCCCCGCCGGGGTCGAAGCTCAGCGACCGGAAGGGGATGACCAGTTCGGCGCTCCAGCCATCCTCGAGGATTTGTCCTGCGGAATCCCAGATCGTGTCCCATTCATCGACGGGGCCGCGATTGGCCTGGACAAGGCGTTCCGCCCGGGCGCCCAGCGCATTCACGTCAAATCCGAAGCCACTGATCCCGGTGTCGAACGGGTCGATATAGAAGCGCAGCATGTCGTCGCGCCAGACTTCGCCATCGCGTTCGAGGATGGTGGCGAAGATGTCGTCGATCTCATCGTCGAAGGCGTAGACGGCGACATAGAGATTGTCCTCGTCATAGGCGAGGTAGACGCGGGTTTTGACGTCGGGCGCGGTGATTTCGGGTTCGACCTGGTAGAATTCGGTCAGGACAGCCGCCTTGTCCCAGGCGGCGTCGTCCAGCTTGCCGTCGATGACGGGCGCTTCCGAGCGCTCGATGCGAACCGGTGAAACACTCGGTGTATAGGTCTGGAAATCCCGCTCCTGCGGCTCATCCTGCGCCGCCACCGGCCAGACGCACATCAGGCTCAATACAATGTATGCCGCAACTCTGAACACGGTCCCCCCCTGCGGGCGCAGGCAGGCCCGTCATCTATCGCTTGTGGAGGGGAACCTACAGAAAGCCGGTCGCCGGGCTACGAAGCCCGCCCATGAGGTCGGACCCCGTTGAAAGAGTGATACCGGTTTGAGCGCTCGTTATTTCAAAATCGATGCAATTGCTCATTTTCTGAGCAATTGGCCGACGCCGAATCAGAACGGCACGTTCGGATCGTCCTCGCCCTCGCCGCCCAGCGCGAGGCCGAGGAAGTCGAAGACGCGGTCGTCATGCAGGTGGCTCGGCCGCACCGTTGTCAGGGCGCGCGCCATGACCTGCCGCACGCCGGGCTTCTTCGTCTCCCACTCGTCCAGCATGGCCTTCATCGCCTGACGCTGCAGCCCGTCCTGAGAGCCGCAGAGATTGCAGGGGATGATCGGGAACGCCATCGCCTCGGCGAACTTGGCGAGATCGTCTTCCGCACACCCGATCAGCGGGCGCAGCACGAACAGGTCGCCGGCATCATTGAGCAGCTTTGGTGGCATCGCGGCCAGCCGCCCGCCATGCACGAGGTTCATCATGAAGGTTTCCAGCGCATCGTCGCGGTGGTGGCCGAGCACGATCGCCTCGCAGCCTTCCTCGCGCGCGACGCGGTAGAGAATGCCGCGGCGCAGGCGAGAGCACATGGAGCAGAAGGTCCGGTTCTCGGGCACCTTCTCGGTGACGATGGAATAGGTGTCCTCGGTCTCGATGCGGTATTTCACGCCTACCTTGTCGAGCCATTCCGGCAGGACATGTTTGGGAAAGCCCGGCTGGCCCTGATCGAGGTTGCAGGCGATGAGGTCGACGGGCAGGGCGCCCTGCCATTTCAGGTCGATCAGCGCGGCGAGCAGGCCATAGCTGTCCTTGCCGCCCGACAGGCAGACCAGCCATTTCGGCGGCGGGCCGGTGCGTGTGCGGTCGACCATGCCATACTGGTCCACCGTCTGCAGTGCACTTCGCACGATGCGCTTGCGCAGCTTCTTGAAGGAGACGCTCTTCGGCACGTCTGCAAAGAGCGGCGGGACCATGCCCGTCATCATGTCGTCAGCCATGAACGCCTTCTGCCATGCCTTGCCCCTTGGACGCCAGAGGGGGCGGCATCAGCCAGGCCGGGTGGAGCGGCCCCGTTGTTCGCCCCCTGAACGGGGCCACTCTTTCCCCGCGGCGTCCCCCGCAGAGCCTTTTGCCCAGCCTGTCGGACCGACTACTCGCCGTGCAGGGGCTCGTCATTGCAGGACGGTTTTCCCCAGAGCAGCATGTGCGATCCGGATTCCTGAAGTTTCCATACGGCGCCGCCCATAGCCGGCGACAGGTCTGTCAGAGGCATGTCGCTCGCGCCTTTGTCGGCGCGGCTGGTCAACAAGCGCTCCCGGCCGTCGCAGGGAACATCCGCCGGCAGCAGCGCCACACCGAACCGGTCGAGCTTGCCGTGCATTTCGAGAATGGCCCGGATGGCGACGAGGCAGTCGGCATCGCTTTCGCCAAGAGGCTCGACGCCGCTGACCGCCTCCAGGGCTGCCAGCCGGACGGGCAAAACACGAACACTAGGCATCGGAACTGAACTCCCCCACGAATTCATTGACAGAGGAGACGATTTTTTTGTGTGTTTAGATTGTGCGCAAGTGAAACTGTTGCAGTGTTCCCGAAGTGTAGGGACGTAGGGCACTGGTATAGAACGGAAATTTTTTGTCTCGATCGCGTGTAAAATCGTTTTACGCGGATCCGCCCGAGGCGGACTCCCTGAGGGATTTGCTGCACTATTATTTTCAGTCCGGCATTGGACGGCCTGTCACGGGGGAAGAGGGCGCCGCCCCGTGGACGGACGACCAGCTTGCGACCGCCCTGGCCGGGATCGACATTGCGGTCGACCGGCGCTCGATCCAGAGCTGGCTCAGTGGCAGCTCGATCCCGAAAGTGCAGAATCTGAAAGGTCTGGCGACGCTCGCCTCATCGAACCGCTTCGAGCGCGAACGCTGGTCTGCGGCCTTCATCCGATTGAGGCGTAAGGCGCTGGATGAGCGGCGAGACCAGCGGGCGCGAAGCCAGGCTGCCGAAACCCCGTCGGCTGCGCCCCGGCCTACCGAGCGCAAGAAGCGTCTGACGCGCCCTGCGGCCACCCTGGCCGCCCTCACGCTCGTTGGCGGAATGGCCTATGCGCTTGTCGAGACGTTTGGGCCTGAGCCGCCTGTCGCGACGAACATCCGTTTCTGCGACGAGGCGAACTTCTCGAAAGAGACCAAGCAGTGCCTGAGGGAGGTGACAGCCTTCCCCGACGGCCTGCACACGCTGATGATCACCTTTGACCTGCCGGGCGTGGAGAGAGGCGAGACCTTCATACGTAAATGGTACAGGAACGGGCGCCTGATCCACGAGAAGAGCAGTTTCAACGACGAGGCCTGGCCGGGCTACACTTTCTGGCACTGGCCCGAAGGCTTCGACACCGGCGAGTATGCCTTGCAGATCGTCTCCGATGGCCGGACCGTGAGCCGGACTTTCCATGTCGGCGAAGGCGACGGCCGGCTGCGATATCGCTGAAGGCCGCAGAGCCGGGCCGGCCTACTGATACTCGACCACGATCTCGATGCGGCGATTGAGCGGTTCGTCGGTCTCGTCCCCGGTGTCGACGGCCAGCTCGCTCTCGCCAAAGGCATTGGTGAAGATCATGTCCGGATCGACGCCCTGGGCCACCAGCCAGTCGCTCAGCTGACGCGCCCAGCGTTCGGTCCGGGTAATGTTGGCCGGTTCGGAGCCGACGGTGTCGGTAAAGGTACGGATCGTGATGGAGGCGACATCGCCAGCCTCGAGCGCGGCCATGAGTTCTCCGGCAAGCGCGTCCGGATCGAAGGCGTCACGGTCTTCGACATAGTAAACAATCTCGGTTGGTGCCGGGCTCATGGGCGGGGCGTCTTCCATGGCTTCCGGGGGCGGCGGAGGCGGTGCCGGGGCATAGCTCGGCTCGAAGCGGCCTTCATCCGGTGCCTGGCTGACATCGGTGAGCGGGAAGGCGTCCCGGAAGAGCGAGCATTCCTCATAGCCCGGCTCGACGGCCGCGCTGACGCGGTAATACTCGTCGCCGTCGGGGGCTCCGCCGTAGCGCATCTGCTCCAGCGCGCGCTGTTCGGGATTGGCTTCGGCCATGGCGCACAGCATGTCACCGAGGATGAAGGGATTGTTCGAATAATAACCATGGCCGAGACCGAACAGCTCTGTCGCCACGCCGGTCGCATCGACGGTCTCGTAGAACTCGTCGCGGCGGATATAGGGCCGGTTCAAGTCGGTATCGCCGAGGCGGAGGCTGTTCTTGTTGACCAGTTCGGAAGCCTGCAGCGCGCGGTCGGCGTCCGAGGTATAGATCGTCACATTGGCCTTCAGATTGTCGAGTACGCCTGTGACGCCGTCGAAGATGTCCCGGTCGACATCGGCGGCAACCAGCACGATGCGGAATTCGATATCGCTCTCGCCATGGCGCTCCAGATAGTCGGCGGCATAGTCTTCCAGTGCCTGTGTCAGGAGGCGGTTGCCCATGGAGTGGGCGACAATGTTGATGCGGTCGATATCGGAATTGTCGATGATCAGGTCGAGGAAGTCCTCCAGATAGGGCGCGGCGGCGAGCGAGCTGTCCTGGTCGCCGCGATAGTCAGCCAGCGAAAGCTTGCCCGCCGACGGCCAGCTGAACAGCACCGGCACGCCAACATCGAAGACCGCACGCCGCGACAGGTCGACCGAGAGCTGGGCCGAGCGGATGAGGGCGTCTTCGAAGCCGGTATTGAAGCCGTGCACGAAGAGCAGGACCGACCAGGAATCCTGGTCGATCAGCGCATCGTCCAGCTCGGTCAGGAAACGTTCGCGGCCCGCCTTCGTGATGCGGGTCAGGAAGACATATTTGACGAGTTCGTCGTCCTCGTCCGGCGCCGGGCCCTTGAGCATCGGGGTTTCGCCGCGCTCGCGCGTGCCGCCTTCCTCGACAAGCTTCGGCAGCCAGACATCGGCGCGTCCGACATGCAGGTGGCCGCCATCGCGCGCGACGACATCTTTTGTGTCGACCTCGCCGTCGGGGGCGGGGGCGTTGCCATCGAGGAGGACGTCGCGATTGGTGCCGTAGAAGACGCGCACGCAGTCGACAGCCTCGGCGGTGGCGTCGTTGAGAAGGACGGTGCAATCCTGGCCGAAATCGGGGTGGTGACGCGTCGTCTCCGGCTGCACCAGGACGACAACCGTGCCGACAATCGCCCCGATCAGGACAACCGTCAGAAACGACACCAGTGCTGTGCGCATGTCCCCATATCCCCCGCAACCGGACCCTTCCGGCTATGGAGCATAGCGCCGTGACGCGCACAAGTCAGCGCTCAGGCGCTGGCGCGAGGGATTACTCGAAAACCTCTTCGGGGCCCGACACGGAGACCGGACGCCAGAACCTGTAGAGCCAGACGCCAAATGTCATCGGGGCGGCGAAAATGGCCGCCATGAGTGCGGCCAGGATCGGTGTGACCACGACCGCGCCGACATAATAACCGGTCATGAAAGCCGCTTCGGATGTGTCTTCATCCAGAACGAGGCTGTCGGTCTCCTGTCCCCCGGCCAGCACATCCACCAGCGTGCTGAACCAGATCACCAGGCTGATCGTGACGGTCAGCCCGATAAAGAACAGCTTGTAGGTGCTGAACAGGCTGAGCTGTCCGTTTGTGGTTCTGAGATGCATCTTGTCCCCCATGAGTGGCTCTCACAGGGACAAGCGCAAGGATGGCCGGTTTCGGGTCAGGCGCTGACGCCGGCTTGCTCCATCGCATAGGTCTTGATCGCCTTGTAATCGGCCTTGCCGTTCGGGGCGCGGCCCAGCGAAGGCTTGAAGAAGATGCGCTTCGGCGCCTTGTAGCGGGCAAGCTGGGTCTGGACGAAAGCCTTCAGCGTGTCTTCGTCCACATTGGCGCCGTCATTCAGCTCGACCACAGCCGTGACCGCCTGGCCCCATTTCTCGTCCGGCAGGCCGACGACGAGGGCGTCGCGCACCGCCTCATGGTTCTTCAGCGCTTCCTCGACCTCTTCGGGATAGATCTTCTCGCCGGCGGAATTGATGCAGTTCGAGCCGCGGCCCAGCAGCGTGATCGTGCCGTCTTCCTCCACCGTGCACCAGTCACCCGGCACGGCAAAGCGTTCGCCATTGACCTCCCAGAAGGTCTTCTTCGTCTTCTCAGGGTCCTTGTAATAGCCAAGCGGCACGCCCGGGCCGCCGCGCGCAATGAAGCCGGGTTCGCCGGAGCCGGGCTTCACTTCGCGCCGGTCCTCGGTGAAGACCTTGCAGTTCTGCCCGATCTGGAACTTCGCGGTCTGCTGGACGCCCTCTGCCGTCGTCACCGACATGCCGAAGCCAACCGCCTCCGACGCGCCGAAACTATCCATCAGGGCGACCTGCGGCATGTGTTCGATCAGGCCGCGTTTTACGTCCATCGACCACATCACGCCGGAACTGGTGATCGTCTGCACCGAGGAGAGATCATACTTGCCGGGGTTTTCCTCGAGCACGCGCAGCATCGGCTTGGCGAAGGCGTCGCCGACAATGGCCATCGCCGTGACACCGCGCCGGTCGACCGTGTCCCACAGCTCGACCGGATCGAAGTGTTTCGTGTTCTCGAGCGTGACGATGGCGCCGCCGCCGAACATCGCGCCCATAGCGGTGAACAGCCCCGTGCCGTGCATCAGCGGGCAGGCCGGCAGCTGGCGCGAGAGCTTGCCCATCTCGTCGACCAGGGCGAGGTGTTCATTCATGTTTGTCGGGGCGAAGCCGTAAATCGTCTTCATCGATTCCAGCGAGGATTCCCGCCAGATCCGGTGGCTCCACATCACGCCCTTGGGCATGCCGGTGGTCCCACCGGTATAGAGGAAGAGGAGATCGTCGTCGGAGCGCTCGATATCGAGCGGCTTGCCGTCGCCTTCCTGCGTGAGGTCTTCATAGGCGACTGCATAGTCCGGCGTATCGGAGCCGTCGCCGCCGATCTCGACCCAGACCTTCACCTCGGGCAGCCGGTCCTTCACGCGCTCGACATGCTCGCGGAATTCCCGGTCGAAGAAGACCACGGCCGCGTCTGAGTTGTCGAAAATGTAGGTCAGCTCGTCATCGAGATAGCGGTAATTGACGTTCACATGGGTGAGCCGGCCTTTGAAGCAGGCCGCCAGGGCTTCGATGTATTCCGGCTGGTTGCGCAGATAGAAGCCGGCCTTGTCGCCGGGCTCGGCGCCGCGTGCATGCAGCGCTCTTGCGACATTGTTGGAACGGGCCGTCATGTCCGGCCAGGAAATGACCCGGTCGCCATGGATCAGCGCTGGATCGTCCGGGCCCATCTTCGCGCCGACAGCGTCCAGAATGTCTCCGAAATTGAAGATGCTATCGCCCATGATGAGGCTTCCTCCCGATTGTTTCTGATTATCGGCAATCTAATCAGAAAACAGGAGGACCGGGGAGGGGTTCCGTTGCGTCGGGCGCCTTCACGGCTAGTTGATATGGGGCTTGCCCCACCAGAACCTGTTCCAGAACCGCTTGCGCCGCCAGGCCTTGGCGAGGTGCTTGTTGTTCGGCGCATCATGGACCCCGCGCGGGATCAGGATATCGTTCATGACCGGCTGGTAGTGACGGATAAGGTCTTCCTCGATGCGGGCGCGCTGGCGGGCATTCGGCTCTTTGAGAATGTGGCGCTCGGTGGCGCCCCGGATCCACCAGGCCTCTGCCCAGCGTTCATGGCCCAGCACACGGCCGCGGAAATTGGTCGCCTTGCCGATATAGAGCGGCTTCAGGAAGAAGACGAAACGCCGGCGCACGAAGACATAGATGCCGCCGCCCTCCGGAATCCCGTGATCGGTCAGGGTGACGTTGAATTTGTACTTCTGGCCGGTCTCGCCGTACCAGGGATGCGCGCCGAACACGATCATACAGGGGCACCTCCGCCTCACAATCGGCGGAGAGTCCGGCTGATATGGTTAATGAAGGGTTAACGCACGCGGCTGGATTTACGGTCTTTTCAAGGCATTGGTATGGCTGCTCAGGCCGCCTTGAGCGCCTTTCGCACCGGCGAGAAGCTCATCCTGTGGCAGCCACAGGGCCCCAGCATTTCCAGCGCTTCGGCGTGCTCGGCCGTGCCATAGCCCTTGTGGCGGCGCAGCCCATAGCCCGGGAACCGGTTGGCGAGGTCCACCATGGCGCGGTCGCGGGCGACCTTGGCCAGGATGGAGGCTGCCGAGATGGCCGGTTCGGTCAGGTCGCCCTTCACAATGGCGCTTGCCGGGCAGGGCAGGGCCTTGGGCAGGCAGTTTCCATCCACAAGAATCTGGTCGGGCACAAGGCCCATAATGGCGATGGCGCGGGTCATGGCGAGGAAGGTCGCCTCGCGGATGTTCAGCCGGTCGATCTCTTCGGGGCTGGCCCAGCCAATGCCGTATGTGACCGCCTTGGCCTTGATCTCGGTGTACAGGGTTTCGCGCCGAGCATGGGTCAGTTTCTTGGAATCTGTAAGGCCGTCAACGGGCTGGCGGGCATCGAGAATGACGGCGGCCGCTGTGACCGGTCCGGCCCAGGGGCCTCGTCCAGCCTCGTCTATTCCGCATATCATTCCTATGTTCCCCATAGTAGCGACTCAATCATGATTCCCGGAGCCATTAACTATGAGCGACGCATATTGCATTCAGATTAACAAGACAGGCGGACCCGAAGTCCTGGAGACTGTGGCCATGGAGCCACGCCGGCCCGGCCCCGGCGAGGTGCTGGTCCGGCAAAGCGCGGTGGGGCTCAACTTTGCCGACACCTATCAGCGCTCCGGCCTCTATCCGGTGAAGACGCCCGCCGTGCTCGGATCTGAAGGCGCCGGTACAGTCGAGGCGGTCGGCGACGGGGTCGAGAATCTGAAGCCGGGCGACCGGGTCGCCTATCTTGGCTCGGGCACCTATGCGACGCATTTCACCGGTCCGGCCTCGCGCATGATGCGCCTTCCAGATGCGATCAGCGAAGACGACGCTGCCGCCGTCCTGCTCAAGGGGCTGACCGCCTGGATGCTGCTTTTCGAGGTCTATCGCGCCTCTCCGGGCGAATCAGCGCTGATCTGGGCGCCGTCGGGTGGCGTCGGCTCGCTGCTCGTGCCGTGGGCCACATCACTCGGCCTGCGTGTGATCGCTGTCACCTCGACTGAAGAGAAGGCCGAGATGGCCCGCAAGGCCGGCGCGGCTGAGGTGATCTTCAGCCATGAGGACGTTGCCGGGCGCGCCCGCGCGCTGACCGGCGGGAAAGGCGTCGATGTCTCCTATGACAGTGTCGGCAAGGTCTCGGCCAAGGCGTCCCTGGACAGCCTGAAGCCGCGGGGGTGGTTCGTCACCTATGGCAACGCCTCGGGCGCGGTCGAGCCGATTGCCCCCGTCGAGCTGTCGCAACGCGGGTCCTTGGTCATGGTCCGGCCGAGCCTGTTCCACTTCATCGACACCGAGGAGGGGCTGCGCAAGGGCGCGGCGGCGGTCTTCGGCGCGCTCAGGGCCGGGACGCTGAAGCCGAAGATCGGCCAGACCTTCCCGCTCAAACAAGCGGCTGACGCGCACCGCGCCATCGAAAGCGGCAAGACGAAAGCCTCAACCCTGCTCAAGCCGTGAGGTTTCGGCTTCTGACGGTTTGGTACCCTGAGCCTTCTTCTTTTTCTTGTCGAAGAATTTTCGCTCCATGATCTTGAGCGGCACGAGGACAAGCAGGGCGAAGACCGTGCCGAGAATGGCAATCGTGATGAAGCCGGCGCCACTCGCCAGCCCCACAGCGCCGGCAAGCCACATGGCCGCGCCGGTCGTGAGCCCCTTCACCGAGCCGCGCGCCTGAATGATGGTCCCGGCGGCGAGGAAAGCCACGCCGCTGGTGACCGCCTCGACCACGCGGATCGGGTCGAGGCGCGTATTCTCGTCCTCGGTGGAAAAGCCGAACTGGTGGATCATCTCAATGGCGATGATCACGAACAGGGCGGCGGCGAGTGCCGTCAGCATATGGGTGCGCAGGCCGGCCGGGCGGTCATGGGCTTCGCGTTCGAAGCCGATCAGGAAACCGCACAAGGCCGCCAGTCCCAGCCGGATCGCCAGGACGTTGAGCGGTGTCGATGTCGCGAAAGTCAGTCCGTCCATGATGCACCTTTGCCCATGAAACTTTCATGACATGAACGGCACAGCCCGTACATGGTTTCCCAAAAGCTGATCACGGCCCGCTGGCGGTCTCAGGGCTCCAGCGCGCGCAGGATGGCCGGGTCGATATAGAAGTCTTCGCCGCGGTCTTCGTTTGCCGGATTGCGCCATTTGACCGCCCAGTGCAGGTGCGGGCCCGTCGTGCGCCCGGTATTGCCCGACGCGCCGAGCCGCTCGCCTTGGTCGACCGTATCGCCGGCTTCGACCGAAACGTCCGAGAGATGCAGGAAGACCGAGACCAGCCCGCCGCCATGGTCGAGGAAGACGGTGCCGCCTTCATAATAGAGGTCACTGTCGGCCAGCACGACCGTGCCGCCAGCCGGCGCGATCACCGGCGTTCCTGTCGCCACGGCATAGTCGAAGCCTTCGTGCACGGAGACTTTTTCGCACGGCTTGCCGTCGCCGCCGGTGCCGACATATTTCCGCGTCGGCCCGAAGGGCGAGGAGGCCGGTCCGGTCACCGGGCGGACAAAGCCTTCGCTCGTCGCCGGGCCGTCATTGAAGGTTTTGAACGCCGCCTGCTTCTTCACCCAGCTGTCGGCGGCATGCTGCTTCTGGGCCTCGGTGCGCGCATCGACCTTGTCGCAATTGAAGCCCTTGATCAGGCGGAAATCATCCTTGCGTGGAGCAATCTCGACGTGAAGCGGCGTGGCGTCCGGCGCCTGCGGGGTCAGGATCAGCTGCGAGGTCTCTTTCTGATGCAGGCCGATCAGGACATGACCGTCCGCATCGGTGTGCACCATGCGGGCGTTCTCGCCGTCCGGGCCGGCGACACCGATATCCGTATCGGCCGGACCTTCGCAGATGAGCAGGCCGCTCTGCTTGGCCGCACCCGTGCAGTTGAGCTCAGGCGCTGGCGATGGGTCGCCCATCGCCGACAGGGCCAGACAGGCGAGCGCCGTCAGTGGGGCGAGGGCACGCATCGGCCTCATGCCTTCGCGTCGGGCACCATGCGGCTCGCCGCGGCGGCGGCGTCGATATAGGGCTCCTGCCGGTCGACACTCCAGTAGCGTAGGGCCTGGAGCGGGATCTTGCGGCCTGTTACCGCGCAGACGACATAATCGCCGGGCTCGATCACATCGAGATCGGCGTCGAGATAGCGAAGCTTGGCTTCGCCGGCGGGTTTTCCAGTGCGTGTCAGCATGGCCCTATAATGGGCCTTTTCGCGCGCCAGCGGAAGAGGGCGATCGCGGTGGCTGTTCAGTTTCCGCCGCTGGCGGCGTCTGTCTCCGGTTCCGGCGGTTCGGGGCGGTCCGGATTTGGCGTGCGGAAGATCAGCGACAGGGTGCGCAGATGGTCCTGCGGCCATTGCCCGGTCTTGCTGTGATGCGCGGCGCGCACGAGCATTTCGACCCCGACATCGGGATGGGTGAAGCGATAGTCCTCGATCACGTCGCCCTGCTCGAGCGAGACGGCGTCCGGCGGTGCGGCCGTCCATTCCGAGACGGCGGGGCATTTGCCGATCCGTTTGCCCAGCCTGTCGCGGGTTTCGCGCATATCGTCGAGATAGGCCGCATCGCCCTGTTCGCTCTCCAGCCGGCATGTCACCTGGTTATACGGGCTGTCTGCGGTTTCAGGCGCAGCGGCCGGGATCACCACGATGCAGGTGTCGGCGCCCAGCGACTTCAGCGCTTCGCCCGCCTCGAAACGGCCGATCGCGGCGCCCTCGGCGGTTGAGGGCGAGAGCGTGGCAAAGCGGCTGGCGACGACGCCGGCGCGGATGATCGGGCCGATCTCGTTGCAGAACGGGTCGCCTGGCGGCGGGGTTTCGGCCTGCGGCCGGCGGTCGGGATAGGTGGAGCGTTCCGGCGGGGCCGATGGCACGGTCGGCTCGAAGGGCAGGGTGGTCGGTGGATCTTCCTGGGCCTGCACGGGCAAGGCCGTCGCCAGCCCGGCCAGCAGCCCGAGCGCCAGTACGGATCCTGAAACTGCCGCCGCTTTCATCGGGTCCGTCCTCTGCCGCTCTCGGTCGCGCAATCCTAGGAGGGTTTTCCGCGTGCGCGCAAGCCACCAGGTGAGAACAAAAGTTTTTGTTTTGTTCCACGGAACATTTGTGGTACAGGATGCCCTTCGGATGAAACGGCGGCCTTGCATTACAGGGCTAGATATGGACCAAAGGAGACGACTCATGGCCAAACCTGCATTGCAACTCGTGGACAAGGAATCCGGCGTGGATAAGCAGAAAGCACTCGAAACAGCGCTCTCCAACATCGAACGCTCCTTCGGCAAGGGCTCGGTCATGCGGCTGGGCGACAAGAAGGTCGCCGATATAGAAGCCGTCTCGACCGGTTCGCTCGGGCTCGACATCGCGCTCGGCATTGGCGGCCTGCCCAAGGGCCGCGTGATCGAGATTTTCGGTCCGGAAAGCTCCGGCAAGACGACACTGTCGCTGCATGCCGTCGCAGAAGCCCAGAAGAATGGCGGGGTCTGCGCCTTCGTCGACGCCGAACATGCGCTCGACCCCTCCTATGCCGCCAAGCTCGGTGTGGACCTGGACGACCTCCTGGTCTCCCAGCCCGATACCGGCGAGCAGGCCCTGGAAATCGCCGATACGCTGGTACGCTCCGGCGCGGTCGATCTCCTGGTGGTCGACTCCGTGGCCGCCCTGACGCCTCGGGCCGAAATCGAGGGCGAGATGGGCGACAGCCTGCCCGGCCTCCAGGCTCGCCTGATGAGCCAGGCGCTGCGCAAGCTGACCGGCTCGATCTCCAAGTCGAAATGCATGGTGATCTTCATCAACCAGATTCGCATGAAGATCGGCGTCATGTTCGGCAGCCCCGAGACCACGACCGGCGGCAACGCCCTGAAATTCTATTCCTCGGTGCGTCTCGACATCCGCCGGATCGGCGCCATCAAGGACCGTGACGAGGTGATCGGCAACCAGACACGGGTAAAAGTGGTCAAGAACAAGGTCGCGCCGCCCTTCCGGCAGGTCGAATTCGACATCATCTATGGCGAGGGCATCTCCAAGACCGGCGAACTGATCGATCTCGGCGTCAAATGCGAAGTGATCGACAAGTCGGGCTCCTGGTATTCCTACAAGGATGACCGAATCGGGCAGGGCCGGGAGAAGACCCGCCAGTTCCTGAAAGATAATCCCGACATTGCCGACGAGATCGAGACCGCGATTCGCACGCAGTCGGGCCTGCTCTCCAACGTCATGCTGGGAGAGGAAAACCAGGACGACGAGGCCGATGACGGCCCCGGCGAAGCCGAGACCGGCTGACCCGGCCAGACGCTTCTACTGCAAATGATCGGGGCCTGCGGCGTGCCCGACGCTTGGCGCGCCGCAGGTGACACTTTATATCGCCTGTAAGGAATGACAGGCGCTCTGTGTCTGTCGGCCAATGACGAAGCAGACCTGAACGGACCCGATATGACAAGCGTCAATGACCTCCGCGAGACCTTCCTGTCCTTTTTCGAGGACAAGGGCCATACGCGCCGTGCCTCCGCGCCGCTTGTGCCGGACAATGATCCGAGCCTGCTTTTCGTCAATGCCGGCATGGTGCCGTTCAAGAACATCTTCACCGGCGCCGAGACCCCCTTTGCCCCGCGCGCGGTCTCCTCGCAGAAATGCGTGCGCGCCGGCGGCAAGCACAACGATCTCGACAATGTCGGCTACACTGCCCGCCACCACACCTTCTTCGAGATGCTCGGCAATTTCTCCTTTGGCGATTATTTCAAGGATGACGCCATCGATTTTGCCTGGAAGCTGGTGACGAAGGATTTCGGCCTGGCCAGGGACCGGCTCCTGGTCACGGTCTATTCCGAGGATGAAGAGGCCGCCGCCCTCTGGAAGAAAGTGGCCGGCCTGCCGGAAGACCGCATCATCCGCATCCCGACCTCTGACAATTTCTGGTCGATGGGCGATACCGGCCCGTGTGGGCCGTGCTCGGAAATCTTCTTCGACCATGGCCCCGGCGTCGCCGGTGGCCCGCCCGGATCGCCGGACGAGGACGGCGACCGGTTCATCGAGATCTGGAACCTCGTCTTCATGCAGTATGAGCAGCATGCCGACGGCACGCGCACCGATCTTCCCAAGCCCTCCATCGATACCGGCATGGGGCTGGAGCGCATCGCCGCCGTGCTGCAAGGGGTCCACAACAATTACGAGACCGACCTTTTCCTGAAGCTGATCGCGGCCGAAGAAGAGGTCTACAAGGCGAAGGCCGAGGGCGAGCATCTGGCGTCCTTCCGCGTCATTGCCGACCATTTGCGCACCTCCGCCTTCCTGATCGCCGATGGCGTGACGCCGTCGAATGAAGGCCGCGGCTATGTGCTGCGCCGGATCATGCGCCGCGCCATGCGCCACGGCCATCTCCTCGGCGCGCGCGAGCCGGCCATGTACAAGCTGGTCGGCGAGCTCGCCAGGGAGATGGGCGAGGCCTATCCCGAGCTTTACCGCGCCCAGCCGGCCATCGAGGCCGCGCTCGAGCAGGAAGAAGCCCGCTTCCAGCGCACGCTGGGCCGCGGCCTCGCCCTGCTGGACGAGGCGACCGAAGGCATGGGCGCCGGCGGCGAATTACCCGGCGAAACGGCCTTCAAGCTTTATGACACGTTCGGTTTCCCGCTCGATCTGACGCAGGACATCCTGCGCGGGCGCGGCATGAGCGTCGATCAGACCGGGTTCGACGACGCCATGGCCCAGCAGAAGGAAACCGCGCGAAGCGCCTGGTCCGGCTCCGGCGACAAGGCCTCCGAGGCGGTCTGGTTCCGCGTCCGCGACAAGGTCGGCGCGACCGACTTCCTTGGCTATGCCGGGACCGAAGGCAAGGGCATGCTGAAGGCGATCGTTGCCGATGGTGCGATGGCCGAGAGCTGCGAGGGTGGCGAATGCGAACTCGTCTTCGACCGCACGCCCTTCTATGCCGAAAGCGGCGGCCAGGCCGGCGATCACGGCGAAATCCACTTCGCCAATGGCGCGCGCTTCATCGTCCGCGACGTGCAGAAGCGCGCCGGCGACCTGCATGTCCATGTTGGCGAACTGACCGATGGCCCGATTGCGCTCGGCGACAGCGCGGATCTTTCGGCAAGCTATGCCCGGCGCCAGCGCATCCGCGCGAACCATTCCGCGACCCACCTGCTGCATGCCGCGCTGCGCAGCGTGCTTGGGCCGCATGTCACCCAGAAGGGCTCGCTGGTGGAGGAAGATCGGCTGCGCTTCGACTTCTCGCATAGCGGCCCGGTGACGGCGGCTGAACTCGAAGCCATCGAGGACCAGGTCAATGAAGTGATCCGCCAGAATGACGAGGCGCGCATCGAGGTGATGGCGCCCGACAAGGCGATTGAGGCCGGCGCGCTGGCCCTCTTTGGCGAAAAGTATGGCGACGAGGTGCGCGTGCTCTCGATGGGGCAGCCGCTGGAAGACGGCCCGCGGCCCTATTCGGTCGAGCTTTGCGGCGGCACGCACGTCGCCCGTACCGGCGATATCGCCGCCTTTGTCATCACGTCCGAGAGCGGCGTATCGGCCGGGGTCCGCCGGATCGAGGCGGCGACCGGCGCCGAGGCGCTCGACTTCCTGAAGGCGCGCGCCCAGGTGGCTGTCGATCTCGCCGACCAGCTCAAGGTCCCCCTCAAGGATGTCGGCCGCAAGGTCGCCCAGCTCAATGAAGAGCGCCGCACGCTGGAGCGCGATCTTGCCGACGCCAAGCGCAAGCTCGCCATGGGCGGCGGTGGTTCATCCGCGCCGTCGGGCCCGGAAGAGATTGGCGGTTACAAGCTGATCGCGCGCGTCGCCGAAGGCGTTGGCGGCAAGGATCTGCGCGGCCTGGTCGACGAGGCCAAGGCGAAACTCGGCTCCGGCATTGCCGTCTTCATCGGTGTGAATGAGGGCAAGGCCGCTGTGGCGGTCGGCGTGACCGACGACCTGACGGACAAGGTGTCCGCGGTCGATCTCGTGCGCGTGGCGGCCGCCGAAGTCGGCGGCAAGGGCGGCGGCGGACGTGCCGACATGGCCCAGGCCGGCGGCCCGGATGGCTCAAAGGCTGAAGCCGCGCTGGAGGCTGTCCGCAAGACGCTGGCCGGCTAGGCTTCAGGCCGCAGGCGGGAAGACCGGTTCTTCATCGCCCGGTGTCCATTGCGAAAATTTCGGCATGACGGCCTTGAACCGGGCGCTTTCGAGGTGTCCGGTCAGCCAGCGCTGAAGGTTCGGCAGGGCCTGGGCGTCGAACCAGGCCCGGTCGGCATTCGCGAACTGGCGGACAAAAGGCATGATCGCCATGTCGGCGAGCGAGACCCGGTCTCCGAACAGTTGCGCGCGGCTTGCCAGCCGCTCATCGAGCCGTGCCAGGAAGGCCAGCCCTTCGCGGCGGTGATGTTCGAAGTCGGCGTCCTCGAAGCGGGCGGCATATTTGTAGCGGTCGAGATGGTGCTTGAAGCCGCCATCGCATTCGGCAATCAGCGCCAGCATATCTTCGAGGGAACCCTCGTCCGGTGTAAGCCAGTCCTCCGGATCGTTTGCGCGCAGGGCGTGCAGCATGACGTCCAGACTCTCTTCGATGACGGTGCCATCCTCCAGAACGAGAACCGGCACTGTGCCCTTGGGCGAGGCCTCCAGCATGGCGGCCGGCTTGTCGCGCAGGACGACCTCGCGCAGGCGGCATTCCAGCCCGGCTGAGGCAATCGCAAGCCGGGCACGCATGGCATAGGGGCAGCGCCGGAAGGAATAGAGGACCGGCCGGGCCATCAGGTCGAGGATTTGGCCGGTGTCCGCCCGATATGGTCCATGCCGCGCTGGCGGGCGAGCTCGACCTGCTTCTGGCGTTCGGCAAAGCGTGCGCGTTGTTCCTCGCTGAGGCTGTCATGGCAGGCCGGGCACGATATGCCCTCCTCATATCGCGGATCGGCGCGGTCTTCGGCGCTCACCGGGCGCTTGCAGCCATGGCAGAGTTCATAGGAGCCGAGTTCGAGCCCATGGCCGACGGAGACGCGCTGGTCGAAGACGAAGCATTCGCCCTGCCACTTGCTCTCGGGCGCGGGCACGGTTTCGAGGTATTTCAGGATGCCGCCCTTGAGGTGGAAGACGTCGTCCACGCCCTCTGCCTTGACGAAACTGGTCGCTTTCTCGCAGCGGATGCCGCCGGTGCAGAACATGGCGACCTTCGGTTTTCTGCCTTGGGATTCAAGGTCTTGCTGGAAAGAGCGGAACCAGTCCGGGAATTCCCGGAAGGTCTTTGTTTCCGGATCCACCGCGCCTTCGAACGTGCCGATGGCGAATTCATAATCATTGCGCGTATCGATGACGACGGTGTCCGGATCGCTGATCAGCGCGTTCCAGTCCTCCGGCTCGACATAGGTGCCGACAAGGGCGTTCGGATCGGTGCCCGGCACGCCCATGGTGACGATTTCGCGCTTCAGCCGCACCTTGAGGCGCCAGAAGGGCATCGCCTCGGCATGGCTTTCCTTCCAGTCGAGATCGGCGCAGCCGGGCAGGGCGGTCAGCGCGGCTATGGCCTGATCCAGCGCAGGCCCTTCCGCGGCAATCGTGCCGTTCAGGCCTTCAGCGGCGACAAGGACAGTCCCTTTCGCGCCGGCCTCGGCCAGGGCCTGCTCGACCCGGGCCCGGATCTCGTCCGGCGCGTCGAAGCGGACAAATTTGTAGAAGGCGGAAACACGAACACTCATCACGCCCGCTTATGCCAGAGGGCGCGATGAGGTTCCAGATTGGTCCGGCAGATGACGGGCCCTGTTATGTGACGTGGTTTTACTTGGCTTCGTCGGCCGCCGAGCTGACGGCATCGCCGGCAGACGAGACGTCCTTGCCCATGCCCGAGATGGTGTTGCAGGCCGCCAGGGCCGGGACAGCGAACAGGGCGATAAAAACCAGAGCAAGCTTCTTCATGATGAGTCTCCTCAGTAAGGGAGGTGCATATTCTGCCAACCATGAAAATTCGCAATGGGAAAAATTGGCGCGCTTTGCCGACATCTCTTATTCCCAAATGTGCCGACTCCCTGCTAATAGGGCGCCCATGAAATCCGCAGTCATCGTTTTCCCCGGTTCGAATTGTGACCGTGATGCCCAGACGGCGCTTGAGAGTGTCACGGGCGAGGCGCCAGCCATGGTCTGGCACAAGGATGGCGAGATCCCCGAGGGCACCGATCTCATCGTCGTGCCGGGCGGCTTTTCCTATGGCGACTATCTGCGCTGTGGCGCGATGGCAGCGAATTCGCCGGTCATCGGCGCGCTGAAGCAGCATGCCGAGCGCGGCGGCTATGTCCTCGGCGTGTGCAATGGCTTCCAGGTGCTCACCGAGACGCGGCTGCTGCCGGGCGCGCTCCTGCGCAATGCCGGGCTGGACTTTGTCTGCAAGCCGCAGCCGCTCAAGGTCGAGCATGCCAATTCGGCCTTCACCAGCGCCTATGCCGGACAGGGCGAGGTCAGCATTCCGATCGCGCATCATGACGGCAATTACTTTGCCGATGACGAGACGCTGGACCGGCTGGAAGGCGAGGGCCGTGTGGCGTTCCGCTATGCCGGCAATCCGAACGGCTCGGCGCGCGACATTGCCGGCATCCTGTCGGAAAATGGCCGGGTGCTCGGCCTGATGCCGCACCCGGAGCGGGCGATTGGCGGGCATGAAGGCGGCGGCGACGGACGCGCCATGTTCGAAAGCCTGCTCGCCGCGGTCTAGGCGGGCGCGGCCGCGCCTCAGGCGTTCGGCACCTGCTTTCCCACAGACATCCCATCGCGAGGGCTCTGCAGGGCCTCCATTCTTTGCGCATGGGCCGATGGCGGGACGAGCCGCAGGGCGAAGAACAGATCGCCTTCGAACCCGGTCGGGACCCAGTAGCGCGCCAGCGTGCCATCCGGGTCGGCAAAGGCGGCATGAGCAATGTCGTGGCTCTGCATCCGCGTGAAGCGCAGGCCCGTACCCTGGAAACAGATCGGCTCGAACCGGTCGGAAAAGGGCAGGCGCAGCCGGCTCAGCCTTGCGCGGCGCGTAACGGCAAGGGCGGCCTTGATCAGCTCCGGCACGACGCGGGCCTGGTCGGCGCCGGGGCGCACATCCAGATCAATGATTTCCAGGTCGGCCGGCTCGAAGGTGTTCGGCTTGGTGATGGCCAGCTGCATCAGCCCGTCCAGTCCGTTGCGGCCCGGCAGGCCGAGCAGGGCAATGCGGCCGGGCGCATCCGGATCGGCCATCTGCCAGGCATAGACGTCCGCGCGGCGCACCGGTGCGGCGCGGTGGGCATGGCTGGCGGTTTCGTTGAACTCGTTGAGTCTTTCCGCATCCGACGCTTCGTCCGGATGCAGCGCACAGACTGGCCCGCTGGCGGGCAGGAAGCGCTCCAGCGAGCGCGGCGCGCGGGCAAACCATTCACGCCTGGCGAACCAGTCATAGATGGCTTCCTTGCGCGCGGCCCGTGTCAGGGCGACGCCGGCGGCCATGGTGACGGAGTGGACCGGCCATTCCAGGCGCGCGCGTCCGCCCTGGCCGAGCCAGGCGGTCAGGCCGAGCTTCTTGTGCAGCCGGCCGGCCATTGCATTGTTGTTGAGCGAATAGACGGCGGAGATGCCTTCTGTTGCCAGCGCCCGGCGCGCCAGTGCGAACCCGGCGCCGCGCCCGTCATGGCTGGCGATGAAGGTATGGCCGTTGATGGCGCGTTCCGGCTTGCCGTTCACCATGAAGCTGCGCGTCTGCAGGCCGATTACCGCGAGCATCCGCCGGTCGCGTTCGGCCACCAGGCCCGGTGCGATCTCGCCCTGATCCGGATTGCCGAACAGGGCCCAGCGCCAGCCTTCCGCGCTGCGGGCCGGAAAGCCCGCTTCGGCGACCAGGCTCATCAGGCCTTTCATGTCTTCAGGCTTCAAGGTCCGGATGGTGATCATGTCGGCATTGCCTCCCAGTCTGCCGATATTAACAGGGATTGGCTCAGATCTGCTGAAAGCGGCCTGTTGAATTTGATGCTTTTTGGAAAAGGCTTTCGTGCCCGCTTTGAAGCGGGTTAAGGAAGTGAACTATACCGAACGGGGGAGGACGTAAGGATGAGAACACTGTCGATTGCCGCCCTGGGCGCGGCCCTTTTCATCGGCGCCTGTGGCGAGTCAAGGGATCTCGGTGAAGAGACGCCAGTGCCCGAAGCGCCCGCCGAGACGCAACCGGATGAAACCGGCGAGGCCCCGGCTGAGGAGGCCGCTGCCACGCCCGCAGACTACAGCGACATGGCCAACTGGCTCTGCCATCCAGGCAAGAGCGAGGATGCCTGTTCGGGCGATCGCGACTACACCCGCGTCCAGGCGGATGGCACGCTGGAGGTCGAGCGGTTCGAAGCTGCCGAGAACCCGCAGATCGACTGCTTCTACGTCTATCCGACCATCTCCATGGACATGACCCCGAACAGCGACCTCACGCCCGGCCCGGAGGAAAAGCGCGTCACGGCCCTGCAATTTTCCAGCTTTGCCGAGACCTGCCGCCTCTTCGCGCCCGTCTATCGTCAGGTGACCCTGCCGCACCTCCAGACCATCATGCGCGGCGGGGAATACAAGGCCGACGAGGATCTCGCCTTCGATGATGTGAAGGCGGCCTGGCATCAGTATCTCGACACCGGGAATGATGGGCGCGGCGTTGTCCTGATCGGGCATTCGCAGGGCGCGCGCATGGTCGAGCGGCTGCTGCGCGAGGATATAAGCGGCAGCGCGGCCGAAGACCTCATCGTGTCGGCCATGCCGCTCGGTTTTACCATTTATGGCGATGACGAGAGCGGCGCGGTCGGCCCCTTCGAACTCTGCACCACACAAGGCCAGACCGGCTGTGTGATCAGCTATGTCAGCTTCCGTTCCGATTTTCCGCCGCCGGCCGAAAGCCGTTTCGGTGTGAGCGATGAAGACGGTCGCCGCGCTCTCTGCGTCAATCCGGCGGAGCTGTCGGGCGATGACGGCGCGCTCGATGCGCGCCTGTCGAAGGCCGGTTTTTTCGGGCTTGAGAATGTCAGCTTCGTGGACGACGAGACCATCGAGACGCCCTATGCCGCGCTGCCCGGCATGCTGTCGGGCGAATGCGTTGAAGGCGACAACCACACCTGGCTCTCGGTCGATGTGGCGGGCGATCCGTCCGATCCGCGTACCGAAGACATTGCCGGCGACGTGGTCGCGGGCGGCGAGATCCTGCGCGACTGGGGCCTGCACCTGATCGATGTGAATGTCGCCATGGGCAATTTGCTCGACATCGTGGCTGCCCAGGCCGAGACCTGGACGGCCCGCGAAGCCGCCAACGAGACGGGGGACTAGCGCCTGCCGGGCACTCAGGCCGGGGTCGTGATCCGGCTGGCGAGCGCGGCATGGCCTTCCACGATCCGTTTCACCTGGGCCGGGTCCGGCTCGATATTGCCATTGCCCATGTCGTGCGTGCCGCCGAGGACGAGCCCCGTGCGCCGGGGAAACATGTAGAGCACGCCTTCATCGCTTGGCGCGACATAGGAATAGTCGATCTCCGGCTGGGGCAGGAGGTGGGTGAGCTGGCCGCGGATCGGCGTCAGGCTTTCGTCGCCAAACAGCGCCCCTGCGCCGAGGCCGGTGCAGTTGACGATCACCTCCTGCGGTAGGCCCATCACCGCCTCGAGACTGTCAAAGTCACGCGCCTCGAACCGGGCGCCGGCCAGCTGCGCATCCTTCATGATCTGGTCGAGATAATAGTCCGGATCGATGATGATGGCGCGAAAGCGCTCCATATAGGTATAGCCGAACAGCGTGTTCTCATGCACGCGCTGCAACTCGGGATAGAGGTCGTCGCCGCCCGGCAGGGGCTGGTACTGGCCGGGCTCGCGGCGCGACAGGGCATGGTGATCGGACCAGTAGACGCCATAGCCGGGCCGGTTCACATAGGGCAGGAAACCGCGATGCGCCGCCCGGATCAGGACCCGGTTGCGGCGCAGGAAATCCTCGCTGGCTACATCCGGGTCGTAATAGCTTGTCGGCAGCCACAACACGCCGGCGATATTCGACGTGGTGTGCGGCGGCAGGGCGGCGGCATAGACGCGGACATCGTGGCCGCGCCGTGCGAGGATAAGCGCGGTGGTCAGCCCCATGACGCCTGCGCCGAGCACGGCGATGGAGCGTCTGCCCTGCGCAGATGCCATGTCGGCCGCGACGGTAGAGGTGCCCCAGGACATGGTAACGCCGCATCCGCCATGCCCGTAATTATGGATGACGGCCTTCTCGCCCAGCCTTTCCGCGTCGAGGCGGTAGCCCTGCGGGCGGTAAGGGCGCAGGCCCACCACCGTGCGGGTGACCCGGTCCATGGAGGAGTGCACCGGCGCATAGCTGCGCCCCGGCAGGTAGGGCTTGCCGGAGGGCGGGCCGGGCGGTGGCGTCAGCGTCGTGCAGGCGCCGAGTGAAGCAAGCCCCAGACCTGACAGGACGTCGCGCCGTCTCATCGTGTGTCTCCATGTGATCCGAAAACCCTATCCTTGCGGCGGTGCCTGGTCCGGCACAAGCCTTCTGTTTCATCGCGCCCAAAGAAAAGACCGGCTGCATGGCAGCCGGTCGATTCCTGTCAGCGATGATGAATTCGCTAAGCTTATTCGGAGTCTTCCTCGTCCTCTTCGGACACGTCGACCTCGACAGGCTCGTTCGGGTCGAAGGAGAGCCCCGGGCGGCATTCGTCGACGAGGGTGTTGAGCAGCTCGCCGGCCGGAATGACGACCGTGTCATAGCCGGTGACGATACGGATTTCGCCTTTCGCGGCGCCCAGCATGTTCGCGAAGTGGTCCTGGGCCGACACGGCGATCTGGGCCGGCGTGCCATTGACCTGGTAGGAGCGCGAACCGGCGGAGGTGTAGACCGCGATGGACGGGTTGTCGCCGGCGACGGCATCCTCGTCGACATAGCGGCGCATGACGATCTGGTTCACACTGTCTTCGCCATTGTCCTGGCAGAAGACGACGAGCTGCCGGTCGCCATTGGCATCGGTGAATTCGGCCCCGTCATTGCCGCTGACCGTGGCGCTCGCCCATTCGCCTTCGATGGCGCTGCCGGACATTTCGGTCGACATGATCGAATTTTCGAACTCGGTCGTGCCGGAACTGCTCGGCTCACCGCTTTGGCCTTCCGGGTGCGGGGTGGGCATGGTCGCATCGGGATCGACGCTGCCGCTGCCGCAGGCGGCAAGTGCAAGAGCGGCCAGGCTCAGAGAGAGATGGCGCATGGAAATATCCTCCAATCCAGTCTGGATAGTAACTCGAAACATGTTCACCGGGTCCGGTTTAAGCAACACTGGCAGGAATTTCCACCACCTATCTGGCGACTCGCAGCACATGGCGTTATGGAGCCCGAATGACAGACACATCCGCCATTCTTGCACATCTGCGCGCCACGCAGACCGAAGACGACGCCGCCGGGCATGGAATCAATGCCGAGGAATGGAGCCGTCTGGTCACCCGGCTCGAGCGCCAGCCGAACCTGGTCGAGCTCGGCATCTATTCGGTGATGTGGTCGGAGCACTGCTCCTATAAATCCTCCCGCCGGCACCTTTCCAAATTCCCGACGAAAAACGCCCATGTCATCCAGGGGCCGGGCGAGAATGCGGGCGTGATCGATATTGGCGACGGGCAGGCGGCCATCTTCAAGATGGAGAGCCACAACCACCCCTCCTATATCGAGCCCTATCAGGGCGCGGCGACCGGGGTTGGCGGCATCCTGCGCGACGTCTTCACCATGGGCGCGCGTCCGATCGCGCTGGTGAACGCGCTGCGCTTCGGTTCGCCGGAGCACCCCAAGACGCGCTCGCTCGTGGCCGGGGTCGTCTCCGGCATTGGCGGCTATGGCAACTGCGTCGGCGTGCCGACGGTCGCCGGCGAGACCCAGTTCGACGCAGGCTATGACGGCAACATCCTCGTCAATGCGATGGCTGTCGGCCTGGCCGACCAGGACAAGATTTTCTATGCGCGCGGCGCCACGCCCGGAAACCCGATCTTCTATGTCGGCTCCAAGACCGGCCGCGACGGTATCCATGGCGCGACCATGGCGTCGGCGGAGTTTTCCGAAGGCGACGAGGAAAAGCGCCCGACCGTGCAGGTCGGCGACCCGTTCACCGAGAAGCTGCTGATCGAGGCCTGCCTCGAACTGATGGCGACCGATGCCATCCAGGCGATCCAGGACATGGGCGCCGCCGGCCTCACGTCATCCTCCGTCGAGATGGCCGACAAGGGCGGCATCGGCATCGACATGGATCTCGACAAGGTGCCCCAGCGCGAAGAGGGCATGACCGCCTATGAGATCATGCTGTCGGAAAGCCAGGAGCGGATGCTCATGGTGCTGAAACCCGGCAAGGAAGACCTCGCCAAGAAGGTCTTCGAGAAATACGACCTCGATGCCGAAGTGATCGGCATGACGACCGATACCGGCCATATGGTGCTGCGCCAGTTTGGCGAGGTGATCTGCGATATCCCGGTCGCGCCGCTGGCCGAGGATGCGCCGAATTACGACCGGCCCTGGGTCGAGCCCAAGCCGCGCGCGGCCTTCGATGTGACGGAATACGATGAGCCGGAGGATTATGCGCAAGTCCTGCTGAAGCTCATGTCGTGTCCGGACATGGCGTCGAAACGCTGGATCTGGGAGCAGTATGACCGCCACGTGATGGGCGACACGATCGACAGTTCGCAGAGCCAGGGCGATGCCGCCATTGTGCGCATCCACGGCACGACCAAGGCGCTGGCGATCTGTTCCGATTGCAACCCGCACTATGTCGCCGCCGACCCGTATGAAGGCGGCAAGGCCGTTGTGGCCGAGGCCTATCGAAACCTGTCATCGGTCGGGGCGCAGCCCATCGCGATTACGGACAATCTCAATTTCGGCAATCCGGAAAAGCCCGCCACCATGGGCTATATCGTCAAGGCCATCGAAGGCATGGCCGAAGCCTGCGGCGCGCTCGACTTCCCGGTCGTGTCCGGCAATGTCAGCCTCTATAATGAGACCGACGGCAAGGCGATCCCGCCGACGCCCGTGGTTGGCGGTGTCGGCCTGATCGAGGAGGTCTCGAAGGTCGCGACGTTGAAAGGCGCGCAGGATGGCGACCTGATCTTCGTGCTCGGGGGGCAGGGCGGCCATCTTGGCGCCTCGCTCTATGCCCGCGAATGGCTGGGCCTGAATGGCGATGAGCTCGGCCCGCCGCCATCTGTCGACCTGGAAGCGGCCGTCCATGCCGGCCAGAGTGTGCGCAAGCTGATCGAAGACGGCGCGGTGCGCGCTGTCCACGATGTCAGCGATGGCGGTGTGGCCTGTGCGATTGTGGAGATGGCGCTTTCTGCCGGGCTCGGCGCGGACATTCACGGGCCGGAAACGGCACGTGCGGGGTTCCTCTTCGGCGAGGACCAGAACCGGTATGTCGTCGCGGTCGATCCGTCGAAGGAAGACACGATCCATAAGGCCTTCAAGGCGCTGGGGCTGGCTTACACACAGGCCGGCGTCTTCAAGCCTGAGACGATTGATTTCGTGCTGGTCGGCTCGGCCCCGCAAAGCCTGCCGGTCGCCCGCCTCCGCGAGGCCCATGAAGGCTGGCTGCCCCGCTACATGAAGGGCGAGGGCTGAGCCGCACGCAAAATGGGGCGCTGACCGCCGTCGGAAAAAACTCTCCGCCCGCGGTGATCCAGCCCATGCGGGGGCGCGTATCAGAAGTCATAAAGAGCCCCTTCGCTGGTCCCCCTCTCATTCTCGCGTCGAGGGCTCCTTCTTCCACCTTGCGCGTTGGCCGCTGCATACGTCCCCGCAGCGCCAACGCGAATTTCTTGCGCCTTCACGCCCATAGGCAAAAGCGTTTCCCGGCTTTGCCCGCAGGAGAAGGCATGAAATCGCTTCTCCGGCCATTGACCTCCCGCGCGCTTGGCGCTTCGGTTGCGCCACCATGGAGGTCCCCAAAATGAAAAGAATATTCTTCACCGCCAGTGTCACCGCCCTTGGCTTCGCGATGCTGTCCGGCTGTGCCGGCAACCGCTCCGACGACCTGCCGCCCGCCGAGGCGCCGATGCCGCCGTCTGAAAGTGCCGGCATGAGCGGTGTTACCGAGGCCGGCCCGACGGTCGCCGATGCGCGCGCCTTCCTCGCGCGCGCCGAGAGCGAACTGGCGCAGATGTCGAAAGACATCAGCCCGGTTTTCTGGGCGCAGGCGACAAACATCACCGACGAGACCAATGCAGCGGCTGCAAAGGCCGGGGCGAAGGCCACGAAGATGGCGGTGTCTCTCGCCAATGAATCCAAGCAGTTCAACGGTCTGGAGCTGCCAGCTGAGCTGGCGCGCAAGATGGAGCGCCTGCGGTCCGGCGTGACGATCCCGGCGCCGTCCACCGAGGGCGCTGCGGAAGAACTCTCCGAGATCACGACCGGCCTGGAAGCGACCTATGGCACCGGGACCTTCATGTATCAGGGCGAGGACCTCAATCTCGACGAAGCCTCCAACATCATCGAGCAGAGCCGCGACCCGGAAGCGCTGAAAGCCGTATGGGAAGGCTGGCGCACCGTCTCCCCACCGATGAAGGACGATTATGCCCGCATGGTCGAGATCGCCAATGAAGGCGCGACCGAGCTGGGCTACGACAATCTCAAGACGATGTGGCTGTCGAAATACGACATGCCGCCGGAAGAGATGTCGGCCGAGGTCGAGCGTCTCTGGACCCAGGTCTCGCCGCTCTATGAAGAGCTGCACTGCTATGTCCGCGCCGAGCTGAACGCGCAGTATGGCGACGAGGTCCAGCCCGAGACCGGTCCGATCCGCGCCGACCTGCTAGGCAATATGTGGTCGCAGAGCTGGGCGAACATCTATCCGGTCGTCGAGCCCGAGGGCCTTCCGGGGCAGGGCTATGACCTGACCGAAGAGCTGAAGGCGGCTGATTATACCCCGCTCAAGATGGTCGAGACGGGCGAGGCCTTCTTTACCTCGCTCGGCTTCGCGCCGCTGCCGGAGACCTTCTGGGAACGCTCCATGATCGTGCGCCCCGACGACCGCGAAGTTGTCTGCCACGCGTCTGCCTGGGACCTCGATGACGAGGAGGATGTGCGCATCAAGATGTGCACGGAGGTGAATGCGGAAGACTTCTACACCGTCCACCACGAGCTCGGTCACAATTTCTACCAGCGCGCCTACAAGGACGTCGACTATCTCTACAAGGATGGCGCCCATGACGGCTTCCACGAGGCGGTCGGGGATTTCGTCGCGCTTTCCATCACGCCGGTCTATCTTGAAAAGATCGGCCTGATCAGTGAAGGCCAGATCCCGGGCGAAGAGGCCGACATCTCGCTGCTGCTCAACACCGCGCTCGACAAGATCGCCTTCCTGCCCTTTGCGCTGACCGTCGACAAATGGCGCTGGGACGTGCTCGACGGCACGACGGCGCCGGCGGACTACAATCCGCACTGGTGGGAGTTGCGCACCGCCTATCAGGGCATCGTGCCGCCGGGCCCGCGTCCGGATGATGCGTTCGACCCGGGCGCGAAGTATCACATCCCGGCGAACACGCCCTATCTGCGCTACTTCCTCTCCTACATCATGCAGTTCCAGTTCCATAAGGCGGCCTGCGAGCAGGCTGGCTGGGACGGTCCGCTGCACCGCTGTTCGATCTACGGCAATGAAGAGGTCGGCCAGCGCTTCAACGCGATGCTCGAAATGGGCGCCTCCGAACCCTGGCCGGACGTGCTGGAAACTTTCACCGGGTCGCGCGAGATGGATGGCTCGGCCATGGTCGAATATTTCGACCCGCTCGTGGACTGGCTCGAAGAGGAAAATGAAGGCCGTTCCTGCGGCTGGAAATAAGCTCCACAGCGTTTGAAACCGGAAAGCCCCGGCGCCGCATAGCCCGGGGCTTTTTCGATTTCAGCTCTTTTACAACGTTATACAGGCGTCAAACCAACGCGGCCTACCACGCTCTTTCAAACGCCTGACCTTCATCTCCCGCCTCATGTGCTGGCCACCCCTGAAACCAACCCTGGGCCAGCGCCTCTGAATGGAGAGACGTATGAAAACGATCAAAACACTCATGACCGCTGCGGCCCTTGTGGCCGGCACGGCGGCCGTTGGCGGCCAGGCCAATGCGGCGATTCCGGAAAACGATTTCCGGTTCGACTACGATCCCGCCCTGCTGAGCAGCATGGCCGGGCGCGTGGAGCTGCGCGAGAGCCTGAAGCTCGAAGCCCGCGACTACTGCCGTCGCCACACCCAGACGCGCCAGTCCATGCGCATGGAGCGGCGTTGCCAGCATGTCGTGATCGACGACGCGCTGCGCCAGCTGTCTGCCAGCGAGAAGGTCTCCGGTGACCGTCTCGAAGCGACCGGCGCTTCCTACAGCCTGCGCGACCATTGCACAGGCCGTGCTCGGCGCTGATAGGGCCGCATCCTCATCACGTCGAGACTGCCCCGGACCGGCCAGGTCCGGGGCTTTTTTCTGTCAGGTGCACCAGCTGCGGTTCGGCCCGCCCCAGCGGTGGGCAAGGCCCTCGCTGACCAGCTTCTCGCCGACCGAGCGGCCATTGACCCGCGCCACACGCAAAAGGCGGCCATACTTGTCGCGGTCGCGTGAGCCGGTCTTTTCCAGCGCCACCTGGCCTTCATTCAGCAGTGCCGTCAGGCGTTCGCTGGCGCGGTCGCCCATATGCTTTTCCCAGGTGCATTCCGGGGAGAAGATTTCCGGCGCGTCGATATCGGCGAGGCGTACCTTCTCTCCCTCGGCCCAGATCGTGTCGCCGTCGATGACGCAATTGACGCGCGGGCCGCCGCTGCAGGCGGTGAAGCTGACCGTATCGGGCAGCGGTGTCAGCTCCGGGCGCGGACGCTCGAAATAGGAAATGCCGATCGCGATGGCGAGCAGGATGAGAAGCGGCAGGATGGAGACATCCCCGCCCTGGACCCTGAGCCAGCGCCCGAAAAAGAATGACCTGACAAGGCGAACCATTGGCCTGCTCCCGTGCGAGAGCCGCCACAATGGTTACCCAAAGGTTACGAAAACCTTTCCAATTCGTTTGGTTACGGACGTTTCATGAACGCTCAGCGCTTCGCCACCCAGTCGTCGGCGGCCTCGGCCATGAGGATGATGGTATCGATGCAGCGCGCGAAGATGGCTGGATCGATGTTCTCTGCGGTGTCACTCGGCTTGTGATAGTCGGCATGATCCTCGACGCCGAGATAGATGAAGGGAATGCCAGCCTGCAGGAAAGGGGCATGATCCGACAGCAGCGACCAGTCCTGATCGCCCCAGCCCGGGCTGTCATGCCCGCGGAAAAGCGTGATCGGGGCTTTGGCGGCCACCGCGTCGATCAGCGGGACTAGGTCCGGGAAGTGATAGCCCCCGACGGCATAGAGCTCGCCCTTGTCGGCGCGCGCGACCATGTCGAGATTGATGTTGAGCGCGATCTTTCCGCGTTCGCCCTCCGACAGCGCCTCGAGGAAATGCTCGGCCCCGCCGAGGCCATACTCTTCCTTGTCGAAGAAAGCGAAAATGATTGTGGTTTCAGGGGGGTGGGCCTGAAACCAGGCAATCGTCTCAAGCAGGGCGGCCACACCGGAAGCATTGTCGTCGGCGCCGGGATAGAGCTCGCCGTCCTGGATGCCGAGATGGTCGTAATGCGCCGAGATCACGATGGCCTTGGGCGAGGCTTCATCCTTGCCGCGGATGAAGGCGACGAGATTGGTGGCCTCGACCGTCCTGTCCGCATCGTCGGGAGCATCGGTGTCGAAGCTCATGCGGTAGCCCTCGCGCCGGGGCGGCGAGACACCGAGCGAGACGAGCTGCGCCTCGATCCATTCCATCGCCTTGCGGTTGCCGGGCTCTCCGGTCTTGCGCCCTTCGAATTGCTCCGAGGCGAGCGTGCCGACAGCCTCCATGGCGCGGGCGGCGTTATGGTATTGGGCCTGATAGGTGCTCTCCGTCGCGCTCGCCGGACCTTGTGTCTCGAAAGCCGGGGCGTTTGAGCAGGCGGCCAGAAGCAGGGCGGTCGCGAGAAAAATCTGTTTCATGCAAAGGGGCTCCGGCGCAGGCAGGCGGCTTGACCCTAGAGCCAATGCGGGCCATGTGCCAGCCGAAGGAGACAGCCTATGGCCATGGACCGCGACACGCTCGAAACTCATCTGAAGGACGCCTTTCCGGAGGCCGAAATCACGCTGACCGATCTCGCCGGTGACAATGATCACTGGCAGGCCGAGATCGTCTCGCCGCAATTTGCCGGCGTGCCGCGCGTGAAGCAGCATCAGATGGTCTACGCCGCGCTGCGCGGGAAGATGGGCGGCGAGCTGCACGCCCTGGCGCTGAAGACGCGCGCGCCGGCCTAGTTTCCGGGCGTTTCGCCGTCCGGCACGGTGTCGCCGCTGCCCGCGGGCAGGCGGCCTTCGATCCCGGCGGAATCCTCCAGGTCGCCCGGCAGCCTGTCCACATCCTGCACCGAATAGGAGCGCATACCCGTGCCGGTTGGCTCGGCAGCAGCCTCGCGTTCGTCCTTGCGCACCCATGGCGGCGGGGAGCGAGGCGTGTCTTTTACCTGCGGTGCGGGTTTGGGCGCTGGCGGGGGCGACATCGCTGGGGCTGGCGGCTCAGAGCTTTCCTGCAAGCCCGGTTCAGGCGCGCCTTCCAGAGCAGGGGCTTCGCTGCGCCGCAGCGCAGGTTTCGCGGGCGGTGGTGTCTCTGTCACTGGGGCCGGGGCAGGCTCCGGCGGGATGTCCTGGATCGGTGCTTCCACGACCGGGGCAGCTGGGGTGACAGGCGCGGCGGCTGTGTCCGGCGCCCGCGAAGGCATCCGCCCCGACACGGCGCCCGGCTGCGCGATGACCTCGCCGGGCGTGTCGTGAAGCTCGCAGCGCGGGCCGATGCGGAAGGTCGGTGGAGTCAGTGTCCAGGCGCGGCACTGGCTGTCTTCGGCGCACAGGCTCGCACAGGCGTCCGGTGTGGAGCCGCGCACCGACGAATAGGCCGGGCCCGTCCGGGCGGTATTCTTCTCAAAAGAAGCGCTCTCGCCGGCCTCTTCGGCCAGGGCGGCCGCGCTTAGGAGAACGGGTAGGGCAAGGACTGTCATGGCGCGCCGCATGGCCACGTCTCCTGAAGAAAGGATCGTCTTCGCAAGTCTAGGCGGGAAGGCTTTAAGAGGGCGTTGCCTTATTCCTTCGCGCCCATTTCCTCTTTCAACGCTTCGATGGCCAGCCAGTCTTCCTCGGCCTGTTCAAGCTCGCCGCGCGCGGCGACCAGCCGGTCGCTGACGGCCTGGAATTTCTCCGGGTCGGCGTTGAACAGCTCCGGATCGGCCAGCTGGGCCTCCAGCTCCTCGATCTCCTTGCCGAGCCGGGGCATGGCGTCTTCGGCCTCTTTCAAACGGTGTTTGTCCTTGAAGGACAGCTTCGCCTCGCGCTTGGGCGCCTGACCGCCGGAGGCAGAGGCGCCTTTGGCCTTCGTTCTGTCCTTCGCTGGGGCGGCTTTCTGAGAGGTCAGCGAGGGTACCTGCCGGGCCGCATCGCTCCAGCCGCCGGCCGTCTCGACCCATTTGCCGCCGCCCATCGGCACCAGGCAGGAGGTGACGATGGCATCGAGGAAGGCCCGGTCGTGGCTGACCAGGATCAGCGTGCCGTCGAAATCGGTCAGCATCTCTTCCAGGAGGTCGAGCGTCTGCATGTCGAGATCGTTGGTCGGCTCGTCCAGCACCAGAACATCGGCGGGCTGGGCGAGCGCGATGGCCAGCGTCAGCCGGTTGCGCTCCCCGCCCGATAGCGCCGAGACAGGCTGGCGCAGCTGTTCGGAGGTGAAGAGAAAGTCCTTGGCATAGGCGGCGACATGCTTGGACTTGCCCTGCACCATGATGGAGTCGCCGCCCGCCGGAGTGAGCGCTTCCCAGAGGGTTTCATTGGGCTTCAGCGTCTCGCGCGTCTGGTCGAGATAGGTGACGGTCAGCGCCTGCGCGATCTTCACCGAACCCGTATCCGGCGTCAGCTCGCCGAGGAGGAGCTTCAGCAGCGTCGTCTTGCCGACGCCGTTCGGGCCGACAATGCCAATCCGGTCGCCTTTCAGGATGCGCAGGGACAGATCCTTCGCGATCACCGTCTCGCCAAACGCCTTGGACAGGCCGAAGGCTTCCAGCACCTTGCGGCTCTGGCTGTCGCCGCTCTCGGCCGAGAGCCCGGCGGTCGACTTCGCCTCGTTGAGCAGCGCCTTCTGCTTGGCATGCTGGGCGCGCAGCTCGTGCAGTTTGGTGAGCCGGCCCATATTGCGCTTGCGCCGGGCCGTGACCCCGCGTGCCAGCCAGTGCTGTTCGCTCTTCAGCTGCGTCTTCATGCGCTGCAGCTGCTTTTCCTCTTCCGCCTCGATGCTGGCGGCCCAGTCATCGAACTCGGCATAGCCGCGTGGGCTTTTCCACACCTTGCCCTGGCGTAGCCAGAGCGTTGTCGTGGTAACGTTTTCGAGGAAGCGCCGGTCGTGGCTGACCAGCAGCACGGCGCCGGGGAAGGCTTTCAGCCGGTCTTCCAGCGTCTCGATCATCGGCACGTCGAGATGGTTTGTCGGCTCATCGAGCAGCAGGATGTCCGGGCCTTGCGCAAAGGCCTTGGCGAGCGCCGCACGGCGGATCTGGCCGCCCGACAGCGTGTTCGGATTAGCGCCCGGATCGATGCCGAACAGGCCAAGCTCGGCTTCGGCCATCCAGGGCTCATCGGTGCCGTCGCTGGCATAGTCGAGCACGGTCTCATAGGCCGAGAGATCCGGCTCCTGTTCGACGACGGCGACCTCTGTGCCCGGCTGGCGCCAGACATCGCCGGCATCGGGGTCGTGGCGGCCGGTGACGAGCCGCATCAGCGTCGACTTGCCCGCCCCGTTGCGCCCGACAAGCGCGGCGCGCTCGCCCTTGGCGAGGGTGAAGGTTACACCGGTAAAGATCGGCGTCCCGCCAAAGGTCAGCTCGACATCGGCGAGGCGCAGGATGGGAAGCTCTGCCATTTGTGTTTCGTGTCCGCCCTGGGCGAAAGGGTCAAGCCGCCGCGATCAGGCCTTCAGCTTGTAGCCGATTTTGAACAGCCACCAGACCCAGAGACAGGCCAGGAAGGTAAAGGCGGCCGACGCCGCCATGCCGATCATCGGGTCGGAATTGGACACCCCGATAAAGCCGGAACGGAAGCCGTCGATCAGGTAGAAGATCGGGTCGAAATGGGCCGCTTCCTGGAAGGGAGAGACCAGCACCTTGATGTCGTAGAAGGTGCCGGAGAGGAAGGTCAGCGGCACGATCACGAAATTGGTGATGGCGGCGAGGTGGTCGAACTTCTCCGCCCAGATCCCGCCGACCGCGCCGAGCGCGGCGAGGAAGGCGGTTGCCATCAGGCTGAACCAGATGATCGGCCACAGATTGACGATATTGAGGTCCGCCAGCCCGGTCAGGTGAATGGCCAGCGCACCGATCACGCCGACCATGATGCCACGGGTCATCGCGCCTAGGATAAAGCCGAGCGTCAGCTCGAGCGGCGAGAGCGGCGGCATCAGGAAGTCGACCTGGCTGCCCTGCACCTTGGCGATGGTCAGCGAGGAGGAGGTGTTCTGGAAAGCGTTCTGCAGCATCGACATGACGACCAGGCCCGGCGCCAGGAAGTTGTTGTAGTCGAGCCCGGCAAAGTCGCCGGTCAGCTGCCCGCGGTCGCCGAAGGCCAGCTTGAAGACCGTCATGAAGAGAAGGGTGGTGATCACCGGGGCGAACAGGGTCTGCATCCAGACCTTCAGGAACCGGCCCACTTCGCGCTTGTAGAGCGTCCAGAGCCCGACCCAGTTGACGGCGCCATAGCGTCTTGGGGGCTTCGGAAGCGGGCGGGCGGCTGCAGAAATCTGATCGGTCATCGCCGCTATTTAGGAGCGATTGGCCACGATGACGATAGGTAAGTGGCTTCGTCGCAATGATTTTTTCAGTCTGTCCACAAGCCCATACTATATATTGAAAGGTTGTGGAGAACCGATTCCCCTATATTGTGTTTCGTTTCGTGATGGATACGATATCTAGATATCAACGGGGGCGGCTGAAAACAGCTGCTACAATATCTAGCGGTGCTTTGCGCCAGGAGGCAAGTCATGTCTTGGACCGAAGAACGTGTTGAAGTTCTCAAGAAGCTCTGGGCCGAGGGCCATTCTGCCAGCCAGATCGCCAAGCAGCTCGGCGGAGTGACCCGCAACGCTGTGATCGGCAAGGTGCACCGGCTCGGCCTGTCGGGGCGCGCGACGCCGTCGCGCCCGGTCAAGCGCCCGCCGCGTCTGGCCCGGCCGAAACCACGTGTGAGTGTCGATGGAAGTTCGGCATCGCCCCCGCAGCAGCAGCCGGAACCGCGCCTGCGCCGCTCGGATCACACCGCGATTGTTTCCGCGCTGCAGCCGGCCCCCGTGGCCGATGGTGAAGCCGCCACCATCCTCACCCTGCGGGATTCCATGTGCAAATGGCCGATCGGTGACCCGGCCGACCCGAAGTTCGCCTTCTGCGGCCGCAAGTCCGATTGCGGGCCCTATTGCGCCGAGCATGCGAAGATCGCCTTCCAGCCGCAGCGCAAGCGTGACCGCAAGCGCGGCGAGGAAGAAACGTTCGAGGCGCGCAAGATCGCCGGCTAGAGGCGGGCGCCTGAGACGCGACAGTATGGGGCCGGCCTGCAAGGGCTGGCCCTTTTTTCTTGGGGGTGAGCCTGGCTCAGGCGGCTTCGGTTTCGGTCTCGGCCGGCTCGGAGACGTCGGACGGATTGCCGACGTCGAAGCGGTCGGCCTCGCGTGACATCCATTCGGCCACCTTGGCCTCTTCCACGCCCAGCTTGCGCAGCACGTCGGCGGCCATCTCGATGCCCTTGGGTTCGCCCATGGACAGCCAGGCGCGCATGCCGAGCGCGGCGAACCGCTCCCGGTCGGCTTCATTGTCGACGCTGACGAAGCGCGGCGTGTTCGGGAATTCGCGTTGCGCGGCCGGGGTCAGGTCACGGGAGGTCTCATAGCGCGGGGCGCCGATAACGACGGCGCGCGGATTGGGCCCGGCAACCGCCTCGACCAGGCGCATATTGGCCGCATTGCCGAAGCTCACCTTGTAGCCGTCGGCGATGGCAGAGACGAAACGGTCCGGCTCGGCATCGAGGCAGACATGCGGAATGTCGAAGTCGGCCAGCGCATCGGCGGCGACACGCCCGGCGGACGTCATGCCGAAGATGATGACGGGCCGGTCCGGGGCCACCGGTGTGATCTCGTTGACTGGCCGGGTCTGGCCCTTGAAGATCGCGGCGAACTTCCGCGACAGCTGCATGCCGGCGGCTGCCCAGAAGGGCGCAATGGCGAGCGAGATGGCGATGCCGGCGACCGCGATGGTCTCGATGACAGGCGGCACGCCGTCGGCCGCCGTGGCGAGGATCGACAGCACGACGAGGGTGAATTCCGAGCCCTGGGCGAGCAGGAAGGTCAGCTGGATGCTGCCGGGATTGCTCCACTTGTTGAGGCGCGCGGCCACGAAGCCGAACAGCGTCTTCACCGTCAGGATGGAGGCCGCCACAAGCAGCACCAGCGGCCAGTCCCGGGCGAGCACGGTGAGATCGACCGACAGCCCGACAGACATGAAGAAGAAGGAGAGCAGCAGCCCGCGGAACGGGCCGGTCTCCATCTGCACCTGGTGACGGAAGGCTGTCCCCGAGACGGCAAGCCCGGCCAGGAAAGCGCCGAGCGTCAGCGATAGGCCGATCTGGGCGGTGGCCGAGGCCGCGCCGAGGACAAGCAGCAGCGTCACGGCGGTGAAGGCTTCCTGGTTGCGCGTATGGGCCAGCCCGCGAAAGATCGGTCCCATGAGATAATGGCCGGCGGCAAACGCGATCACGAAGGCGACGATGGCATAGCCGGCCGCCCGCGCCAGCTCGATGGCGAGCGCCATGCCGTCGGCGCCATTGCTGATGGAGTTGGCGAAGATCAGCAGGAAGATTGCGACAATGTCCTGGAAGATCAGGACATGTGTGGACGAGCGCCCGAGCGGGCACGAGCCGAGCCCGCGTTCGGCCATCACGCGGGAGACCACGGCCGTCGAGGAGAGCCCGAAAGACAGGCCGAGCGCCAGCGCGATCGGCCAGGCGAGGCCGAACAGCATGAGCGTGATGGTGAAGGGCAGGGCCGTTAGGACCAGGTGGGCCGGGGCCAGCCCGATCAGGTCGCGCCGGCTTTCGCGTAGCTCCCGCAGCGAGACGTGCAGCCCGATGTCGAACAGCAGGAAGACCACGCCCAGCTCGGCCAGAAGGTGTGTTGCCGGACTCTCGTCGATCAGGCCGAAGGCATGCGGGCCGATCAGGACACCGACAATCAGATAACCGACGATTGGCGAGAGTTTGAGCGCCTTTGAGACAAGCGCAGCCGCGCCCCCGGCCGCGAGCAGGGTCATGGCCGGGATCAGTGCATCTACAGGGGTTGTTGCCGCGTCTGCCATCACCAGCCTCCCACTCTGTCATATTGGAGACTATTTGGGCAAAAGAAAGACCGCCGCTCCAATGGAGCGGCGGTCTCGTCACCTGACCGGGGATTTACAGGAGGGCAAAACCCGGCCCGGCGTTTGGCGGTGTTGGCCCTAGAGCGCGCGGCTCACCGACACGACGAAGGACTCATCGACGGAGTCGAGGTCGGTATCGATGTAACGGAAGTCGAAGTCGAAGCCTTCGACCGACGTCGTCAGGCCGATCGACCAGTCGGTATAGTCGGTGAAGCCTTCATCCTCGTCGCCCGAGGAATAGCCGACGCTGGCATCGACGCCGAAATACTCGCCGAGCGGGATGCCCGCGCTGGCGGAGTAGTAGAAGGCGTCGCCGGTTTCGCCGTAGAATTCCGGCGAATAGGCGATCGAGGCGCCGACATCGACGAACTCACCCAGCGTCGTGCTGGCGCCGGCATAGACTTCGGCGAAGTTCTGCTCCGGATCGTCCGGGGCGTCCGGGTAGTAGTAATAGATGGCGCCGATATCGAGATCGAAGACGCCGACCGTCGGGGTCCAGCCGCCATAGAAGTCGATCTCGGCCGAGGTGCCGTTGTCATAGTCAATCGCGGACGCCCAGGTGCCGACATAGAAGCTGTCGGACGCATAGTCGAAACCACCCTGGACGGCTGGCCCTTCATCCGTCTGGGTGATGCCGCGGAAGACATAATTGGATGTCAGCGTGACATTCCCGCTCCATTCCCCCTCGGCGATCGCCGGCGTCGCCATGACGCTCGCAGCGGCCGCTAGAACAGCTAGGCGTGTGAATGATTTGCTCATTGGTAACCTCCTTTGCATCCTCATCACGGAGCGCAGAGTGGAGGTGAGCCGCGTCATATTTCCATTACAGTGCAAAACGGCATGCCAAATTTTGCGCCGCAGCACGAAAATCGGGCAGCAAGAGCAAAAATCGCCTGCAAAAAAGGCGCTCGAACTGCCTAACGGGCGACCAAAGGTGCGTAACCAAGGTGCATTCCGGCATCAACCAGAAGTGTTTCGCCGGTGACGTGACGCGAGGCATCCGTCAGGAAAAACACTGCAGAATCAGCGATGTCGTCCGGTCCGCTGGCCGCTTTCAGGGGCGTGGATTCCGCGACACCCGATTCCATCCGCTGGTATTGATTCTCATCCATACGGTCCTTGAACCACCGCGTGCCGATAAAGCCCGGGCAGACGGCATTCACCCGGATGGCCGGCGCAAGCGCGCGGGCCAGAGACAGGGTCATGGTGTTGAGCGCGCCCTTGGTCGCGGCATAGGCGACAGACGAGCCGATGCCGGTCACCCCGGCAATGGAGGACACGTTGAGCACGGCCGCCGCGCGCCCGGTCTCCTGATAGGTCTTTTCGAGCAGGGGCTTGCAGGCCTGCATCACCAGGAAGGGCCCGGCGACGTTGACGGCATAGGTGTCCATGAAGTCCTGCCGGGTCAGCGCGTCGAGATCGGCATGGTCGCGGGCATGGCGGGTGATCCCGGCATTGTTGACCAGGATGTCGAGCCGGCCCCAGCTGGCAGCGGCCTCGGCCAGTTTCGCACAGCCTTCTTCGGTGGAGACGTCGGCGGCGACCAGTTGCGTCTCGGCGCCCAGCTTCTTACATTCGGCGACCGTCTCCTCGGCTTCGGCGAGGCTGCGGGTGCAGTTGATGATGAGATCGGCGCCGCGTTCGGCGAGCTTCAGCGCGATCGAGCGGCCAAGCCCTGTGGCCGAGCCGGTCACCAGCGCCTTGCGTCCTTCGAGATCCTTGTCCGCCATGTCGTTCTCCTCCGTTGCCGATTGTTCTCGATTGACGAAACCAATGCGCACCCCGGGGCAGGGTGTCAAACGCCGCGCCGTCTATGCCTTGTGATAGGGCAGCCCGGCTTCGATGCTGACGGCGCGGTAGAGCTGTTCGGCGAGCATGGCGCGGACCAGCCGGTGTGGCCAGGTCTGCTTGCCGAACGCCATGGTCTCCGGCACGGCCTGGGTGACCGTGGCGCCATAGCCTTCGGCGCCGCCGATCAGGAAGCAGAGGTCCGGCGTACCCTGGTCGCGCAGGCGGGCGAGATAGCTGGAAAAGGCCGTTGAGCGGTGCTCCTTGCCGAACTCGTCGAGCCGGATGGCGTGGGCGCCCTGCGGGAGCTTGGCCACCAGCCGTTCGGCTTCGGCGTCGAGCCCGCCGCCGCTATCGGTTTCGATGAGGTCTGCGCTGCGATAGCCGAGCGCACGGCCAGCCTTGCGGAAACGGTCGAGATAATCCTCGCAAAGCTCACGCTCGGGGCCCGATTTCAGGCGCCCGACGGTCAGGATGGTGATGCGCACGCCGGCTCAGACGCCTGGATCAGGCGTGGCCGTGGGCGCTGTCGTCCGACCAGATCTTTTCGAGATTGTAGAAGGCGCGCACTTCCGGGCGGAAGAGGTGGATGATGATGTCGCCGATGTCGAGCAGCACCCAGTCAGCATTCGGCAGCCCTTCCAGCTTTACGGGCCGGCCGGTGGCGTCCTTGACGGTCTGGGCAAGATGGTCCGCAATCGCGGCGACATGGCGGGCCGAACGGCCTGAGGCGATGACCATCATGTCTGCAAGCGAGGACTTTCCTTCCAGGTCGATGACCGTGATGTCTTCGGCCTTGTCGTCCTCAAGGCTGCTGATGACCGTATCCGCAATCGCGCGAATGTCGTCAGCGCTGGCTTTGGCGGCCTTCAGAGGCTGCGTATGGGTAGAAGGCAGGGCTTCGGTTCCTTTCATCTCGACTCAAAGAAATATATCACGCCAGAGGCGCGCTCTCTACCATTTTTGAGCGTCTGTTCGCAGTTGTGTTGAAGAGGTGCGGTCGAAGGGCGCCTTGAGGAAAACCCAGGCCGGCGGGGCGAGGAAGGGCAGGCGGGCGGCATTGCGCTCGGGAAGGCGGACCCCGGCATAGCGGCGCGCATAGGGCGAGCGCAGCGCGCGCGGGCCCGCTTCGGGGCGCGAGACGACGCAGATCGGGATGTTTTCGGCCACGCTCTGCCAGGCTTTCCAGTCGTGGAAATTCATCAGGCTGTCGGCGCCCATCAGCCAGACAAAGCGGGCCGTGGGCGAATGGCGCATGAAGGCGCCGAGCACGTCGACGGTGTAGCGCACACCGGCCCAGTGCTCGAAATCGCTGACGAACATGCGCGGATGATGGCCGATCAGCTCACGCACGGCATGGACCCGGTCATAAAAGTCTGCCGGCTTGTCCTTCAGCGGGTTGCCGCGGGCGGGCAGCCAGTAAATCCAGTCCAGCTGCAGGCGTTTCAGCGCGGTCTCGGCGACATGCAGGTGGCCGGAATGCGGCGGGTTGAACGAGCCGCCGAACAGGCCGATGCGCTGCGTCGTCCCTGACGGTGGCAGGGTGCGCACAGGGGGCAGGATGGGAGAACTCAACCGGTCAGCAATCTCTATGGCCGTGTCTCGCCATGGCCGCGCACCACATATTTGAAGATGGTGAGCTGCTCGGCGCCGACGGGTCCGCGCGCATGGATGCGTCCGGTCGCGATGCCGATTTCCGCGCCCATGCCGAACTGGCCGCCATCGGCGAACTGGGTCGAGGCGTTGTGCAGCACGATCCCCGCATCGACATCGGCGAGGAAGCGCTCTGCCGTCGAGGCGTTCTCGGTGATGATCAGCTCGGTATGGCCGGTGCCGTAATGGGCGATATGGTCGAGCGCGGCGTCGAGATCGTCGACGATCTTCACCGACAGGATCGGCGCGAGATATTCGGTCTGCCAGTCTTCTTCCGTGGCCGCGGCGATGTCCGGCAGGATCTCGCAGGCCGCCTTGTCGCCGCGCAGCTCACAGCCGGCATCGCGCAGCGGGGCGGCGATGGCCGGCAGCAACGTCTCGGCGACAGAGCGGTTGACGAGCAGCGTCTCGAGCGCGCCGCAGATGCCGGTCCGGCGCATCTTGGCATTGAGCACGATATTGACCGCCTTGTCGGCGTCGGCATCGGCGTCGACATAGGCGTGGCAGAGGCCCTCCAGGTGGCCAATCACCGGCACGCGGGCATCGGCCTGGACGCGGGCGACCAGCCCCTTGCCGCCGCGCGGCACGATGACGTCGATATTGCCCTCAAGGCCCGCCAGCATATAGCCGACCGCATCGCGGTTGGGCGTATTGACCAGCTGGATGGCATCGGCCGGCAGGCCCGCACCTTCCAGGCCGGAGCGCAGTGCCGTGGCGATGGCGAGCGCCGATTGCAGGCTTTCGCTGCCGGCGCGCAGGATCGCGGCATTGCCCGAGCGCAGGCATAGTGCGGCGGCGTCGGCGGTGACGTTCGGGCGGGCTTCATAGATGATGCCGATCACCCCGAGAGGCGTGCGCACACGGGCGATGTCGAGCCCGGAAGGTACGGTCCAGCGGGCAATCTCCGTGCCGACCGGATCGGGCAGGCGGGCAACGTCGCGCACGGCATTGGCGATACCGTGCAGCCGGTCCGGGTCGAGCGCCAGACGGTCGAGCATGGCGTCAGTGAGGCCCTTGCTTTTGGCGGCGGCCATGTCGCGCTTGTTGGCGTCGAGGATCAGCGTCTCGGCGGTTTCGAGCGCGTCGGCCATGGCGTTGAGCCCGCGCGTGCGCTGCTCGCTTGTCATGGACGCCAGCCGGGCCGAGGCGGCACGGGCGCGCTGGCCCATTTCGCGCATGGCGTCTTCAAGCGATATTTCGTGTGTCCTCAGGATCTGGCTCATGAACAAGTCTCTGTGCAGCGAATGGCTGTAACCGGTCTCTCTAAGGGTAATTTAGAAGAAGGTGAAGGCATGCAAGCCCTAACCGCGCCAGAAACGTGCGGTCAGGATGGTGAAGACCGCCACGAATTCGAGCCGGCCGAGCAGCATGGCGGTGATGCAGACCCATTTGGCGACGTCTGTCAGGCTCTGGAAGGTCGTTGACGGGCCGACGACGGGGCCGAGGCCCGGGCCGACATTCGAGACGGTCGTGGCCGAGGCGGAGATGGCGGTCATCAGGTCTTCGCCCGTCATCGAGATCAGGACGGCCCCGGTCACGAAGGTCGCCATGTAGAGAAAGACGAAGACCATGACCGATTGCAGGGTTTCCGAGGGCACGGTGCGCCCGGCATAACGCACCCGCACGACCCGGTTCGGCCGCACGATCTGGGCGGCATAGGCGAACACCGCCTTGAAGCTGATTTCCAGCCGGAACATCTTGATCCCGCAGGCCGCCGAGCCGGCACACCCGCCGAGGAAGGTTGCCACCAGGAAGATGACCGTCGCCGGCTGGCCCCAGGTGTCATAAGGCGCCGAGGCATAGCCGGTGCCTGTCATGATCGAGATGATGTTGAACAGCGCGGTGCGGAAACCGTGGAAGATGTGGTCGAAGATCGGCGGATCGACGACCGCCTCGTGCCAGATGACGATGACGGTCGCAAAGCCCACCGCCAGCCAGAAATAGAGCCGCGGCTGCGGGTCGCTGAACATCGGCCGCCAGCGCCCGTGCAGGATCATCAGTGTCACGAGCGCGAAGGGCAGACCGGCCACGAACATGAAGAAGGTCGCCGCATAGGCCGCCGGCGTGTCGGAGAAATAGCCGAACGAGGCGTCATGGGTGGAGAAGCCGCCCGCCGACATGGTCGTCATCGAATGGGTGATCGCGTCGAAGGCCGTCATGCCACAGGCGGCATAGCTGATCGCGCACAGCACGGAGACAAGCAGATAGGCGATGCTCGTCTGCATGGCGATCTCGTTGATGCGCGGCAGGAACTTGCCCGACATGTCCGAGCTCTCGATCTGGAAGAGCTGCATGCCGCCAACCTTCAGCATCGGCAGGATGACGATGGCCGTCACGATGATGCCGATGCCGCCGATCCATTGCAGGATGGCCCGCCAGAGCAGGATCCCGCGCGATGTCGTGTCGAGGCCGGTCATCACCGTCGCGCCGGTGGTCGTCATGCCCGAGACCGTCTCGAAGAAGGCATCGGTGAAGGACAGGCCGTAGCTGATGAAGGGGATCGTCGCGATGAGCGGCAGCACCACCCAGATCAGCACGGTCAGCAGGAAGGCTTCGCGCGCGCTGGTCGAGGAGGGCGCGCCGCCTGACAGGACGCCGAGGCCCAGCCCGATCAGGACGCTGATCGCCGAGGAGACCAGGAAGATCGGCCACTGGTCACTGCCATCGGCAATGTCCAGCAGGGCGGATGGCAGCATGGCCACGCCCAGGATGGCGATCATGATGCCGATGGCAAATATGACGGCGCGAATTTGCATGTCGCGGAGCCCTTAACACCGAAAATCCTGAGAAGCCGTCAATTTCTTCACTTTCTGCCTGACGGGGGCGGCAGGGCTGCAGAGCGGGCTGCAAGACATGGTCCGGAATGCAAAAAAATCTGTGCTTTTCTTCGCTATCCTTAATGCTCTGTAAACAAAGCCTTTTCAATTGATTAACGCGCTGGACGCCCCATGCCTATTGAGGGCGTTCATCTATTTTCTGCTTCTGTTCTTGCTTTGGCCTCTTGTGGAGGGAGCGAATCGTGTTGCTTCCCCATTGGTTCCCAAGTTTGCCCATGCTATCCCAATTCTTGATGAACTTATCCCAAGAAATGGGGTAACGGGGCATAAGGGATACGGCTGGTGTTTGTTTCCACCTATGAGACATCGCTTGATGCGAAGGGACGGGTATCGGTACCCGCACCCTTTCGCGCGGCCCTGTCTGGCGGAAACCGGATTTTCCTGTGGCCGGCCATCGACGGGTCGGGCTGCCTCGAGGGCGGCGGCGACGAGCTGATGGCGCTCTACCGCCAGACCCTGGCCCGCATGGCGCCGAACGATCCGAACCGCCGCGCCTTCATGCATACGATCTTCACCCGCTCGGCTGACCTGAAGATGGACGATACGGGCCGCATCTCGATCCCGCAGGGCCTGCTGGACGCGGCCGGTATCGAGAAGAAGCTGGTCTTCGCCGGCGGCTTCGACCGTTTCCACATCTGGGAGCCGTCGCGCTTTGCCGCCTTCGATGCGCAGATGGCCGAGACCGCCAAGGAAAACCAGGATGCGCTGGCCGAACCCTTCCAGCAGGCCATGGCTGCCGGCGGACTGCCGGGCCTCGACCGGGCAGGAGGTGAGTGATGGGTCACAAGCCGGTCCTGCTCGATGAGGTTGTCACCGCCATGGCGCCGAAGGATGGCGAGGTGCTGGTCGACGGCACCTATGGCGGCGGGGGCTATGCCCGCGCGCTGCTGGCGGCGGCGAAATGCCGGGTCCTCGGCCTCGACCGGGATCTCGACGCCATCGAACGCGCCGGCCTCGCCGCCGAGAAAGAGCCACGCCTGACCCCGATCCTCGGGCGCTTCAGTGACATGATCCGGCTGGTCGAGGAGGCGGGCTTCTCCAGCGTCGACGCCATTACGCTCGATCTTGGCGTCTCTTCCTTCCAGCTAGACCAGGCCGAGCGCGGCTTCTCCTTCATGCGCGACGGGCCGCTCGTCATGCGTATGGGCCGCTCGGGGCCCAGCGCGGCCGACGTCGTCAACCAGATGGACGAGCGCGATCTCGCCACCATCTTCTTCCGGCTCGGCGAGGAAAAGCAGTCGCGCCGCATCGCGCGCGCCATCGTCCAGCGCCGCCTTAAGGCTCCCTTCACCACAACCCTCGATCTTGCAGGCCTGATCGAGGAAGTGCTCGGGGGACGCAGGGGCGCGAAGACCCATCCGGCCACCCGCTCCTTCCAGGCGATCAGAATGTTCGTCAATGACGAGCTGGGCGAACTGGCCCGGGCGCTGGAAGCCTCCGAGCACCTTCTGAGCGAGGGCGGACGGCTCGTCATCGTGACCTTCCATTCGCTGGAGGACAGGATGGTGAAACTTTTCATGCGCGAACGCGCCGGCCTGCAGGGCGGCGGATCGCGCCACCTGCCGCAGAAGGGTGATGGCCCGCGCCCAAGCTTCGACATGCCCTCGAAAAAGGCCATCGAGCCGTCAGAGGCAGAGCTTGCCGAGAACCCGCGCGCCCGCTCCTCGCGGCTGCGCGTCGCTGTGCGCACAGCCGCGCCGGCCATGGATCTGCCGGTCTCGACCGGTGTCGACCTGCCGGATCTCGCCCGTCTGGAGGCCAGCTCATGAGCCGCCGCGCCTTCATCGCCGGGCTGGTCATTATCGGCCTGCTGATCTTCAGCCTCTACCGCGCGAAATACGGCGCGCAGGAAAGCGCCGAGGAGATCGCCGCCGTCGAGGCCGAGATCGAGGACGCCATCCAGGAGCGCAAGGTGCTGCTCGGGGAGCTGAGCCACCTCTCGCGTCAGGAGTGGATCGAGGAATATGCCCGCGAGGAGCTCGGCATGGCTCCGGCCCGCGCCGAACAGTTCGCCCGCCCGGAAGACCTCGAACAGCTGGTCGGCCCGCCTGTCATCAGCGACGAAACCGGCGAGCCCCGCCGCAACCGGAAGGAGGCCGACAATGGATGAGTTCCGTTTCGCCGGCCCCGTCGATGGTTCTTCGATGCGCACCAAGCTCGTCTCGCTGGCCATGTGCCTCGGCTTTGCTGTCATTGCCGCCAAGGCCGGTCTCGTCGCGATGACCGGGTCGGAAGGCGGCACCGGGGTCTCGCACGCCTTCGAGGAGCCGGTGCGCCGGGCCGACATTGTCGACCGCCATGGCGAGCTGCTGGCCACATCCGTGGCGGTCTACTCGCTATTTGCCGATCCGCGCGCCATCTGGGACCCGGCCGAAGTTGCCAACGGGCTCGCCGGCGTCCTGCCGGATATCGACGTGGAAGAGCTGACCGCCGATCTTTCGGACCGGGACCGGGCCTTTGTCTGGGTGCGCCGCGGGCTGACCCCGCGCCAGCGCCGCGCCGTCTTCGAGCTTGGTCTGGAGGGGCTGGGCTTTCGCGAGGAAAGCCGCCGGGCCTATCCGCGCGGCACGCTCGCCGGCCATCTGCTCGGCTATGCTAATACTGACGGGCAGGGGCTCTCCGGGGTGGAATACTCCATGGACACCGACCTGGCCGATGGTGGCGATCCGCTGAAGCTGACCGTCGATTCCAATGTGCAGTTCGCGCTGGAGGCCGAGCTTTCCGCCGCTGCCGGCGAGTATGAAGCCGAAGGCGCCGCCGGCATCGTGCTGAATGCGCGCAATGGCGAAGTGCTGGGCCTCGCCAGCTGGCCGCCGGTTGATCCGAACCGCGCCCATGAGCTTGACCGCAACGACCCGGCCAAGCTCAACCGTGCCGCTGGCGCCGTCTTTGAACTGGGTTCGGTCTTCAAGCCGATCACGGTGGCCGCCGGGCTCGATACCGGCGCGATCCGCCCGAGTGACCGCTTCGACGTTCGCGAGCCGGTCGTGATTTCCGGGCGTACCATCACCGACACCCATGCTATCGACGGGCCGGCCACGCCGTCGACCATCGTTTCGGAAAGCTCCAATATCGGGACGGTGAAAATCTCCATCATGCTTGGTGCGCGCCGCCAGCAGGAGATGCTCGCCAATCTCGGTCTGTTCGACCGCTCGCCGATCGAGCTCGCTGACAGCGCCGCGCCGATCCTGCCGCAGCAATTCGATGACATCCACTCCGCCACGGTCAGCTATGGCCACGGCATCGCCGTGTCGCCCATCGCCTTTGCCAGCGCCTTCTCCGTCTTTGCCAATGGCGGCGAAGTCGTCGACCCGACCCTGGTTCTGGACCGCAAGCGCCAGCGCTCGCGCCGTGTGATCTCCGCGCCGACCGCCGCGCTGGTGACGCAGATGCTGCGCGAAACCGTGCTCACCGGCACGGGCGAGCATGCTGCTGTCGCCGGTTACCGCGTCGCGGGCAAGACGGGCACCGCCGAAAAGCCTGTGCCGGGCGGCTATTCCGACGATGCGAACATGGCCTCCTTTGCTGCAATCTTCCCGGCTGACAGCCCTGATTATGTCGTATTGATCGTGCTCGATGATCCCAAAGAAGGAGAGGGCCGCGGACGCACGGCAGCCTGGAATGCTGCGCCGACGGCTGGCCGGGTGATCGAACGCATTGCGCCCATGCTGGGTGTCGAGCCGAAATTCGAGGATCTGGGCCGGGGTCGGCAGGCGCCGATGGTCCGCTCCGTCTCTGAGAGAAGGAGCTCGCTATGAAACTGACCGCCCTGTTCCCCGGACACGATGTCGATGCCGTCACCGAAGTGACGGGCCTCTCGGCCGACAGCCGCAAGATCAAGCCCGGCTTTGTCTTTGCCGCCCTGCAAGGCGTGACCGCCGATGGCCGGGACTATATCCCGCAAGCGATTGCCAATGGCGCGGTCGCCATTCTCGGCAAGGACCTGCCGGACACGGGCACCATCACCGCCATCGAGGTCGACGAGCCGCGTCTCGCCCTGGCGGTCGCCTCGGCGGCCTTCTTCGCGCGCCAGCCGGAAACCGTCGTCGCCGTCACTGGCACCAACGGCAAAAGCTCGACGGTCGATTTTCTGCGCCAGATCTGGGAGAGCGCCGGGCTCGGCGCGGCCTCCATGGGCACGCTCGGTGCCATCGGGCCGCAGGGCCATATCGATCTCGGCCACACCACGCCGGACCCGGTCGCCATCCACGAGACGCTCGCAACGCTGGCCGGGCAGGGCGTCACACATTGCGCGATGGAAGCCTCCTCGCATGGCCTGGCGCAATACCGCCTCGATGCGGTGAAGCTCGCCGCTTGCGCCTTCACCAATCTGACGCAGGACCATCTCGACTATCACCACGACATGGACGAGTACCGCGCCGCCAAGCTTCGGCTCTTCAGCGAGCTGATGCCGGAAGGCGCGCCGGCTATCGTCAATGCCGACAGCAATGAACGCGGGGCGTTCGAGGAGGCCGCCAGGGCCGCCGGGCTCAAGCCGGTCTCCGTCGGCTGGCGCGGCGAGGACCTGAAGATCTGCGAACTGATGCCGCGCGCGACGGGGCAGAAACTCTTCCTCAAATGGCGCGGCGAAGAAGTCGAGGTCGAGCTGCCGCTGATCGGCGAGTTCCAGGCGCTGAACGCGCTGACCGCCGCCGGGCTCGCCCTTTCGCTCGGCACGTCGCTGGCGGATGTCTGCGAGGGCATGGCCGCGCTGCAGCCTGTGAAGGGCCGGCTTGAATATGTCGGCGAGACGAAAGACGGGGCCGGGGTCTTTGTCGACTATGCCCATACGCCCGACGGCCTCGACGTGCTGATCCGGGCGGCGCGCCCGCACACGGCAGGCAAGCTCGTCGTCATCTTTGGCGCCGGTGGCGACCGCGACCGCAAGAAGCGTCCGCTCATGGGCGAGGTGGCCGCCAAGCATGCCGATCTCGTGATCGTCACCGACGACAATCCGCGTTCGGAAGATCCTGCCAGCATTCGCAAGGCGATCCTTGAAGCGGTGCCGAACGGCATCGAGATCGGCGACCGTGGCGAGGCGATCCGCAAGGCGGTGGCCGATTTGCGCGCCGGCGACACGCTGCTGATCGCGGGCAAGGGCCACGAGACCGGCCAGATCGTCGGCTCCACCGTCATCCCGTTCTCCGACCAGGAGACCGCCCAGGCCGCACTGGAGGGGGTGAACGCATGAGCCGCCCGCTCTGGACCTCCGAGGAGATCGCCGACGCCACGGGCGGGCGCGTCACCGGCGCCTTCGAAGCGACCGGCGTGTCCATCGATACCCGCTCGCTGGAAAAGGGTGACCTGTTCGTCGCGCTGAAGGATATCCGCGACGGCCACGAATTCGTGCCGAGCGCCTTTGAAGCTGGCGCCAGTGCCGCGCTGGTCAGCCGCGAGATCAAGGGCGTTCCAGGGGCGCTCATCATTGTCGAGGATGTGATGGCGGCACTGGAAGCCATGGGCCGCTATGCCCGTGAGCGGGCAAAGGACGCCGTGCGCATCGCCGTCACCGGCTCGGTCGGCAAGACCAGCGTGAAAGAGATGATCGCGCGCATCCATCGCGGACAGGGCAAGGCGCACTGGTCGGTCAAGAGCTTCAACAATCATTGGGGCGTGCCGCTGACGCTCGCCCGCATGCCCGCCGAGACCGAATTCGCCGTCTTCGAGATCGGCATGTCGACGCCGGGCGAGATCGCGCCGCGCTCGCACATGGTCCAGCCGCATGTCGCCGTGATCACCAAGATCGCGCCCGCCCACCTTGAGGGCCTCGGCTCCATCGAGGGCGTGGCGCGCGAAAAGGCCGACATCGCCGCCGGGCTGGTCGAGCCGGATGGCATCATGGTCCTGCCCAAGGCCGATCCGATGCTGCCCGTGCTCGCCAAGCGCATCCGCGAGTTGAAGCCCGACGCGCCGATTGCGCTGTTTGGATGGCGCGAGACCTGGGACCGGGAGACCGGGCTTGGCAATCTCGACGGCTGGTCGGTGATCGAGTCCTACGAGAGCGTGGGCGGCATGAGCCGGATCGGGCTCGACACGCTGACCTGCCAGCTCGATGTCGAGATCCATGCCGTTGGCGCCCACTGGGCCGACAATGTCGCCTGCGCGCTGCTGGCGGCTCGTCTGAACGCGCCGCTCGATCTTTACCAGGCCGCGCTCGACCTGTCGGGCTATACGCCGCCGCCGGGCCGGGGCGCTGCTGAAGTTCTCGAGCTGCCGCAAGGCGGGCGGATCCTGCTGGTCGATGACGCCTACAATGCCAACCCCGAATCGATGCGCGCGGCGCTTGCCAGTTTTGCGAGCCGGAAAGGCCGGCGCCACATCGTGGCCCTGGGCGAAATGCTTGAGGTCGGCTCAACGTCAGAGGCAGAGCACAAGGGCCTGGCCGAGCCGGTCCTGGCCTCGGGCGCGAGTGTTGCCTTCTTCGCGGGAGAGGGGATGAAGCCGCTGGCCGATTCTCTTGAGACGAGAATCGAGACGCATTGGGCGGTCAACGCAAAAGAGCTGGATTCGGTTGTTAAAAACTCATTAACCAACGGCGATCTCCTCTTGATCAAAGGCTCGAATGCATCCGGGATGGGTTTGCTCGCAGACAGGCTGCGCCAATGGAGTGTGGCCGCTGACGGGCAAGTGATGGATCGCGGTCCAGAAGGGGCTGCAGGGGGTATGGATGCTGTATGAGCTGCTGGCATCAGACGACGGATTATTCCGTCTTTTCAACTACACGACGTTCCGCACCGGCGGTGCGGTCGTCACCGCGTTCCTCTTCTCCGTTCTCGTCGGCGACTGGGTGATCACGCAGCTGCGTGCCCGCCAGGGCAAGGGCCAGCCGATCCGCGATCTCTCGCTCGAAGCCCAGCTCTCCAAGCAGGGTACGCCGACCATGGGCGGCCTGCTCATCTGGATCGGCCTGATCGTCGCCACGCTGCTCTGGGCCGATTTGGGCAACCCCTATATCTGGACGGTCCTCTTCGTCAGCGTCTCCTACGCCTTCCTCGGTTTCCTCGATGACTATGCGAAAGTCACCAAGCAGGACGATGCCGGCGTCTCGGCCAAGGTGCGCCTGCTGGTCGAGTTTGTCGTGGCCGCGCTTGCCGGCGCCTTCATAATGGGCCTGCACGGCGCGAACACGCCGCTCGGCCATGCCGAGTGGGGGCCGCTCAACGATGTCGCGCAGGCCATTGCCGCGATTGCGCCGGAAACCACCGTCGAGCCGAACGATCAAAGCTTCTCCGGCGGCGTCGCGGTGCCTTTCGTCAACGACTATTTCGTCCCGCTGGGCGGGCTCTTCATCGTCTTTGCGATGATCGTCATCGTCGGTGCGGCCAATGCGGTGAACTTCACCGATGGCCTCGACGGCCTCGCCATCGTGCCGATGATGTTCGCCGGCGCCTCCTATGCCCTGATCGCCTATCTCACCGGCAACTTCATCTTCTCCGACTATCTCGGCATCCAGTTCACGCCGGGCGCCGGGGAAATGGGTGTCCTGCTCGGCTCGATGATCGGGGCGGGCATGGGCTTTCTCTGGTTCAACGCCTATCCGGCCAAGGTCTTCATGGGCGACACCGGCTCGCTCGGCCTGGGCGGGCTGATCGGCGTTGTCGCCGTGGCGGTGAAGCACGAATTCGCGCTCGCCATCATTGGCGGCCTGTTCGTGCTGGAAGCGCTGTCGGTGATGATGCAGGTCTCCTGGTTCAAGATCACCCGGAAGCTCACCGGCACCGGCAAGCGCATCTTCCTGATGGCGCCGCTGCACCACCATTTCCAGAAGAAGAACTGGCCCGAAACCCGGGTCGTGGTCCGCTTCTGGATCCTGTCCGTTCTGTTCGCCCTTGCGGGCCTCGCAACGCTGAAGCTGAGGTGAGGCCGAACCCATGATCCCGATTACCGAGTATGCAGGACGCGATGTGGCAGTCTTCGGACTGGGCCGCACCGGGCTGGCCGCCGCAAAGGCGCTCAGGGCCGGCAATGCGCGCGTGCATGCCTGGGACGACAATGAAGAGACCCGGGCCAAGGCCGAAGCCGCCGGGATCCCGCTGTCGGATCTCAACAAGCGCGACTGGCAGAGCTTTGCCGCGCTCGTCCTCTCGCCGGGCATCCCCTACCGCTTCCCGCAGCCGCACCGCCTGGTCCGCCTCGCGCAGATGACCAATGTGCCGGTGGTCGGCGACATGGAGCTGTTCGCGCGCGCCGTGCAGTCGCTGCCCGAGCGCGGCCGGCCCAAGGTGATCGGTGTCACCGGCACGAACGGAAAGTCGACCACGACCGCGCTGATCGGCCATATCCTGAAAGAGTGCGGCATGGATGCCCGCGTCGGCGGCAATATCGGCAAGGGCGTGCTCGACATGGCGCCGCTGCATGCCAATGCCGTCTATGTGCTGGAGCTCTCCTCCTACCAGCTCGACCTGGTGAAAAGCCTGCATTGCGACGTCTCGGTCCTGCTCAACATCTCGCCGGACCATCTCGACCGGCATGGCGGGATGAAGGGCTATATCGATGCCAAGCGCCGCATCTTCCTGAACCAGCAGCCGGGCGACACCGCCGTCATCGCGGTCGACGACACCATCACCCAGACGCTCGCCATGGATCTCGCGACCCGCGGCGGCGTGCGCGTCAGCCAGGTCTCGTCGGAGTTTGCGCTTGGCCGCGGCATCAGCGCGGTGAACGGCAAGCTCTATGACAGCCTGCTCGGCAATGCGATCCGGGTCGGCGATCTTGCCGATGCCGCCACGCTGCCCGGCCGGCACAATTTCCAGAATGCGGCGGCTGCCTATGCCGCCTGCCGCGCGCTCGGGCTCGAGCCGGGCCGGATCTTCGCCGCCATCCTCAGCTTCCCGGGTCTCGCCCACCGCATGGAGCAGGTCGGCGAGATCGACGGTGTGCGCTTCGTCAACGATTCCAAGGCGACCAATGCCCAAGCCGCCGAACAGGCGCTGCGCGCCTATCCCAAGGTCTACTGGATCGCCGGCGGCGTCCCGAAGGCCGAAGGGATTGGCCCGCTCGCGCCCTATTTCGATCATGTCGCCAAGGCCTATCTCATCGGGGACGCCGCCGACGCCTTCGCCCGCACGCTGGATGGCAAGGCCGTCTATGAGAAGTGCGGCACGCTCGAGAATGCCGTCTCGGCGGCCTATGAGGATGCGCGCGCCTCCGGTGAGGCCAATCCGGTTGTGCTCCTGTCGCCGGCCTGTGCGAGCTTCGACCAGTACAAGGATTTCGAAGCACGCGGCGACGCCTTCCGCGATATCGTCGAGGACCTTGGCGGCAACTCGCTCGTGAAGATCAAGGAATCGGCATGAGCGTGCAGATGGGCGACAGCCTCATCCTGCCCCGGGCCGATGGCTCGCATGTTACCGAATGGCGCCGCAGCGTCGACTGGCAGATCCTGGCCGCCTCGACCATGCTGTTGGGCCTGGGCCTGATGCTGTCTCTGGCGGCCGGTCCGCCGGCGGCTGAACGGCTCGACCTCACCGACGCCTTCTATTTCGTCAAACGCCATGTCGTCTTCGCCGGCGCCGCGCTTGTCCTGATGGTTGGCACCAGCATGCTCGACCGCGTCTGGGTGCGGCGGATTTCGGCGGTCGTCTTCTGCGGCTCTTTCGTGATGCTGGCCGCCATCCTGATTATCGGCCACGAGGCCAAGGGCGCGCAGCGCTGGATCGAGCTTGGCGGCTTCACGCTGCAACCGTCCGAGTTCGCCAAGCCGGCACTCGTCGTCATGGCGGGCTGGCTGCTCGCCCAGCGCCAGCTCTATCCCGGCGGGCCGTGGGCGGTCGTCGCGCTGGTCTTCTATGTCGTCACGCTCGGCCTGCTCCTGCTGCAGCCGGATGTCGGCCAGTCGGCGCTGCTGACAGCCGCCTTCATCGTGACTTTCTTCGTCTCGGGCCTGCCCTGGCGCTGGGCGGCCATGTTCTTCGGTGGCGGGCTCGGCCTGTCGGTCGCGCTCTACGGGCTGCTGCCGCATGTGCGCCACCGGGTGAACAGCTTCATCAACCCGTCCGACTATGACACCTACCAGATCGACAAGGCATCCGAAGCGATTGCGCGCGGCGGCTTTCTCGGCGCCGGGCCGGGCGAGGGGACGGTGAAGACGCACCTGCCGGATGCCCATACCGACTTCATCTATGCCGTGCTGGGCGAGGAGTTCGGCTATATCGCCGCGCTCGCACTCATCGCGCTTTACGGCTTCATCTGCTGGCGCGGCCTGCGCGGTGCCTCGCGGGTGCGTGACCCGTATCCGCGCTCGGCAGCGGCCGGACTCTTTGCCCTTTTCGGCCTTCAGGCTGCCATCAATATCGCGGTGAATGTGAGCCTCATCCCGCCGAAGGGCATGACCTTGCCCTTCATTTCCTATGGAGGCTCCTCGATGTTGGGGATCGCGTTGACTCTGGGCCTCGCCCTGGCGCTAATTCGGCGTCAGAGCACAGCAGCGGCCTGGAGTGAGCATGGCTGAGAGCGAGACAGACAAACCGCTCGTCATCATCGGGGCAGGGGGCACCGGCGGACACATGTTTCCGGCGGCGGCCTTTGCCGACGAGATGCGCGCGCGCGGCTGGGCTGTCGGCCTGATGAGCGATGCGCGCGGCCTGCGCTATGCCGGGGACTTTCCCGCCGACTGGAAGGAAGAGGTCCGCGCCGCCAGCCCCAACATGCGCAAGCCCTGGACGTTGCCCGGCGCGGCACTGAAAATCTGGGGCGGCATCAATTCCGCCGCGCGCACCATGAAACGGCTGCAGCCCGCGCTGGTGGCCGGCTTTGGCGGCTATCCGGCCTTTCCGGCGCTCAGTGCCGCGACGCGCCGCAAGGTGCCGATCCTGATCCATGAACAGAACGCCGTGCTCGGCCGGGTGAACCGGCGCTTTGCGGGCAAGGCGGCCATCGTCGCCTCCGGCTTCGAGCGGCTCGACCGTCTGCCGGGCGGGGCGGTACACCATGCCGTCGGCAATCCGGTGCGGTCTGCCGTCGCCGCCAAGCGCGAGGTGCCCTATCCGCCGACCGATGGCGAGCTGACCATCTTCATCACCGGCGGCAGCCAGGGCGCGAAGATCCTCGGCGACATCCTGCCGCTGGCGATTGCGAACCACACGCCCCCGACGCTGCGCGCGCGGCTGAAAGTCGTCCAGCAGGTGCGCGAGGAGCAGATGGATCAGGTGCGCGCGGTCTATGACAAGGTCCAGCTCCGCCACGAGCTGAAACCCTTCTTCTCCGACATGCCCGACCGGCTGGCCGCCGCCCATCTCATCATTGCGCGCTCGGGTGCCGGCACCGTCAGCGAGATAGCCGCGGTGGGCCGGCCCTCCATCCTCATCCCGCTCAAGATCGCGATGGACAATCACCAGGAAGCCAATGCCGAGGCGCTGGTCGAGGCGGGTGCCGCCGACATGATTGTCGAGGACAATCTCTATCCGAACCTGCTGGGGGAGCTGATCGCCGCGCGTCTGGGCGATGCCGGCGAGTTGAAGAACCGGGCCGCGCTCGCACGGGTGACGGGCACGGTGACAGCGGCGAGCGACCTGGCCGATCTCGCCGAACAGGTGGCGAAACGCTAGGCCGCCGAGCGGCAGGCATGACTGATGTGCATCTCGGCGTCCTTCAGCCAGTCCCAGCCGAACGCCTCTTCGCTGTCGCCATGCTGGCGGCGCATCTCCAGCCGTGCCAGCGCGTCCTCCAGCGTCGGCTGATGGCCTTCGGGCACCCACCACATGACGAAATGCATCTCGCCCAGCACCTCGAACCAGTCGGCCCGGCGCTCATAGAAACGTTTGTGGATGGTGCCCCAGACGAAGCGTTCGAGGCTTTTGACGTCCTTCCAGACGGTGAGGTTGGAGACGAGCTGCGGGTCGCCGCCGATCTTGGTTTCGGTGTTGCCGGTGCCCGGCTCGCCCGAGCCCTCCATCATCCAGACAAAGCCCGGCATGCGTTTGCCCAGCCCGTTGATGAGGTCGAGATTGTCCATGAAGTCCTTGACCCGCGGGTCACCCGGCGGAGCGATGAGGCGGCCGACATTCAGCTCGGCAAGGTGCATGGTCATGGGCGGGCCTTTCAGTGCGTTTCCTCAGGGTAACCTTATGGAAGCGCGGCCCATTGCAAGTGAAAGACGCGTTATATGCCCTGAAAATGCCCTCCTGCCGCCATGCTCAGCATCCGGTCCTTGCCTAGGCCGGGCAGTGCACGCTATCGCGAGGAGATCTCACCCATGCCTTTTGAAGACACCGCGCACATGACCCTGAAACCTTCTCCCTTCGATATCGGCCCGGCCCACCTTGTCGGGATCGGTGGTATCGGCATGTCCGGCATCGCCGAGATCATGATGAATCTCGGCTACAAGGTGCAGGGCTCCGACGTGAAGGAGAGCGCCAATGTCGAGCGCTTGCGCGAGAAGGGCGCCACTGTCCATATCGGTCACAAGCCCGAGAATGTCGCCGGTGCCGGGGCGGTGATCATTTCGTCTGCCATCAAAGGCGACAATGTCGAGGTGCAGGCCGCGCGCGCCCGGGGCATTCCGGTGGTGCGTCGCGCCGACATGCTGGCCGAGATCATCCGCATGAAGTGGACGGTCGCCTGCGCGGGCACCCATGGCAAGACGACCACGACCACCATGGTCGCCGCGCTGCTTGACGGCGCCGGCATCGACCCCACCGTCATCAATGGCGGGATCATCAACGCCTATGGCTCCAACGCCAAGGCCGGCACGGGCGACTGGATCGTGCTGGAAGCCGATGAAAGCGACGGCACCTTCATCAAGCTGCGCCCGACCATTGCCATCGTCACCAATATGGACCCCGAACACATGGAGCATTACGGCTCCATGGAGGCGCTGAGGAAGGCGTTCGACACCTATGTCGGCAATATTCCCTTCTATGGTTTCGGCGTGCTCTGCACCGACCATCCGGAAGTTTCCGCCATGGTCAGCCGCGTCTCCGACCGGCGCATCATCACTTACGGCTTCAACCGCCAGTCCGATGTGCGCGCGGTGAACCTGCAGTCCGATCCGGACGGGGTGACCTTCGACGTCATGGTCCGTGGCCGGCAGGGCCGCGAGGACCGGACGATTACCGGTGTGCGCCTGCCCATGGCGGGCGATCACAATGTCGCCAATGCGCTGGCCGCGATCACCGTCGCCCTCGAACTCGGCGCCACCGTCGAGCAGATCAAGCACAGCTTCGAGACCTTTGGCGGGGTGAAGCGCCGCTTTACCCCGGCTGGCGAATGGGTGCCCGAAGGCGCCGGGCCGGATGGCCGCGTGCGCGTTATCGATGACTATGGCCACCACCCGGTCGAGATTTCCGCCGTGCTGAAAGCCGCGCGTGCCATGCAGGGCCAGAACCGCGTCATCGCGGTCGCCCAGCCGCACCGCTATTCGCGCCTCCACGACCTGTTCGAGGACTTCTCGCAATGCTTCCGCGAGGCCGACATCGCCCTCATCGCGCCGGTCTATGCCGCTGGCGAAGACCCGATCGAAGGCGCGACGCACACCGAACTCGTCGACAGCATCACCGCGCATGGCCACAAGGATGCGCGCACGCTCTCATCGCTGGATGAGCTGCCGGATGTCATCCGCGAGATCGTGCAGCCGGGCGACCTGATCGTCTGCCTCGGCGCGGGCGACATCACCGCCCATGCCAATGCGCTCGCCGGGAAATTCGGGGCGTGAGGCCCATGCTTCGACAAGCTCAGCATGAGGTCTTTCCAAGAGACGGATGGCAGGCAAGCGCGTCTCTCATCCTGAATCTCCCGACCTTCATCCTGAACCTGTCGAAGGATGAGGCTTGCGGAAGGTTTCAGTCCCGCTTCACCACGGCTTGTCCGTGGTGCCCATCTCATGCCGGTGCAGCAAGACGCCCATGCATGAGATGGATCCCACGGACAAGCCGTGGGACAGCCAATCCGGAAAGGGTCTGCCATGTGGCGTGATAATCTCCCACCCGTGCGTGGCAAGCTGCTACGCGACCAGGCGCTCGCGCCCTATACGTGGTTCCGGGTCGGCGGGCCGGCCGATGTGCTCTTCCTGCCGAAGGATGAGGACGACCTGGCCGACTTCCTGAAGGCGTTGCCCGAAGAGGTGCCGGTCCATTTCATGGGCGTGGCCTCGAACTCGATCATCCGTGATGGCGGGATCGAGGGCGTCACCATCCGGCTGATGGGCGGATACTGGGGCAAGGTCGAGCCGGCCGGGCCGCATTCGCTCTTTGCCCGCGCCGGGGCGCTCGACCTGGCGGTTGCGAAGACCGCCGCGAAGGAAGGCATTGCCGGGCTCTCCTTCTTCTCCGGCATTCCGGGCTCGGTGGGCGGTGCGGTGCGCACCAATGCCGGCTGTTATGGCCGCGAGCTGAAGGACGTCGCCAACCAGATCGAGGGCATCACCCGGTCCGGCGAGAAAGTGCGTTTCGAAGCCGAGATCGCGCAATATGGCGATCCGAAGATCGACTTCTCCTACCGCCATTCCAATTTCCCGGACGACATCATCGTCACCGGCATCCTGCTGACAGGCTCGGGCGATGGCGATCCGGCCGCACTGGACCAGGAGATCGCCGAGCATCAGCTGCGCCGCGCCGAAACCCAGCCGATCCGCGAAAAGACCGGAGGCTCCACTTTCGCCAATCCCGATCCGCCCGGCACGCCCAACCAGCGCTCAAGCTGGAAGCTGGTCGATGCGGCCGGCTGCCGGGGCCTGAAAGTGGGCGGCGCGCAGGTCAGCGAGAAGCACTGCAACTTCCTGATCAATACCGGCGAGGCGAGCGCCGCCGATATCGAGGCGTTGGGGGAGCTCGTGCGCGCCCGCGTCCTGGATGTCACCGGCGTCGATTTGCGCTGGGAGATCCGCCGCATCGGGCGACTGAAAGCGCCCGAATAGGCGCCCGGTTCAGCGCGACTTCTCCGGCTCCTGCACTTCGGCATGGACCTGTCCCCAGGCCAGCATGGCGAAGAGGCCGGCCCCGCCGATAATGTTGCCCATCAGGGTCGGCAGCAGATTGACCCCGATCAGTTTCAGAAAGCTCTGATCGCCTTCGAACCCGACCAGGAACAGCTCCGTCGCGCCCACCACAACGTGGGCGAAATCGCCAAGCGCGATGAGGTAGGTGAAGAAGACGATCACCCAGAACTCATTGCCTTCCGAACCGGGCCGGATCCAGACCAGCGCGGCCACGAGGAAGCCCGCCGGCATGGCTTTCAGGAAGGTCTCCCAGGCCGTCCAGCCGGCGACATGGTGGCCGATTTCGACAGCGGCCTGCTTGACCTCGGGCTGCAGGGCGCCGCCATAAACGAAGAAGGCAGCCGCCACCGCCGTGCCGATCATATTGGCAAGGAAGACCGTGCTCCACAGCCGCGCCGTGCCGAGAATGGTGCGCTTGCACGGGTCTGCCAGTGTTGGCAGGACAACGGTCAGCGTGTTCTCGGTAAACAGCTGCATGCGCCCGAGCATCACGATGAGGAAGCCGGAGGCATACCCGAAATTCTCGATCAGGGGGCGCCACTCCCGGTCCGGCAGGCCGGTGCGCAGCATGGCTTCCATGGCGAGCGATATCGAGATGCTGATGCCCGCGGCGATGCCCGACCACCAGATGGAGGATTGCGGGCGCGAGAGCTCCGAGCGGCCCTCCTGGCGGATAACCTCATAGACCATCCGGGATTTCAGCTTGGTCAGCCGCGCGGCTTCAAAGCGTTCCTCCTCGGTAATCTGGTCTTCTTCTGCGTGTTCCGGGGATTTCTGGACCGTACCTGACATGAGGGTCTCAACGCCGGGCGCGCGGCAATGTTCATTTCATTCCGCGTGTGCAGTGTCCGGAAGGACTGCCTTAATTTCTCGCCCTCACCATGATTGGTTAAGTCCGGGGCCGGTTTGGGGCCCTGAGACAATTCTGGAGGAAGACATGAAGCGTGTCGCGGTCGTTTATGGTGGCTGGTCGTCGGAGCGGGAGGTGTCCATCTCGTCGGGCGAGCAGATGCTGCGCGCGGCGAAGGCAGCCGGTTATGACGCGGTCGGCATCGATGCGACCCGTGACCTTGCCCGCCAGATCGCGGAAGCAAAGCCCGATGTGATCCTCAACGGCCTGCACGGGCCCTGGGGCGAGGATGGCTGCGTGCAGGGCCTCTTCGAGATTCTCGACATTCCATACACCCATTCCGGCGTCACCGCGTCGGCCATCGCCATGGACAAGCGCAAGTCCAAGGCGGTCTATGTCCAGGCCGGGCTCGATGTGGCGAAGGATGTCGCCGTCACCCGCGAAGAGGCTGCCCGCGCCCATCCGCTGGCGCCGCCCTATGTCATCAAGCCGGTCAATGAAGGCTCGAGCTTCGGGGTGGTTTTCGTGCGCGAGCAGAGCAATGGCCCGTCCCAGATCGTGCTGTCGGAGGAGTGGCACTATGGCGACAATCTCATGGCCGAGGAATACATCCCCGGGCGCGAACTCACCGTTGCCGTGATCGGCGACAGGCCGCTGGCTGTCACCGAGATCACAACGTTAAGGGAGTTTTACGATTTTGATGCAAAATATGCAGCTGGCGGATCGCGTCACGAGGTGCCGGCAGACGTTCCGGAGTCCGTAGCGAAACAGGCTCTGGAGGCCGCGCTCAAGGCACATGAAGCCCTGGGCTGCCGGGGTGTGTCGCGGTCGGATTTTCGTTTTGACGAGGAAAAGGACCGGCTCGTGATACTGGAAACAAATACCCAGCCAGGCATGACGCCGACCTCGCTTGTCCCCGAACAGGCCGCCCATACGGGCATGACCTTCGAGGACCTCGTCGCGTGGATGATCGAGGACGCTTCATGCCGCAGGTAAGAGGCAGACAGACCCAGCAGACCGGCAAGGGCCGCAGCCGGCGCAAGGCGCCGCCGCCCCCGCCCGAGCCGGAATATGATCGCGTCGAGGCCTCATCGGTGGTCTTCGGCCTGGTCATGGTGTTTGCCGTGATCGTCACGGGTGCGGCCCTGATGGGCGGCTCGCTCGCCAAGATCGGCGACCGGTTCGGCGGCGCGATTGACGGCACGGCCGGCGCGCTCGGCTTTGGCGTGGCCGACGTGAAGGTCGTCGGGCTGGAAACCGACCGCCAGCTGGCCGGCATGGTCGAGCGTTTCACCGAGATCGAGCATGGCGACAACATGTTCCGCGCCAATCCGCATGCCATTCGCCGCCGCATCATGGCGACCGGACAAGTCACCGATGCGCGCGTTTACCGTCTCTGGCCGAACCAGATCCTGGTCCATGCCTCGCCCGCCGAGCCGGTCGCGCTCTGGCACAATGGCGAGGAATGGAAAGTGGTCGACAGTCTCGGCCGGATCATGACGGCTGCCGATCCGAAGGATCATGCCAGGCTGCTGCGCATTGCCGGAAAGGCCGCGCCCGATGGCACGCCGGCCCTGATGCGCGCCTTTGCCCGTCATCACGATCTCGCCGGCAAGGTGTCCTATGCCCAGCGCGTCTCGCAGCGCCGCTGGGATCTCAAATTGAAGTCAGGCATGACCATCCAGCTGCCTTCGGACGCGCGCATCGACCGCGCCGCCGTGGCGCTGGCGGAGCTCGACCAGTCAGAGAAACTGACATCGCGCGCCGTCGACCGCATCGACCTGCGCGTGCCGGGAAAGACCTATCTGAAACCGACAAGGAGCGTTGGCGCGGGCAGTGCGCCGGCGGATAGCTAGAATGGCCAGAGCAGACGCAAGACTGAAGCCCGCCAAAGCCGCTCGCATCGGCAATGCGATTGCGTCGCTGGATATCGGCTCATCCAAGATTACCTGCCTGATCGGGCGGTACGATCCGTCCTCGAAGGCCGGCTTCACTTTCCTTGGCGGCGGGCGCCAGCAGAGCCGCGGCTTCAATGGCGGCTCGATCAAGGACATGGAAGCGCTGGAACGCTCCATCCGCCTCGCCGTGGAAGACGCCGAACGCCAGGCTGGGGAACGCATCGAGCAGGTCGTGCTCGGCATCACCGGGCCGAAAGTGACCTGCGATTTCGTCACCGCCGCCATGGACATTGGCGGGCGCGAGATCACGCGCAAGGACATGAAGAAGCTGCACGCCGTCGCGCTCGGCAAGGTCAATCCGAAACAGCTTGAAGTGCTCTCGGCCCATCCGGTCGTCTATCAACTCGACGACCAGGAAGGCATCAAGGATCCGGCCGGCATGATCGGCGACAAGCTGCGCGTGCTTATTTCCGTGATCACCGCGCCGAAATCGCTGGTGCGCAACCTCGTCGAATGCGTTGGCCGCGCGCACTTGCATGTCGACCGCATCATCCCGTCAGCCGTGGCCAGCGGGGCCGGCGCGCTGATCGACGATGAAATCGAGAATGGCGCCATCTGCATCGATATGGGCTCTGGTGTGACGTCTGCCTGCGCCTTCATCAACGGCGCGCCGGCCTGGCTCGGCCTCGTTCCGGCAGGCGGGGCGAAGGTCACCTCCGATATCGCCCAGGGCATCGGCACCACCTTTGCCGCTGCCGAGCGCCTGAAGACGGTCTATGGCAATGCCGACACCAAGAGCGCGGGCATGGCCGAACGCATCGAGGCCGCCCGCCTTGGCGACGATGGCCGGCTCAATGCCAGCAAGATGGCCCGCGGCGATCTTGCCGCCATCATTGAGCCGCGCATCGAGGAAACCTTCGAATATGCCGCGAAGATGATTTCCGGCAGCGACCTCAGACGAATCATGCCGAGACGCACCGTACTGACAGGCGGCGGAAGCCTGCTCCCGGGCGTCCGCGACATCGCCGCGCGGCAGCTGAATCAGCCCGTTCGCCTCGGAAAGCCTGTGGAAGCCGACATTTTGGGCGAATCGCATGCCAATCCCGTCTTTTCCACAGCCGCAGGTCTGTTATCCTACGAGTTCAGGGGATTCACGGACGTGGCGAAGGCTGGCAGCGCGTCCGACAGTGGAGGAGTGCCGGGCAAGGGCGGACTTCTGAATCGGATCTTTCGCTGGCTCAGTGAAAATTTTTGAGCCGCGTAGGCCTGACTTAACTGTCTTTTAGTCTGAGACGGTCAGTTTGTTGCCTGAAGCCCCGTATGTAGACTTGCAAAGGCAGACCAGAATGACTCAGGAACTCAAGCCCCGGATTGTCGTGTTTGGTGTCGGTGGTGCTGGCGGAAACGCTGTCGACAACATGATCGAAGCCAAGCTCCAGGGGGTCGAGTTCGTCGTCGCCAACACGGACGCGCAGGCGCTTGAGCGGGCGACCACCCAGAACCGCATCCAGCTCGGCCTGGAAACCACCTCCGGCCTGGGCGCAGGGGCGCGTCCCGATGTCGGGGCGGCGGCTGCCGAAGAGTCCATCGAGGATATCAACGCCTATCTCGAAGGCGCACACATGGTCTTCATCGCTGCCGGGCTTGGCGGCGGGACGGGCACAGGCGCTGCGCCGATCATTGCCAAGGCCGCGCATGACAAGGGCATCCTGACCGTTGGCGTCGTAACCAAGCCGTTCAGCTTTGAAGGCGGACGCCGCATGGCGATCGCCGAAGGCGGTCTCGACCGGATGCGCACCGCCGTCGACACGATGATTGTCGTGCCGAACCAGAACCTTTTCCGCGTCGCCAATGAGCGCACGACCTTCGCCGAAGCCTTCCGCATGGCCGACGACGTGCTCTATTCCGGCGTGCGCGGCATCACCGACCTCATGGTCATGCCGGGCCTGATCAATCTCGATTTCGCCGACGTGCGCACCATCATGAAGGGCATGGGCTCTGCCATGATGGGCATGGGCGAAGGCGAGGGCGAGGAGCGCGCGCTCGAAGCCGCCCGCGCCGCCATCGACAATCCGCTGCTCGACGATGTCTCGATGAAGGGCGCCAAGGGCGTGCTCATCAACATCACCGGCGGCTATGACATGACGCTGTTCGAGCTGGATGAAGCGGCCAACGAGATCCGCCGCGAGGTGGATCCGGACGCGAACATCATTCTCGGCTCGACCTTCGACGCCGAGCTTGAAGGCCGCCTGCGGGTCTCCGTGGTTGCCGCCGGTCTCGAGGCCGGCCAGGCGCTCGGGATCCATACCGAGGAAACCGTCGAGATGGCCAAGCCGGTCGAGGTCGCTACCCCTGAAACCGAAGAGGTTTCCGAGCCGGCCGAACGCCCGAAAGTGGTCGTCAGCGAGACCAAGGCCGAGCCTGAGAGCGACCAGGAAGACATGTTCGAGACCGATCCGCGCCCGGACTTCCGTGGCCGCCAGCTTCCGCCCGCCCATATGGAGCGTCAGGAAGGCGATGAGCAGGTCTCTGCCGACCAGGCCTTCGGACGCAGCAAGCCGAAGCCGGCCGCCAAGTCGGAAGACGATCATGGCGGGGCGGGGTTCGCGAACCTTTTCGGCTGGCGCAAGGGCACCGCTCAGGGCGACAATGACGAAGATGATGTCGACCTGCCGGAGAAGATCGTCTCCTCGCCGGAAGACCATCCGGATGCGGCCCCGTTCGACGATGCCGACCTCGAGATTCCGGCCTTCCTGAGACGGTCTGCAAACCACTGAAAACAGCCCCGTCTGTTACAATAAATTCCCTTCAAGAACAGGGCTCTGAGGTGATCGGAGCCCTGTTTGTCATATTGCGAAACATTCCTTGTTTTGAAGTTCTCCCGCGACTCCCTTTCTAAGCAGGGTAAGCCAAAGGGTGCGTATCCCATGAGTAGCGTACAGTTTCAGCAGACCATCAACTGCCCGGTCGTGTGTGCGGGCGTCGGCGTTCACAGCGGTGAGCGCGCGCGGATCGTCATGAAGCCGGCCCAGCCGGGCACGGGCATCCGCTTCCGCCGCAGCGACATCACCGACCGCGACAATGTCATCGTGGCCCGTGGCGACCGTGTCAGCGAGGTTCAGCTCGGCACGACGCTGCGCAACGAGGCCGGTGTCACCGTCGCGACGGTCGAACACCTGCTGGCCGCTTGCGCCGGTGTCGGCGTGGACAATCTCATCATCGAGATCGACGGCCCGGAAGTGCCGATCATGGACGGCTCCTCGGCGGTCTATTGCGAGCTGCTGCTCTCGGCCGGTCTGCGCCGCCAGGGCGCGCTGCGCCGCCGTATCCGTATCCTCGACACCGTCGAGGTCGGCGACGGCGTGAAGACCGCGCGGCTGGCGCCCTCGGCTGACGATTACCTGTCCATCCATGCCCGCATCGAATTCGAGAGCCGCGCCATCGGCACGCAGCAGATGTCGCTCAGGCTCCTGCCGGGCATGTTCGCGCGCGACATCGCCTTTGCGCGTACCTTCGGCTTTGCCCAGGACGTGGAGAAACTTCAGGCCATGGGGCTTGCCCGCGGCGGGTCGCTTGAAAATGCGGTCGTTCTCGATGGCGACAAGGTCGTCAATCCCGAAGGCCTGCGCTCGGGCGACGAGTTCATCCGGCACAAGATCCTCGATGCCGTGGGCGACCTGATGCTCGCCGGCGCGCCGATTGCGGGCGTCTATGAAGCCCGCCAGCCGGGCCATGCACTCAACAACAAGCTCGTGCGTGCCCTGCTCGAGACGCCGTCGGCCTGGTGCTGGGAAACCGACGAGCTGGAAAGCCTGGCCCAGACACGGGCAACAGCCCTCAGCCGCTAGACGCGGCGAGGGACATTTCTGCGGAAAGTCAAAGAAGGGAAAGGCCTGGCCTTAGCTGTCCGGCCTTTGTCCTGCATCGCTCAGCGAGCCGGCAATGATCGCCGTATCCGGCGAATCCGATTCTGCAAGCGTGCGGATCATGGTGAGAATGGCCGAGCGGACCTTCTCGTCCTTGATGCGCGACATGTTGCGCACACACTCTATGGCCAGACGCGAGGAAGACAGCATGTCGTCATCGCTCTCAGGCTCGGTCTCATCATCCAGTCCGTCGAAAAACCAGGCTGGCGATACGTCGAGCGTCTGGGACAGCAGATAGAGCCGTCCGGCGCTCACGCGATTCGAGCCGGTCTCGTATTTCTGGATTTGCTGATAGGATACACCCAGCGCTTCGCCCAGCTGGTCCTGGGTCAGCCCTGTCAGGATACGCCGGCGGCGGATGCGCTCACCGACAATCGTATCAACCTCGGTGGCCGTAAAGCCGCTCTCGTCCTTCTCTTGCATTGTCTTTCGCCTTCCTGCACGGGCGCCAGTAATCCCCGGTTTCGGCGTACTTCCAAGGGGGAAACTAGTCCGCCCTCACATTTCAAACAAGCAACATGACGGGAAGTTCCTGTATCCTGGTCTTTACATCAGGGCGCTCCCGGTCAAAGTGCGGGGCGTTGATGACCCAATTCGGACCCGACCATGACGTTTAAGCTGAAGACTAGCCTGACAATTGCGAGCGCCGTCCTCCTGCTGGCAGCCTGCAACTCGAACCGGCGGGCGCGTGACCTCGCCTATGTCGAGCGGCCCGTCGAAGCCCTCTACAATGCCGCCGCCGAAGAGATCGACCAGCGCGACTATGTCAGCGCCATCGAGCTGTTCAACGAGGTCGAGCGCCAGCACCCCTACTCGGAATGGGCCCGCCGGGCGACGATGATGTCGGCCTATGCCTCCTTCCGTTCGCGCCGCTATGACGATGCCATCTCGACCTCGCAGCGCTATCTCTCGCTCAATCCGGCCGGGCAGGGCGCAGCCTATGCCTATTACCTGATCGCGCTCAGCTACTTCCAGCAGATCGTCGATGTCGGCCGCGACCAGAAGAGCACCGAAAACGCGCTGGCCGCCCTGCAGGACGTGACCCGGCGCTATCCCGACACCGATTATGCCCGCGACGCCGAGATCAAGATCGACATGGTCCGCGACCAGCTGGCCGGCAAGGAAATGGCCATCGGGCGCTGGTATCTGCGCCGTAACCAGCATCTCGCCGCGGTGAACCGCTTCAAGACCGTCATCGACGAGTATGACACGACCAGCCACACGCCCGAGGCGCTGTATCGCATGGTGGAGTGCTATCTGTCGCTCGGCCTGTTCGACCAGGCCATCGCGTCGGCCTCCGTGCTCGGCTACAATTATCCTGAGAATGAGTGGTACAAGGACGCCTACAGGCTTCTGGACCGTCAGGGCATTGGCGAGCAGGCGCGCACCAGCACGGCGTCCGTCGAATAGGGCGCTGTCCACAAGAGGCTTGTTCTCTTTTTGTTCCGATGGTATGAGAACGCATGATCTGTGCGCTCTCCATACGTTCCTTTTTGCTGATCGACCGGCTCGATATTGAGTCGTCCGACGGCTTCACCGCCCTGACTGGCGAGACCGGTGCGGGCAAATCCATCATCCTCGATGCGCTGGGCCTTGCGCTTGGCGGGCAGGCCAGCCGGAAATATGTCCGCAAGGGCGCCGAGCAGGCCGTTGTGCTGGCGGAGTTCTCCCTGCCGCCGGATCATCCGGGCTGGGCGGTCCTGGCCGAGCAGGGGATCGAGGCGTCTCCCTTCGAGACGCTCACCCTGAAGCGCGTCATCCAGGCCAACGGCCCGGCGCGCGCCTTCATCAACGACCAGCCGACCAATGCCGGCCTGCTCGCCTCGCTGGGCGAGACGATCGTGGAAATCCACGGCCAGCATTCCGCCTCGACGCTGATGCGGGCGGCCCGCCACCGGGAGCTGCTCGACGCCTATGCCGGCAATGAAAGTCTGCTGGAGGCCTGTGCTGCCGCCTGGAAGGCCTATCAGGACAAGCGCGAGGTGCGCGTGCGCCTCGAGGAAGACCTCGAACAGGCCGGTCGCGACCATGCTTATTTGCTCGCCATGCATGAAGAGCTCGAAACGCTTGGCCCCCAGCCCGGCGAGGCCGAGACGCTGGCGGCCGAACGCACGCTGCTGATGCAGTCGGAGAAGATCGCCGAATCGGTCAGCGAGGCGGCCCAGGCTTTCGAGGAAGGCGAAATCGAATCGTGTCTCTCGCGCGCCAGCCGGGCAGCCGAACGCGTGCTACGCATTGACGGGATCGAGGCCCATGACGGTCCGCTCTCGCGCGCGGCAAAGGCGGCGGCCGAAGCGCTCGACCGCGCACTGATCGAGATCGGCGAGGCGAGCAGTGCGCTCGATGCGCTCGGCCATGAGGCCGTCCACGATCCGGACGCGCTGGAAAAGGCCGAACAGCGCCTGTTCGCGCTCAAGAATGCCGCGCGCAAATACGGCGTCGAGCCGGATGGCTTGCCGGCCCTGCTGGACGAGACTGCCGAGAAGCTTGCCCTGTCGGAGGCCCCGGAAGGCTCCATCGAGAAGGCACGTTCGGAAGAAACCGCCGCAGCCGCCCAGTGGCGCGGGGCCGCCGGGCGTCTCACCGAGGCGCGCCAGACAGCTGCCCGGCGTCTGGAAGCCGGGGTCGAGGGGGAGCTGAAACCCCTCAAGCTGGAGCGCACGCGCGTTCAGGTGCGCCTGGAAGAGATCGGCGAGGAGGCGTCCGGCGCGTATGGGCTGGAACGCGTCGAATTCGAGGTCGAGACCAATCCCGGCGCGGGCTTCGGGCCGCTGCGCCAGATCGCGTCGGGCGGCGAACTCGCGCGCTTCTCGCTCGCCCTGCAATGCGTGCTGGCGGAAACCTCGCGGGCCCCGGTCATGGTCTTCGACGAGGCCGACCAGGGCGTTGGCGGGGCGGTGGCCGCAGCGATTGGCGAACGCCTCGCCCGGCTGGCATCCACCCGCCAGGTCTTTGCCATCACCCACAGTCCACAGGTTGCCGCATCGGCTTCGCACCAATGGCTGGTCTCGAAGGCTGCAGATGGCGCAAACGGGCTTGGCGAGACGCGCCTGAGCGGTCTAGATGCTGGCGAGCGACATGAAGAAATTGCACGGATGCTGTCCGGCGCGCGGGTCACCGAGGAGGCGCGGGCAGCCGCCACGCGATTGCTGGAGGATGTATGAGCAAGCCGGTTCCCGTCGAGGATCTCTCCGAAGCAGATGCCCGGCGGGAACTGGCAAGGCTGGCGACCGAGATCAAGCTCGCTGACGCGGCCTATTACAAGGAAGACGATCCGCATCTCAGCGATGCCGATTATGATGCGCTGCGCGCCCGCAATGCCGAGATCGAGGCGCGCTTCCCGCATCTCAAACGCAAGGACAGCCCGAGCGAACGCGTCGGCGCGGAGGTCTCCGAAGCCTTCAGCAAGGTCACGCATGGCGTGCCCATGCTCTCGCTCGACAATGCGTTTTCCGACGAGGACGTCGCCGAATTCGCCGCCCGTATCCGGCGCTATCTTGGGCTCTCGGACGATGAGACGCTCACCATCACCGCCGAGCCGAAGATCGACGGCCTGTCGCTCAGCCTCACCTATGAGGATGGCCAATTCGTACGCGCCGCCACGCGCGGCAATGGCCAGGTCGGCGAGGATGTCACCGCGAATGCCCGCACCATCGAGGATATCCCCGACGCGCTGAAAGGCAAGAGCTGGCCGGGCAGGATCGAGATCCGCGGCGAGGTCTATATGACCGGTGAGGCTTTCGAGGCACTCAACGCCTCCCAGGAAGAGGCCGGCAAGAAAATTTTCGCCAATCCCCGCAACGCTGCCGCCGGCAGTCTCCGCCAGCTCGACGTGGCGATCACGAAGTCGCGCCCGCTACGCTTCTTCGCCTATGCCTGGGGCGAAGTTTCGGAGTCCTTCGCAAAGACCCAGACCGAAGCCATCGAAACGATCGATGCGTGGGGCTTTGTCACCAATGAACTCTTCAAGCCGCACGACACCGTCGACGGCCTGCTGGAGGCCTATCGCGACATGGCCGAGCGTCGCGCCATGCTCGGCTATGATATTGACGGGGTCGTCTACAAGGTCGACCGGCTGGACTGGCAGGAGAGGCTCGGCTTTGTCAGCCGCTTCCCGCGCTGGGCCATCGCCCACAAATTCCCCGCCGAACGCGCCGTCACCAGGCTCGAAGCCATCGAGATCCAGGTCGGGCGTACCGGCACGCTGACGCCGGTCGCGCGCCTCACGCCGGTGACCGTCGGCGGCGTCGTCGTCTCCAATGCGACGCTGCACAATGAAGACGAGATCGCCCGCCTCGATGTGCGCCCCGGCGACATGGTCGAGATCCAGCGCGCCGGCGATGTCATCCCGCAAGTGCTCGGCGTGGTCGATGCCCACGAGGCCAATCGCGCCCCGCCGTTCGAGATGCCGGAGGAATGCCCCGAATGTGGCTCGGCCGCCGTGCGTGAGGTCGATGACAAGGGCGAAGCCGATGTCCGCCGCCGCTGCACAGGCGGTCTCACCTGTCCGGCCCAGGCCGTTGAAAGACTGAAACATTTCGTCTCCCGCAAGGCGCTCGACATCGATGGTCTTGGCGCCAAACAGATCGAGCTGTTCTACGGCCACGGCGTGGTGAAGGGCCCGCAGGACATTTTCCGCCTGGCCGACCGGATCGAGGCGGCCGGCCTGCCGCCGCTCAGCGAGTGGGAAGGCTTTGGCGAGACCTCGGCGCGCAACCTCTTTGCCTCCATCGATGCGCGCCGCACCCCGCCTTTCCAGCGCTTCCTCAATGGCCTCGGCATCCGCCATGTCGGCGAGACGACGTCGGGCCTCTTCGCACGCAGCTTTCTGAAATGGGAGAGCTTCTGGGACACGGTGAAGAAGGCGTCCGAGGGCGACGACAGCGCCGAGGCTGATCTTCTCTCCATCGATGGCGTCGGCCAGACGGCGGTCAACAGCCTGAAGGATTTCGCCGCCGAGCCGCACAATCAGGAGATGCTGACCGATCTGCTCGCCGAGGTCGAGGTGGAGGACGCCGAAGCCGCGGCCAGCGACAGTCCTGTGGCCGGCAAGACCATCGTCTTTACCGGCACGCTCGAAAAGATGACGCGCGACGAGGCGAAGTCGCGGGCCACCGCGCTTGGCGCCAAGGTGTCCGGCTCGGTCTCGAAGAAGACCGACATTGTCGTCGCCGGGCCGGGCGCGGGCTCCAAGCTCAAAAAGGCCGAGGAACTCGGGCTCCAGGTGATGAGCGAGGATGACTGGCTGGAGCTGGCGGGGCTTTAGGTTCCCTCAGAGCGGTGCGCACTGCGCTTTCAGCCACTCGCTCACTTCGCCCTCGACCAGCGGGCCGATCTTCTCCAGCACCTCTGCGTGATAGGCATCCACCCAGTCGCGCTCGGCCTGCGAGAGCCGGTCGAGGTCGATCAGGTCGCGCGCGAGCGGCGCCCAGGTGAGGTTGCGGAAGCCGAGCATCTTGCGCTCGCCGCCCGGAATGTCGGCCGGCGGGGTGACATATTGCAGGTTCTCGATGCGGATGCCGTACTGGCCCTCGCGATAGAAACCCGGCTCGTTGGAGACGATCATGCCGGGCGCCAGCGCGACGCTGTTCCACGGCTTGGCGATGCGTTGCGGGCCTTCATGCACGCCGAGATAGACGCCGACGCCGTGGCCGGTGCCATGGTCGTAATCGAGCCCGGCCTGCCACAGCGGATAACGCGCCAGCGTGTCGAGATGGGTGCCGGTCGTGCCTTCCGGGAAGCGCACGGTGGCAAGCGCGATATGGCCCTTCAGCACCAGCGTATAGTGCTGGCGCATGTCGGCCGAAGGTTCGCCGATGGGCACGGTGCGGGTCACGTCCGTGGTACCGTCGAGATACTGCCCGCCACTGTCGACGAGATAGAGCGAGCCGCGCTCGAGCTTCAGGTTCGAGGCCGAGGAGACGCGGTAGTGCGGCAGGGCGCCGTGCGGGCCGGCGCCGGAAATCGTCTCGAAGGAGAGATCGTTCAGGTCCCCCAGAGCCTCGCGGAAGCTTTCGAGCTTCAGCGCGGCATCGATTTCGGTGACGTCGCCGGACTGGGCGTCGGTGGCGAGCCAGTGCAGGAAGCGCGTCAGCGCCGCCCCGTCGCGGATGTGGGCGGCTTCGGTGCCCGCAATCTCCGTGTCGTTCTTGCAGGCCTTGGGCAGCAGCACCGGGTCGCGCTTGCGCACGATGTCGGCGCCGGCATCCTCAAGCGCGCGGAAGAACCAGGCCGAGGCGAGCGCCGGATCGAGGCTCACCGTCTTGCCCTTCAGTTCGGCGAGCGCCGGTTCAAGCTCGTCCATCGGGCGCAGGCGCACCTGGTTGCCGAGATGCTCGCGCACCTCGTCGGAGGATTTCTGCGGATCGAGGAAGAGGTCGGCCGAGCCGTCACTGTTCAGGATGGCGCGCGAGAGCGGCAGGGGCGAGCAGGCGACATCGCCGCCGCGAATGTTGAATGCCCAGGCGACCGAGGCGGGCGAGGTGATGACGGCCGCATCGGCGCCGTCTTCTTTCAGCGTCTCGGCGATCTTCGCGCGTTTCTCCCCGGCATCCTCGCCGGCATATTTCGTTGCCTGCGGGACGACTTTCGCCATCGGCTCGGCCGGGCGGTCCTCCCAGGCGGCATCGATCGGATTGGTCTCGACGGCTTTCAGCGAGACGCCGGCCTTCTTCGCGCTCTCTTCCAGCGTGGCGAGATCGTTCGGCGTCATCAGCTTCGGATCGTAACCGAGCGTCTTGCTTTTCAGCGCCTGTTTCGCGAGCCAGCCGAAGGGGCCGGGCTCGGGCAGGGCCTGCACCTCGATCAGCTCGGGATCGGTCTGGTCGCGCACCTGCAGGGTGTAGCGCCCGTCGGCAAAGATGACGGCGCTGTCCTGGAAGACCATGGCCGCCCCGGCCGAGCCGGTGAAGCCGGTCGCCCAGGCCAGCCGGTCATTGCAGGCCGGCAGGTATTCGTTCTGATACTCGTCCTCATGCGGGACATAGAAGCCGTCGAGGCCTTGCGCCCTCATGGCGTCGCGCAGGCGGGGAAGATTCTGGCGCCCGAGCTGCGGGCCGCCCTTCACATCGAAATTCTGTCTCATGCCCCAAATCTAGTGCGAAAGCGGCACGAGCGGAAGAAGGGCACTCATATCGTGCGCTCTTATCTTACCCCGCCTGCGGGGGAAGTGGCCCGCGAATGCGGGTCGAAGGGGGCGAGTCACAAAGAGCGGTATCTCGTGTGGCACCCCCTCCGCCCTTCGGGCACCTCCCCCGTGAACGGGGGAGGAAAGCGCTACACCTTCCGGAACACCAGGCTCGACCAGCCATCCTTGCGCACGCGGTGCACCAGCGAGAGGCCGCGCGAGCCATAGGCGGCGCGCACCAGCGGTTCCTGCGGCTCGAGCAGGCCCGACAGGATGACATGGCCGCGCGGCGCCGTCAGGCGGGCGATTTCCGGGGCGAGGCCCACCAGCGGGCGGAACAGGATGTTTGCGAAGACGAGGTCATATGGCCCGTCGCGCCGGATCGTGGCGTTGAAGCCGCCGCCGGTCTCGAAGGTCTGGAAGGCATTGGCGACATGGTTCTTGGCCGCATTCTCATTGGCGACGCGCACGCTGTCGGCGTCGATCTCCGTGCCCCAGGCGCGCTTGGCGCCGGCCTTGATCGCGGCAATCGCCAGCACGCCGGAGCCGGTGCCGACATCCAGCACCTTTTTCGGCGCGGCATATTTCAGCACATGTTCGAAGCCCATCAGGCAGCCGAGCGTCGTGCCGTGATGGCCGGTGCCGAAGGCGGGGCCGGCCTCGATCAGGATTGGCGTCTTGCCGGGCGCCGACTTGGCCAGCACATGGCTGCCGGCGACGATGAAGCGGCCCGCCTCGACCGGCGGCAGCCCTTCCAGTGACAGCGTCACCCAGTCGCGGTCTTCCAGCGCCTCGATGACGGGGTTCAGCGTGGGCGAAGTCTCCAGGATCATCGCCTTGCAGGCCTCTGCATCCTCTTCGCTCTCGGCATAGGCGTCGAGGCGCCAGGCATGGCGGCCGTCTTCCTTGGCATCGACGGCCCCGGCCGGGGATGGATCGGCCCAGGCGAGTGCGTCCCAGGCGGCTTCGATGGCCTCACGCGGGCCTTTTGCGGTGATCTGATACATGGCGCGATGGGCCATAGCAGAGCGGCGCGAAGCCCGATAGGGTGCACCGCACGCATGAGGACAGGAGTATGGCGATGAGCGCATGGAGTTTCTGGAAAGCGGCTGTCGCGGGCCTTGCGCTGGGGCCGCTCCTGCTTGCGCCAGCGAGCCTCGCACAGGAAAGCGACGAGGCCGAGGCTGAGGCTGGCGCGGACGATGCCATTCCCGAAGATGCCTGGCGCGCGGTCGATCCGGACAATCTGCTGCTCATCGAGACCGAAGAGGGCACCGTCACCATCGAGCTCAATCCCGGTTTCGCGCCCAACCATGTCGAGCGTATCCGCAAGCTGGCCCAATCGGGCATCCTGAATGGCGAGCATTTCTACCGCGTCATCGACGGCTTCGTCGCGCAGGCCGGGGTGAATGAGGAAGTCTCCGCGCTCGACTGGCCCGCGCTGGAGGCCGAGAATGACCGGGCCTATGGCAATGAGGGCTTCATCGCGCTCGGCAATCGGGACCTGTTTGCCCCGGAGGTCGGCCATATCGAGGGTTTCCCTGTGGCCCGCAACCAGCTGCTCCAGCAGGAATGGCTGCTGCATTGTCCGGGCGCGGTCGCCATGGCGCGCGATACCGGACCGGACACCGGCTCGACGGAATTCTATATCGTGCTGGACGCCCAGCGCTATCTTGACCGCAACCTCACCGTCTTCGGGCGGGTGATTGACGGCATGGAGCATGTCCAGGCTTTCCCGCGTGGCGACCGCAGCGTCGAGAATGGCGTACTGCAGCCGCCCGAGGCCGGCGAGACCATTCTCGATTTCTATATCGCCAGCGACCTGCCCGAGGATGAACGCCCGCAATGGCAGGTGATGCAGACCAACAGCATCGCCTTCGAGGATTTCAAGGTCGCCAAGCGCATCCGCAATGAGGAATTCTTCTACCGCACGCCGCCGGCCATTCTCGACATCTGCAGCTTCCAGGTCCCGGCCCGGCGGATCGATGATGGCGCGGACGAGGCCGAAGAGGCGGCAGCCCCGGCGGACTCGGCCATGCCGGAAGAGATGGCTGCGCCGGAAGGCGCTGCTGCCGGCGAAGACACTGAAACGGAAACGCAGGCCGAGGCGTCTGAGCCTGGTCCTACGCCGGAGACGGCTGACTGATCAGTTGCGCCAGCCGCGGTTGTAATGCGCCCACGGATCGGCGCGGTCGTCATGCAGCGGCACGGCGCCATAGCGCCCGCTGCTTGACCAGATGACCGTGCCTTCCTGATAGACCGGCCCGCCATAGGCCTGCTGCTGGCGCTCGGCCTCCGGGGCGCAGCAACAGCAGTCGTCCAGGGGCTCCTCACGCACGGTCTCGACCGGCTGGACTTCGTCCTCGGGATAGATTTCGGCGGCATGCGGGGTCAGCGGCTCTGGCCCGCGATTGGGCGGCGGGGCGTCCTTGTAACCGTCGGCAAAGGCGGGCAGGGCCACAAGGCCCAGAAGGCCTGCGCCCAGGATCAGGGATTTCTGCATCATGGCTCTCCTGTCTGCGGCCGGTGTCCGGCGCCGAATGCCCGGATCCAGCAGCAAGGATCATGCCGCGGCATGGCTTTCACCTGACAGGCGTGATCGCCCTGACGGTTTGCCTCTAGGCGTACACGGCCAAAAGCGTTTAAGAGACGGCCATGAGCAAAGCATTGAACATCGCCATTGCCGGCGTCGCAGGCCGCATGGGCCGCCAGATTGCCGCCGCCGCGCTTGAGGCCGGCCACACGATCACCGGCGCCACCGAAGCTGAGGGCTCCCCGCATCTCGGAGAGGACATCGGCACCATTCTGGACCGGGCCGAGATTGGCTGCGCTTCCATCGCCGATCCGGCCGAGGCGGCCAGAGGCGCCGATGTCTGGATCGACTTCACCGCGCCGAAAGCCACGCTGGCCGCCCTGCACGTCCTGAAAGCCCAAGGCGTGAAGGCCGCCGTGATCGGCACGACCGGCTTCGACGGCGCCGAAGAGGCCGACATTGCCGAAGCCGCCGGGGAACTGCCCATCGTCAAGGCGGGCAATTTCTCGCTCGGTGTGAACCTGCTCTGCGCGCTGACGAAACGGGCCGCCGAAAGCCTCGGCGAGGACTGGGACATCGAGGTGCTCGAGACCCACCATCGCCGCAAGGTGGATGCGCCGTCCGGCACCGCGCTGATGCTGGGCGATGCGGCCGCCAAGGGCCGCGGGTCGGATCTCAAGACGCTGCGGCGCGGGCCCTATGACGGGCCGGATGCCAAGCGCGAGACCGGCACGATCGGGTTTGCGGTGCGCCGCTCCGGCGGAGTGATCGGCGAGCATGAAGTCACCTTCGGCTCCGACATGGAAGTCGTCTCGCTCGCCCATACCGCGCTCGACCGGGCGGTCTTCGCCAATGGCGCGCTCGCCGCGGCCCGCTGGGCCGTCCAGCAGGATCCGGGCCTCTACGACATGGACGATGTGCTCGGCCTCTGAAGGCCGCCTGCAGCATTTGACGCAACGGCATAGATTGCAATTCCCGAAGGGAAGGGGCCTAGCTGCTGCGTGATAGCCATCGTTTAGTATCTTCGGGAGGACATCATGGCAGAGGCATATATCATCGACGCGGTCCGTACGCCGCGCGGCATCGGCAAGGTCGGCAAGGGCTCGCTCGCCCACCTTCACCCGCAGCATCTCGGCGCGACCGTGCTCGGCGCGATCCGCGACCGCAACAATCTCGACACCTCGACCGTCGACGATGTGATCTGGGGCACCAGCTCCCAGAAGGGCGCCCAGGGCGCCGATATGGGCCGCATGGCTGCGCTCGATGCCGGTTATGACGTGTCGGCCTCCGGTGTCACGCTCGACCGGTTCTGCGGCTCGGGCATCACGACGGTCTCTCTGGCCGCCGCGCAGATCATGTCCGGCATGGAAGACTGCGTCGTCGCAGGCGGCTGCGAGATGATGAGCTACACCGCCGCCACCGCCGATCCGAAGAACCCGCCCATGATGGATGCGGGCAACCTTCACCTGCGCGAAATGCACCCGCAGTCCCAGCAGGGCTGCTGCGCCGATGCCATCGCGACGCTGGAAGGCATCGACCGCGAGGCCGTCGACCAGCTCGCCGTGACCAGCCAGCAACGTGCCAAGCGCGCCATGGATGAGGGCCGTTTCGACAAGTCCGTCATCCCGGTCTACAACCGCGACGGTTCGCTCGCCCTCGACAAGGACGAGTTCCCGCGCCCGAGCACCACGATGGAAAGCCTGTCGGGCCTGAAGACCGTCTTCAACATGTTCTGGGATGTGCCTGTCGACGAGCAGGGCTTCACCTATGGCAACATGATCGAGAAGAAGTATCCGCAGATCAAAGGCAAGGTGAACCATGTCCACCATGCGGGGAATTCCTCCGGCGTGGTCGATGGCGCAGCCGCCATCCTGGTGACCTCGAAGGACTATGCCGACAAGCACGGCCTGAAGCCGCGCGCCCGTATCGTGGCGACCGCGAACATGGGCGACGACCCGACGCTGATGCTCAACGCCCCGGTCCCGGCGGCGAAGAAGGTGCTCGAAAAGGCCGGTATGACGACCGACGATATCGACGTCTACGAGATCAATGAGGCCTTCTCGGTCGTCGCGGAAAAATTCATCCGCGACCTCAAGCTCGACCGCGAAAAGGTCAACATCAATGGCGGCGCCATGGCGCTCGGCCATCCGATCGGCGCGACCGGCTCCATCCTGATCGGCACCGCCCTGGACGAGCTCGAGCGCTCCGGCGGCAAATATGGCCTCGTCACGATGTGTGCCGCCGGCGGCATGGCCCCGGCCATCATCATCGAACGCATCTAGGCGCACGCCCCCGATAAAACTGGAAAGCCCGGCCCCTGAAAAAAGGGCCGGGCTTTTTGATTCCGCGAAGGCGCCGCCATGACGGGCGCTGCGGCGGGCGCCGTCCATCCCCGGCAAACTTCCATGAAATTCAAACGACTGGCTGAACCATAACTTGATGTCTGTGTGCCATATCGGGCCGTAACGAAATGGCCCGGCCGGGTCGAATTACGGGTGATAGGAATGGCTAAGACGGTACTGGTGATCGATGACGATCCCACACAGCGCAGGTTGATTCAGGCAGCGGTCGAGAAGGCGGGCTTTGCCTGCCGCACGGCTCCTGACGGCGAGACCGGTTTCACCACCGCGACCGAAGCCGGCGCCGATGTCATCCTGCTCGACCTGACCATGCCGGGCCTGTCGGGCATGGAAACGCTGGAGCGCCTGTCGGAACGCATTCCGAACGTGCCGGTCATCATGCTGACGGCCACGTCCGGCATCGACACCATCGTCACCTCGATGCGGGCCGGCGCTGTCGATTTCATTGTGAAACCCGCCAATCCCGAGCGCGTCGTGGTGTCGATCCGCAATGCGCTGAAGATGTCCTCGCTCACCGGCGAAGTGAAGCGGCTCACCCGCAAGTCCGAAGGCGGCATGAGCTTCGATGACATGATCGCCGCGGCGCCTGCCATGCGCCAGGTCGTGCGCCTCGGCCAGCGCGCCGCCAGTTCCGACATTCCGGTGCTGATCCTCGGCGAAAGCGGCGTCGGCAAGGAAGTGATCGCCCGCTGCATCCAGGGCGCCTCCGAGCGCGCCGGCAAGCCGTTCGTCACCGTCAATTGCGGCGCTATTCCGGAAAACCTGGTTGAGTCCATCCTGTTCGGCCATGAGAAGGGCGCGTTTACGGGCGCGGTCTCCAAATCGCTCGGCAAGTTCGTCGAGGCCGATGGCGGCACGCTGTTCCTGGACGAAGTCGGCGAACTGCCGCTCGACATGCAGGTGAAGCTCCTGCGCGCCCTGCAGGAAGGCGAGGTCGATGCCGTCGGCGCGCGCCGTCCGACCAAGGTGGACGTGCGCATCATCTCCGCGACCAACAAGGATCTCGCCGAACAGGTGAAGGCCGGGGCCTTCCGTGAGGATCTCTATTACCGCCTCAACGTCTTCCCGGTCGATATGCCGTCGCTGCGCGAACGCAAGGACGACATCCCGGCGCTGGTCGACCACTTCATCTCGCGCTTCAACGCATCCGAAGACCGTCAGGTGCAAGGCGCCAGCGAGGAGACGCTGCAGATGCTGTGCGCGCATGACTGGCCGGGCAATGTCCGCCAGCTCGAGAATGCCGTCTTCCGCGCGGTCATCCTGTGCGAGGGCAATGAGCTGCAGCCGCATGACTTCCCGCAAATCTCGGGCATCATGCCGGAAATGGCCGACCTTCCGGCCGTCGCCGAGCGCAGCAATCCGGCCAATGACGCCGTCGCCCAATCCGGCGCCGCCGGCTCCGGCCCGGTCGCGATCAAGACAGAAGAGGGCGAGATTCGCACGCTGTCCGATATCGAGCGCGATGTGATCGAATACGCCATCGATTTCTATCAGGGCCACATGTCGGAAGTCAGCCGCCGCCTCGGCATCGGCCGGTCGACGCTCTACCGCAAGCTTCGCGAATACGAGCTTGATCCGGATGAGAAAAAGACCGGCTAACGATAGAGGAGGATACACTTAGAGGGAGCAGTGGAGCCTATCTCAATTAGGCCCACTCGTCCCACTTTGTACGGAAGAACTCTGGTCCTTCAACATCTTGAAAGAAATGTGCAAGCTCGTCGAGTTCCGCTCTACTGAGGAGTTCACCCGAGGCGACGAGTGATTTCGCTTTCGCTTGAGCTCGCCATGCAGCTTGTGCGAGCTGATACGTCAGGTCTGGATCATCCATCACTTTTTGCACGAAGTGATCGAATTTCACGTCATATCTCCCAATTGGATCTCAGCTATAAAACAGCGATTCTTTCCACTTCGTCCTGAGCAGATATCCTTATCCACAGCGAACTTTGCGACCAAGCACCGCAAGAAACGGGTGGAAGCCGTCGTCTGATCGCGCGACACTGCGCCCATGACGACCACGCTTCCTTCCCTGCCCGAGCGCTCAGTTGCCTATGAGCGCATGGCCGATGCCCTCGCGCATCTCGGTGAGACCTGGCAGGATTGGCCGGACCTTGCCGAATGCGCCCGGGCCATGGACCTGTCGCCGCATCACTTCCAGCGTGAGTTTACCCGCTGGGCCGGGGTTAGCCCGAAACAGTTCCAGGCCGCGCTCGCCCACGCCCAGGCCGGTGACCTGCTGCGTCAGGGGGCGAGCGTCATGGATGCCGCCTATGAGGCGGGTCTGTCTGGTCCCTCGCGGCTTCACGATCTTTTTATCGCCCATGAAGGGCTTACGCCCGGCGAGGCCAAGACCGGCGGAGATGGCGCGGCCCTCACCATCGGCGAAGCCCCCACGCCGTTCGGCACCGGCGTCTTCCTCGTCTCGCCGCGCGGGCTCTGCGGCCTCGGCTTTGCCGATGACGGGGCGGGCGCGAAGACCGGTTTCGAGCACCCCGGCTATCCGAAAGAGGCGGTCCTCGCCGACCTGGCCGGGCGCTATCCCAAGGCCGGGATCGCCCGTGACGACGCCGAAGCCCGCCGCTGGGCCGAGCGCATCTTCCAGGGCAGCGAGCCGATCCCGGTCGCGCTCTACGGCACGCCGTTCCGCCGCCAGATCTGGCGCGCGCTGCTCGACATTCCGGCCGGCGAGACGCGCACCTATGGCGAAATCGCCGCCGCCGCCGGACAGCCCAAGGCCGCGCGTGCCGCCGGGACGGCGATCGGCGCCAACACCATCGCCTGGCTTATCCCCTGCCATCGTGCCCTTGCTTCGGACCAGCGGTTACATAATTACCATTGGGGTGTGGCACGTAAGCGTGCCATGCTGACTTATGAGCGCGCGCACGCCGCCTGAGCCCTGACGTCTGCTCGGGCGCCCGCGCCGGACGGATCCGAGGGACCCTTTGCGATGATACTTGGCTTCTATGCGCTGATGTTCGTGGCGCTTGGGATATGGGGGCTCTGGCTGTTCATGAAGTGGCGCGAACTGCCGGACTTCGCGAACGCCGTCTATATCTCCATGCGCGACAAGGGCCTGTTGTCGGACAGGATCGACCGGGAGTCCTTTGCCGAAAGCTTCATCCGTTGCGAGGCGCCGCTGGCGGCGACCTATCGCTGGGGCGCGGCGCTGTTCTGCCTGCTCGCCCTGCCGCCGCTGATCGCCGGCTTCAACTGGATCTGGACCTTCTTCTGGCGCCTTGGCGGCGCCCAGCCCGGCCCCTTCGAACAGGGCTACATGCTGCAGATCTTCATGACCTTCCTGTTCGTCATGGGCGTCATCGTCGGCGTGCTCTACCTCGTTACCGCCTATTATTACCGCAATGCGCCGCCGACGCTGAAGTCCGAGATCCGGCGGCTGGAAGGACAAACCTCATGAGCGTCGAATATCTCCACTCCATGCTCCGAATTTCCGATGTCGATGCCGCGCTGCATTTCTTCTGCGACGGCCTCGGCCTGAAGGAACTGCGCCGCGTCGACAATGAGGCCGGCCGCTTCACCCTCATCTTCCTCGCCGCGCCGGAAGACATTGCCCGCTATCCGGACGCCCGCAAGGAAGAGTCGGGCCTGCCGCCCGGTCTGCCCATGGTCGAGCTGACCCATAACTGGGATCCGGAAGAGCTGGAAGGCGGGCGAAATTTCGGCCACCTCGCCTATACGGTCGACGACATCTATGCCGCGACCGAGCGGTTCGAGAAGATTGGCGTGACGATCAACCGCCCGCCGCGCGATGGGCGCATGTGCTTTGTGCGCTCGCCCGATGGCATTTCCGTCGAACTCCTCCAGAAGGGTGAGCCGCTGGCGCCGAAAGAGCCCTGGGCCAGCGCGGAGAATATCGGCACGTGGTAGATCTGCCAGTTGCCGCCGGGCCATCGCCTCTTAATTAAGACGTATGGCCGATAATCAGGATCCCGAACGCAACCGCCTTTCCGCCCGCCTGAGGCGCACCGCCCGCGTCGGCGGCAACCTCTCCGGCGCCGGGCTCTCCTTTGCGGCCAACCGCTTCTTCGGCGGCGACGAACGCGAGGAGAAGACGGCCAGGGCGCTCGCCACCGCGCTCGGCAAGACCAAGGGCCCACTGATGAAGGTGGCCCAGCTTCTCTCGACCATTCCCGATTTCCTGCCGGCTGAATATGCCGAGGAGCTGTCGCAGCTGCAGGCGCAGGCCCCGTCCATGGGCTGGCCCTTCGTCAAGCGCCGCATGCGTGCCGAGCTTGGTGCCGACTGGCAGGACAAGTTTGCAAGCTTCGGCAAGGAGGCCGCCCACGCCGCCTCGCTCGGCCAGGTTCATAAGGCCACGCTGCCGGACGGGCGCGAGGTCGCCTGCAAGCTGCAATATCCCGACATGGCGAGCGCGGTCGAAAGCGATGTCGGCCAGCTGAAAAGCCTGCTCGGCCTGTTCAAGCGCATGGATGGCTCCATCGACCCGGAAGAGATCATTGAGGAAATCGCCGACCGCCTGCGCGAGGAGCTCGACTATGGGCGCGAACGCCGGGCGATGCGGCTTTACCGCGAAATGCTGGAGCCGAAGGCGTTCGTCCACATCCCCGAGCCGGTCGATGAGGTCTCGACCGACCGGCTGCTGACCATGGAATGGGTCTCCGGCGATCCGCTGAGCAGCTATCAGGACGCCTCGCAGGAGACACGCAATGGCATCGCCAAGCGGCTCTTCTGGACGTGGTGGCTGCCGATGACGCGCTATGCCGTCATCCATGGCGACCCGCATCTTGGCAATTACCAGGTCACGAAAGAGGGCGAGGGGCTGAACCTGCTCGACTTCGGCTGCATCCGCATCTTCCCGCCGAATTTCGTCGGTGGCGTGGTCGATCTCTATCGCGCCATGCTGGCCGACGATTTCGATGCCGCCTATGCGGCCTATGAGAAATGGGGGTTCCGGAACCTCAACAAGGATCTGGTCGAGACGCTGAACATCTGGGCGCGTTTCATCTACGGCCCGCTGCTCGAAGACCGTGTGCGCAGCGTCGCCGACGGGGTGGCACCCGGCGAGTACGGCCGCAAGCAGGCCTTCGAGGTGCGCCAGAAGCTGAAGGAAAAGGGCCCCGTCACCATTCCGCGCGAATTCGTCTTCATGGACCGTGCGGCCATCGGTCTCGGCGCGGCCTATCTCCGGCTCGGTGCGGAGCTCAACTACCACCAGCTCTTCGAGGAGAGCCTTGAGGGCTTTTCCGAAGCGGCTGTTGCAGAACGCCAGTCCGACGCGCTTTCCAAGGCTGGCCTCAGCGGCTAAGCCGGAGGGCATGGAAGAGACCGGCCCCTACAACACACCGCTGGCGCTTGCGCGTGAGCCGTTTACCGCCGCCTTCTGGGTGCTGTGCGCGCCTTTTCTCTTCCCCGTCGTCGGCGTTGCGCTGGCCGGTCTTTTCTGGCCGGGCTTCAGCGAGACCGTGGGGAATGCTGCCGCCAGCGGCGAGGCGATTGCCTGGGTCTGGATCACGCTGGCGCTCATCCATCTCGCCCACTTCGCCATATTGAGCGTGTGGAGCGAGCGGATCGGGGCAGGGCCTTTTGCCGGCGCGGTGAAAGCCTCGCAGAACTGGATCATCGCCGCGGTCCTGCTCGGCCCCGTCGTGCTGATCGGGCCGAACATCGTCATCGGGGCGATCTTCGGCGGCACCGAGGGCTGGGAATATTCCGGCGAGGTGAACACCGCGCTCTACGATCCGGGCAATTGGGGCCCCGCCTATCTCGCCTTTGCCTGCCTGCTGGCGCCGCTGCTGGAAGAGGTGACGTTCCGCGGCGTGGCGCTGGGCGCGCTGCTGGCGCGCGGGGTTCCGGCGGGCATGGCGGCGGTCGTCTCGACGGCGGCCTTCACCTTCATCCACCTGCAATACTCCGTGCCGGCGCTCGCCATCGTCTTCATTGCCGGGCTGGGCCTTGCCTGGCTGAGGCTGAAGAGCGGCACCATCCTTGTGCCGATCCTCGCCCATATCAGTGCCAATGGCTTCGTCACCTTCCTCGCCAGTCTTGCCCCGCCTCCCGCTGGGTGAGGGCTTGTGAGGGGGCGCGACCTCCGGCAAACCGCGTCATCTGATGACTGACGATTTCTCACGCGGCGGGCAGGCCGAAACGGCCACGCCCCCGGACCGCCGCCCAGACCCCACGCAGGAGGAATTGCTCCTGCAGCCCTATCAGGGCCAGCGCCCGCCCGCGCCAGGCTGGTTCACCCGCGCGGTCGAGACCCCGTTCCGCACCCGCACGATCACCGTCGAGGGCACCGACATCGTCTACCAGCAATGGGGCGATGCCGCGAAGCCGGGCCTGCTTCTGGTGCATGGCAATGGCGCGCATGCCGGCTGGTTCGATTTCATCGCGCCCTTCCTCGCCGAAGACTGGAATGTGGTCGCGGCCAACTTTTCAGGCATGGGCGACAGCGGCTGGCGCGAGGCTTACACCTTCAGCGGCTTCTGCGCCGAACAGATCGCCGTCTGCGAGGATGCCGGCCTTTTCGACCATGCACAGAAACCCGTCATCGTCGCGCACAGCTTTGGCGGGCTCGTCTCGCTGCTGACCGCTATCGAGCATGGCGACCGGTTCGCCGGGGCCATCATCGTCGACAGCCATATCGAGCCGCCGGGCGAGGATCGTCCGCGCCCGCCCAGGCGCACCAGGCCAAACCGGGTCTATCCCGATCTCGCCAGTGCGCTCGCCCGCTTCCGGCTGGCCCCGCCACAGCCTTGCGAGAACGATTTCGCCGTCGACTATATCGCACGCCATAGCCTGAAGGAGACGCAGGACGAGGACGGCCGGCCCGGTCTGGTCTGGAAGTTCGACCCCTTCATCTTTTCCAAGCTGCTGGCCGAATGGGACACGATGGACCTCACGCGGCTTGAGACGAAGTGCCCGATCCTGTTCATGCGCGGGGCGGAGTCCAGCCTCGTCACGCCCGAGGTCGCCGCCTATATGGCGTCGCTGCAGGATCCGCCCGTGCCGACGGTGTCCATCCCGCAAGCCCACCATCACATCATGCTCGACCAGCCGCTCGCCTTTGTTGCGGCCATTCGCGGCATTCTGACGGGCTGGCCGGGCGGGCGGTAAATCCCGTTTGCAAACAGGGGCCACGCGCCGTAAACCGCCGCGCATGATCGAGATCCTCCCCGAAACGCCGGCGATCCATGCCGAAGCGATCGAAGACCTGTTCGACCGGACCTTCGGGCCGGGCCACTTCGCCAAGACCGCCGAGCGGCTGCGCGAATACTCCGCCTCCGTGCCGGAGGTGAACCGCGTCGCCGTTCTGGATGGGAAGGTGATCGCGGTCTGCCGTGTCTGGCCGCTCGTGGTCGGTGAGCGCCGCGACAAGGCGCTCTTTTACGGCCCCGTCGCTGTCGCTCAGGATCATCGCGGCGACCGGCTGGGCCTGCGCGTGACCGAGGCGGCCATCGAAGCCGGCATCGAGACGGGCTGGCCGGCCGCGGTCCTGATCGGGGCTCCGGCCTATTTCGGCGAGATCGGGTTTTCGGTCACCCCGCATGGCCGGCTCACCTTTCCCGGCCCGCAGGACCAGTCGCGCGTCATGGTACGCAACCTCGCCGGCGATGCCGGACAGCTTGAAGGGCTCGTGACGGCGGCCTGAAACCGCCCCGTCTGCCGCCGCGCTTAACCACGATCAACACACACGGTGTTTTCGTTTCTGTAATGGGCAGAGGCGGGAACCGATGTGCCCATTCGCTGGTTCGATCAGGGTATTCGCCAGAGGCAGGCAGACAAAAGGTCATGAATAGCCAGAGGACAGGCATACGAGCCGCACACAATAATGCCGGCCCGTCTGTTCTGGCCGATGACGACGAGCCAACGGATCTCCTCTCATCCCCCACCCCGCGGCTCGTCGTCATCTCCAATCGCGTCCCGCACGCCGCCACCGCCCCGGGCGGTCTGGCCGCCGCCATGCAGGACGCGTTGTCCGGCCGCGACAGCCTCTGGTTTGGCTGGAGCGGCGAGACCACGCAGCAGGCCAGCCACAATGTCCGCTTCAAGCATGACGGGCGTACGACCTACGCCCTCACCGATATCTGCGACGAGGATTATGCCGGCTATTATGAGGGCTTTGCCAACCGCATGCTGTGGCCGGCCTTCCACTACCGGCTGGACCTCAGCCGCTATGCCGAAGCCGATTATACCGCTTACCGGCGTGTGAACCGCCAGTTCGCCCAGCGCGTCGCCCCGCTCATCCGGCCCGACGACCTGATCTGGATCCATGACTACCATCTCATTCCGCTTGCGGCCGAATTGCGCCAGCTTGGGATCGACAACCGCATCGGCTTTTTCAGCCACATCCCGTTTCCCTCACCGGAAGTCTTCCACGCCATCCCGCACCATCATGAGCTGATCGAGGGGTTTGCCGCCTGCAATCTGGTCGGCTTCCAGTCGGCGCGCGACCGGGCAAATTTCGAACGCTATGTCTGCACCTTCGCCGACGGCTTCTGGCGCTCGGACGGGCGCGTCTGCCTCGGTGACCGGATTGTCCGGGCCGGGACCTATCCGATCGGCATCGACGCGGAGGATTTCCGCAACAAGGCGCTCGCCCCGGAGGTGAGCGGCATCGCCGAAAAGCTCTCGCGCGCGGCGGCCGGGCGCAAGATGATCCTCGGCGTCGACCGGATGGATTATTCCAAGGGCCTGCCCGAACGCGTCGAGGCGATGGAGGCGCTGTTCCGGCTCTATCCCGAACTTGTCGGTGAGTGCCAGCTCATCCAGGTGGCGCCGGTCAGCCGCGGCGGGGTCGAGGCCTATGCCGCGCTGCGCCAGCGCCTCGAAACTGCCGTGGGCCACGTCAATGGCGCCTATTCGACGCTCGACTGGTCGCCGGTGCGTTTCGTCGCCAAGGCGGTCCCGCGCAACGAGGTCGCCGCGATGATGCGGGTCGCCAAGGTCGCGCTGGTCACGCCGTTGCGCGACGGCATGAACCTTGTCGCGAAGGAATATGTCGCCGCGCAGGACCCGGACGATCCGGGCGTGCTGGTCCTGTCGGAATTTGCCGGCGCCGCCGAACAGCTTTCCGGCGCGCTGGTGATCAACCCGCACAACCCCGACGACCAGGCCCGCGCCATTGCCCGGGCGGTCTCGATGCCGCGCGCAGAGCGTGTGGCGCGTTACTGGGAAAACCGTGAAGTGCTGGCCGCGCGCGACGCCAACTGGTGGTCGAGCAGCTTCCTGGCCGATCTCGAGAGCGCCAGCGTGGACGACTTCACCTCACAGCTGATGAACGCGGTTCAGACGAGCCGCGCGGCCGAATAGGGCTTACGACGTCGTCGAGCGTTCGGCCTGCGGGACTTGCTGGATACCATCGATAAAATCGACCGCGCGGGCGCGTTTCACGCTTTCGCTGAAGCGCGGGATGACGCTCATCGAGGCGTCGGTTTCGAGGATCACCCACTGGGCGTCATCCGGGTCGACCAGACCGTTCTCCCGCAGCGCCGACATCACCTCGCGCTTGGTGACGCGCTCGCTCAGCATGGCCTTCTCGCGGAACTCCCCATTCTCGACCAGGACGACCGGTTCGGCCTTCACCAGTTTCGAGACCCAGCGATTGTGCAGCACGCTCTTGGTCAGGATCCATTGCAGGAGCAGCAGCGTGGCGATGCCGGCAATGGATTCCAGCACGGTCACGCCCTTCAGCACGATGCCGGAGGCGGCCAGCGAGCCCACCGCCACCGTCACGATCCAGTCGAAATTGTTCATCTGCGAGGTCGACCGCTTGCCGGTGATCCGGATCAGGAAAACAATGGTGAGATACATGATCGGGGCGGAAATGATGACCCGCACAAGATCGCTCTGCTGGTCGAGAAGAATGGGGTCCATGCGCGCAAGGCTCCTGACATAAAGGGGATATGCAGGCTCAATGCATGCGCCATAGCGGCTGTTCCGCGCGAGGGGCGACGCCGGGCACGATCCGGCGTCCGACCGGATGGGGCGCGGGCCTAGGCTTTGCGCCATGGAGACGAGCGACGGATTCATCGAACAGGGCCGGCAGGCCATACTCGACACGCTGCATGAGGCGGCGGTGCGGATCGGGCTGCACCTCATCCCCGCGACGCTGACCAAGACCGCGGCGCGCCAGTTTCGCGCCCGGCTGCGCCTTGTCGC
>NZ_NCST01000063.1 GCF_002088975.1 Henriciella aquimarina
AAGTATCCGTCTTCGTCAAGTCCGGCTTGGAACCCAGTTTCGGCTATCGCGAAGCAGACTGTTCGCCAGGACGATAAGCTTTCTCATTATGGCTGTGATGGCCAGTTTTGGCGCTTTTCCGGTGGCGACCATCATCTGGTATTTCGCGCTGAATTCCGGATTATGCTTTATGCTAACGAGGGTGGGCATATAGAGCGCCTGTCGCAAATGTGCTCTTCCACCTTGTATGTATCGCTTGCCTCGAAACGTGCCGCTGTCCCGAGCGATCGGAGCAAGTCCTGCAAGACTGGCGGCCGCCTTGTGATCGATGAAGCCGAGTTCGGGCATCTCGGTCAGAAGCATGATCGCGGTTGTTTCTCCAATGCCAGGAATAGTCTGTAGAATGTCGAATCTGGCTTTCAGGAATTCATCATCACGGACCAGCAAACGAAGAGCCGCGTCGATTGCTTTCATGTGACGGTCGATCTGCTCAATCCTTTCCCGTGCCTGGCGCCGCAACAAGGGAGCTATCCGGGCGGAAGACCGGTTGGACGCGCGTGTCCTGTCTTTCACCAGAGCGCGCCGAGCCGATTGTAGCTCTTTCATTTCATTGAACTTGATCGTTCTGTCGCTGACGCGGCGCACAGAAATCATCGCCCCGTATTTTGCGATAAGCCCGGCATCGATCGTGTCTGTTTTCGCCGACACACCCAATGCGTCCGCAAATCGTCGAGCCTGCCGTGGATTGACCTTGCCGAGAGGTATTTCGGCTTTCAGGAAGAACTTCTCGAAGGCAAGATGATACTGCCCGGTCGGTTCATAGAGTAGCTGTTCAAGATGACATCCTGCCATCCAGGTCAGCAATTGCCTGAATCCTTTTTTATCATTCGGGACAGTTATGGTCCTGCCCTCAGGATACATGTGCGCATCCAGAGTGCTCTTTGAAATATCGACGCCGATATGCTGGCGAACTGGTTCGATGGACATTCCAGATCCTTTGCTTGTCGTACGGGCCTAGATGCCCTCGTATCCGTTCAGGTCGCATGGAAATGAAGAGGACGATCAAACTTCCCAACGGCACTTACTCAGCCAGCGCAGGCACGATCCGTTCCTCTACGCCGGCGGGGAAATTGCGCAGTCCCCACCAGCGGTTCTTTTCTAACCAGAAGACCAGGAATCTCTAAGACAAGCGCAGGCGACCCCGGAATGGTCGACCCTGTTCGGCATTCGCTATGAGCGCGTCGAGATGGATGCGGGCGAGGTGCAGCCCTATTCCTGGACCGGCATGATGAACATGGCCGACGCCATGGCGGCGACGGCCTTCAATGCGGCCGAGCGGACCCGCAAGGACGACAATGTCGACCTGACCGCCAAGGCGACCTGGCGTCCGGATGAGCACCTCGCTATCGAGTTCGGCGCGGCCCAGAAGACCCGCTCGCCCAATCTCTATGAGCGCTATGCCTGGGGGCGCGGCAACATGTCGACCTCGATGACCAACATGACCGGCGACGGGGCCGGCTATGTCGGCGATATCGGGCTGGAACCGGAAGTGGCCCGCAGCCTTGCCGCCACGCTCAACTGGTCCGACGGCGAAGAGCATGGCCGCGCGCTCAGGCTCTCCGGCTGGGTGTCGAAGGTCGATGACTATATCGATGCCGACCGGATCGGCACGCTGAATGATGGCCTTCCCATCCTGCAATTCGCCAATCACGAGGCCGAGCTCTACGGGATCGAGGCGAGCGGCGCGATGCCGGTCTGGCAGTCGGAGATGGGCCATACCCGGCTGACCGGCACGCTCAGCTGGTCCAGGGGCACCAATGAGGACACTGGCGACAATCTTTACAATATCGCCCCGCTTCAGGGTGTCTTCGCGCTTGAGAACAAAAAAGGCGTCTGGACGCAGGCCCTGGAAGTCGAACTCGTCGACGAGAAGGACCGCGTCAATGCGCTGCGCCAGGAGCTTGAAACGCCGGGTTATGTGCTCGTGAACCTTCGCGTCGGCGGAGATGTCGGCCGCTTTACGGTCAATGCCTCGATCGAGAACCTGCTTGACCAGGACTATGACCTGCCTCTCGGTGGCATTGCCTTCGGCGATTACAAATATGAGGGCCGCGCCGGGCCGTTCCGCCAGGTCGCCGGCCCGGGCCGCTCGGTCAATCTCGGCGTGAGCGTCGCCTTCTAGGATGTGGGGACAGACGGTCCCCTCCGTCTCGCTGGCGAGCGCAGCCCTTGCTGCGCTCGTCCATGCGGGATTTGCGGCCGCTCTCTTCCTGCTTCCCGATTCGGCCGGGAGGGGAGATGGGCCGGCGACCACAATCATTCCGGTCACGCTGGTGGCGCCCGTCATCGAGGCTCCAGCTCCCGAACCGGTCCTGCCGCCCGAGCCGGAGCCAGTCCCCGAACCAGAAGAGCCGCCCGGACCGCCAGCCGATATTCAAGCGCCCGGGCCGAAACCGCAAACGGAGGCCGAAACCGCTTCCTTGCCGGACGTGGCGGACATGGCGCAGGAAACCCCCGTGCCAGACGCGGCGCGGCCCGAACCTGTTGAACCATCCGGGCCGGCCGCCGGAGATAGTGTTGCATCCTCCGCAGAGAAGGCCTCAGGGGTTCAGACCGAAACGAGTGCAGAGCCTGTCGAGGCGCCGGGCCCGGGCAGCCCTGACGTCGCCCCGCCATCGACCGACCCTCGGGATGGCCGCAAGCGCTCACCGGACAGCGGCCGGTCAGCGATGACGGACTATCTCATTGAGGTCAGGCGGCAATTGTCGCGGCACGCCCCGAAAGCGGTTCCCGGCGCACGGGACTGTGAGGTTGAATTCCACCTTTCCCAGGCAGGCGAGCTGACATTCAGGGCCATTCGGACCAGCAGCGGCAGCCCGCGCTATGATCGCCGCTGCCTGAAAGCCGTCCAGTCCGCCGCCCCCTATCCGTCAGCGCCGCCGCACGCCACGGGCAACGATTTACGTTTTACGATCATCATAAAGCAACGCCGCTAGACCACTCCCTGCCAATCGGGACTGGAGCAAGAATCCCGGACTTATGTATCAAACGCACCAAGGGGTGACATGAAATTGAAAACCAATAAATTGCCCATGTGTGTAGAGACTCAATCAAACGGGGGTGGCGAGACGCTTTTCGCTTTATTGGCGGCTGGTCGGTATTGCTTGCCGTGGCCGCAATACCTGTTGTCGGCTTCGCATTGCATTATCGCTTCGGCGGGGAAGCTGCCATGATAGAGGAATTTCAAATATGGCTTATCTACAGCCTGGCAGCGACCGTAATTGTCTTTCTAGTAATTCTGGCATGGAATATTGCCTGTGCCCCTTACCGCATAGAACGCGACAGAAGAATTGATCTAGAAAAAGAACTGGCGATCAAGCCCGGGCAGTCACTTTTAGATGTTTATAAACTGAACAGCTATCCTCTCGGCATGGTTGTAAAGCTTCTATCGCCAAACGAAGGCGAGGAAAGAAAACTGAAAGCTCGGATACAGAACGATCTTATCAATGGGGATTTGGAGCCTGAAACAACTCCGCCTTGGCTCAACATAGAGCGCCAAGCTATGAGGATTGGGCTAAACTCTGGATCAATAGCTGAGTTTTCTGACAGTCTAAAGATACCGAGAAAAGAACTTCAAAGATACATCAAGGAATTGGGACTGATGTTGCCTCAATGGCTGAGAGACAAGCCAGCATAAAAGCCGCCGTGAACTTCCCCCGGCTTAGTTTGTTGCGAATATTCGCTTCTTTTTCTTCAACACCTACGTCCGCCAGTCGCTCGACTAGCTGGGCGTAGGTAATCCCCTTCAACTTCAATTGAGCTTTGAGAAGGTTTGCGGCCTTCTGCTCCCATTCAGTTCTGTCTGCCATGTAGCCTCCATATGATAAAAGTATCATAAACGATACATTTGCCCTTGTCTACGATGCTATGACGTACTATATACGATACATAAGCATCGGATATAAAGACAATGGCTCAACACTTTCTCCTTTCAGCAGCGGCTCGCACCCTCTCACTGCCTAAAATTTACAAGGCGGGTGAAGACGCGGCCTATGAAACGTTCTGCAATCTGCGCTGGCAGGAAACGGATGGAGAAGCTGTCTGTCCTGACTGTGGATGCTGTGAGACGTACAAGATCACCACACGCCGCAAGTTCAAATGTAAGGCTTGCTATCGCCAGTTCTCGGTTACGACCGGGACCATTTTCGCAAGCCACAAGCTGGGCTTCATGGATATCCTGGCCGCTATCTTCCTTTTCGTGAACGGTTCTAAGGGCAAGTCTGCCGTGCAAATCAGCCGTGAACTCGACGTGCAATATAAGACCGCATGGGTTCTCTGCCACAAGCTGCGCGAAGCGATGCAGGATGAATATGAAGGCCACCAAGCCAAGGGTGAGGTGGAAATTGATGGCGCATACTTTGGCGGTCACCTTCGCCCCGCCAATGAGCGTGAGGACCGGAAGGATCGCCGCCTGAAAGAACATCAGACGGGCACACGCCGCTCCGTCATCGTGGCACGCGAGCGCAAGGGCCGCACCCTTACCTTTGTGGCCAAGGCTGAGGCTGAGGGCGTCAAGTTCGCACGCCAGCGTGTTGCTATTGGCTCAATCCTGTTTGCTGACGAAGCCCGCCACTGGGACGGTCTCTCTCGTACCTACGCAATGGGCCGGATCAATCACCAATACGCCTACTCGATGGACGGGAAGCACACGAACTGGGCTGAAAGCTTCTTTTCCCGCCTTCGTCGCATGGTGCAGGGTCAACACCACTTTGTTAGCCCGCAGTACCTCTATCAATACGCCAATCACGCGGCATGGCTGGAAGATCATCGCAGCGAAGATAACGGCACTCTGGTCAATCGGATTGTGACCGCTGGTCTTGCTGCTCCGGTTAGCCGCTCGTTCAAGGGTTATTGGCAAAGGAAGGCGGCGTGATAGGGTTTCCAAAAATGGAGGCCCTAATGGAATTAATTGAGGTCGAACTTCAAGATTACAGGATTAGAGACCTAGGAGACTGCGTAGCCATTGCAGCTACCGTTATCCTTGATTTTGGCCGTGAGGCAATTGAGGTAAAATGCGCCTCTGATCTGGATCGAGGCACTTCCGTTGCAGAAATGAAAGAAGTTTTGATTGAGCGCGCACTAGCTCTTCTAGCTGATGCAGGCGATCTTCAACACAAGGCCGTTCTGGCGAAGGCCCTCTCAACGGATCGCGGCTGACCAAGGTAGAGCGCCTTGCGGTCTTACGAACTTCTTCTCTCGCTATTTTGCGGATTTCTTCATTGCCCATACTGCTACTATACCAGAAATAGGAATTTATTCCTAACACTTTAGTCAGTAGATGCACTCGGCTTGCGCCTGTCCTTCACGCTATCCCTGACGCGCTGGTATAAGTCGGGCTCCAAGTTCTGCCTCCGCATAATCCAAGCCGCTATGCTTGCGTTGTCATCACAGCCCGAACGTTCAGCCTCCCCGACAAGCGCCGTTAGCTCTCCGGGTTTGAATAGAGGCGGCCTACGTCTCTTGTTGCGCGGCTTGATCCTCTTGGCATCATGATAGCCAAAGGCGACTAGAGCGCCGTCTATGGCAGCTAGATCCTTTTTTACCTGTTCAAGCTGGCCTGCCAATTCAGCGCGCTTCTGAATGAGTCCTGATACTACGTGATCCATGGCGGTCCCGTTACTGACAATTGCGCTAGGAATATATACCTATTTATAGTAATATATTCCTATGATTTTAAATGATGGCTCATACGTAATTGATGCGGAAGAGACTAGGCTTTATCGACCTATCCTAGATCGGATAGTAGAGTCTCAATCTCTTCAATGCACGCAAGACCGCTCTCAAGAGACTCGCGCGTGCTGTCAGTGTTGTAGTCCAGCTCAAGAGCGAGACGGGCCTGATGCATCAAATCCGCTAGATAATAAACGCTGACCACATTCTTGCTCAGCAAGGTTCCCAATATTGATGTATTGATAATGCGCTGGACTTTTACTTCTCCTGCCAGTGACCCAGCCCCGTAAATTCCGGCCATGAATTTGCAGAGTCCTCGACACGAAGAGGATGACAAATGCGCAAATCACGATTTTCCGAAGAACAGATCATTGGGATGATCCGGGAGCACGAGGCTGGCGTGAAGACAGCCGATATCTGCCGCAAGTACGGCATCTCGGATGCGACCTTCTACAAGTACAAGGCGAAGTTCGGCGGCATGACGGTGTCGGACGCCCGGCGGCTGAAGACGCTGGAGGAGGAGAACTCGAAGCTGAAGCGCCTCCTGGCCGATGCAATGCTGGACAATGCCGCCCTGAAGGACCTGGCGACAAAAAACTTCTGACGCCCGACGCCAAACGGAAGGCCGTGCACCACGTGATGGAAGTGCATGGCCTGTCGGAGCGTCGGGCCTGCCGGCTGGCCGATCTCGATCGGTCCACCTTCCAGTATGAAAAACGCGATGGCGGTGACGAGAAGTTGCGCCAGAGGCTACGGGAGCTGGCCGGTGAACGCCGCCGGTTCGGCTATCGCAGGCTCGGCATCCTGCTGGACCGCGAGGGCCTCAGCGCCAATCACAAGAAGATCTACCGGATCTATGCCGAGGAGGGACTGGCCGTGAAACGACGACGTGGGCGAAAGCGGGCGACAGGCACACGTTCACCCATGCTCCTGCCGGAACAGGCGAATGAGCGATGGAGCCTGGACTTCGTATCGGACGCTCTCAGCGATGGCCGCCGGTTCCGCACGCTCTGCGTGGTCGACGACTTCACCCGGGAAGCCCTGGCCGTGGTCGTCGATGTCTCCCTGTCCGGCGTGCGGGTCGCCAGGGAACTGTCCAGGCTCATCACCCGGCGGGGTGCTCCGAAGATGATCGTCTCCGACAA
>NZ_NCST01000064.1 GCF_002088975.1 Henriciella aquimarina
AAGTATCCGTCTTCGTCAAGTCCGGCTTGGAACCCAGTTTCGGCTATCGCGAAGCAGACTGTTCGCCAGGACGATAAGCTTTCTCATTATGGCTGTGATGGCCAGTTTTGGCGCTTTTCCGGTGGCGACCATCATCTGGTATTTCGCGCTGAATTCCGGATTATGCTTTATGCTAACGAGGGTGGGCATATAGAGCGCCTGTCGCAAATGTGCTCTTCCACCTTGTATGTATCGCTTGCCTCGAAACGTGCCGCTGTCCCGAGCGATCGGAGCAAGTCCTGCAAGACTGGCGGCCGCCTTGTGATCGATGAAGCCGAGTTCGGGCATCTCGGTCAGAAGCATGATCGCGGTTGTTTCTCCAATGCCAGGAATAGTCTGTAGAATGTCGAATCTGGCTTTCAGGAATTCATCATCACGGACCAGCAAACGAAGAGCCGCGTCGATTGCTTTCATGTGACGGTCGATCTGCTCAATCCTTTCCCGTGCCTGGCGCCGCAACAAGGGAGCTATCCGGGCGGAAGACCGGTTGGACGCGCGTGTCCTGTCTTTCACCAGAGCGCGCCGAGCCGATTGTAGCTCTTTCATTTCATTGAACTTGATCGTTCTGTCGCTGACGCGGCGCACAGAAATCATCGCCCCGTATTTTGCGATAAGCCCGGCATCGATCGTGTCTGTTTTCGCCGACACACCCAATGCGTCCGCAAATCGTCGAGCCTGCCGTGGATTGACCTTGCCGAGAGGTATTTCGGCTTTCAGGAAGAACTTCTCGAAGGCAAGATGATACTGCCCGGTCGGTTCATAGAGTAGCTGTTCAAGATGACATCCTGCCATCCAGGTCAGCAATTGCCTGAATCCTTTTTTATCATTCGGGACAGTTATGGTCCTGCCCTCAGGATACATGTGCGCATCCAGAGTGCTCTTTGAAATATCGACGCCGATATGCTGGCGAACTGGTTCGATGGACATTCCAGATCCTTTGCTTGTCGTACGGGCCTAGATGCCCTCGTATCCGTTCAGGTCGCATGGAAATGAAGAGGACGATCAAACTTCCCAACGGCACTTACTCAGCCAGCGCAGGCACGATCCGTTCCTCTACGCCGGCGGGGAAATTGCGCAGTCCCCACCAGCGGTTCTTTTCTAACCAGAAGACCAGGAATCTCTAAGACAAGCGCAGGCTGGCGCGATCACCGGCGAGACACCCGCATGCCGCTGGGCTGCCCGGAAGGGCAGACCAGAGGTCCGGAGACGAGCCGGGCCGCTGGCGGCGTGCCGCCCGCGAAACAGCCCCCTCGCGTCAGCGAGGGGTGATCGCCGGATCAAGGTCTGATGCCAAATTGGATCTGCTCAGGTCTGTGCAGTCAGGAGGTCCCTGTATCCGTGAGAACGGCGGTGCAAAATTAGACCACGGTAGCGCCGTCGTATTGGCGGTGCGGGCGGCGTAAAAGTCGTCCACTTTTTCCCTTCTTGCGGCAGCAGGGAGGGCGAGGAGATTTACACCGTGGAACTTTATCTGAAGGTCAGGCTGGCGCGCAGCGAGGGGATGAGCCAGCGGGATCTGGCGCGCCATTTCAACATATCGCGCGACAGCGTTCGCAAGATGTTGGCGTTCTCATCGCCGCCGGGATACCGGCGCACGAAGGAGATCAAGCGTCCCAAGCTTGATGGGTTCAGCGAGATCATCGACGGCTGGCTTGAAGAGGACAAGAAGTTGCCTCGCAAGCAGCGCCACACAGCGAAGCGGATCCACGAGCGGCTCAAGGCGGAACACGAGTTCACCGGCGGCTATACGATTATCAAGGACTACGTTCGGCAGCGTGAACGACGCACCCGTGAGATGTTCGTGCCGCTGGCGCATCCGCCGGGCCATGCGCAAGCCGATTTTGGCGAAGCGTTGGTTGTGATCGGGGGTGTCGAACAAAAGGCCCACTTCTTCGTCCTGGATTTGCCGCACAGCGATGCCTACTTCGTGCGGGCCTATCCGGCGGCGACGGCGGAGGCCTGGATGGACGGGCATGTGCATGCCTTTGCCTTCTTTGGCGGGGTGCCTCTGTCGGTTCTCTATGACAACGACCGTTGCCTGGTCTCGAAGATCCAGCCGGATGGGACACGGGTCCGCGCGACGCAGTTCAGCGGATTGCTGTCGCACTACCTGTTCCGAGACCGCTACGGGCGGCCGGGCAAAGGGAATGACAAGGGCAATGTCGAGGGGATGGTGGGCTACGTGCGCCGCAACCACATGGTGCCGATCCCCCACTTCCCGGATTGGGAGAGCTTCAACGCCTACCTTGAAGAGCAGTGCCGTGCCCGTCAGGGCGACACCTTGCGTGGGCACACGGAGATGATCGGCGCGCGCCTGCAGCGGGATCTGGCCGAGATGCGCCCCTTGCCAGCCGCCCCCTTTGAGGCCTGCGCACAGGCCAGCGGCCGGGTGAGCTCCCAGTCTTTGGTCCGCTACAACACCAACGATTACTCGGTCCCCGTGGCCTATGGCCATCAGGATGTGTGGGTGCGGGCCTATGTCGATCAGGTGGTGATTGGCTGCCGTGGGGACGTGATCGCACGCCATCCGCGGTGCTACGCGCGCGAGGACATGGTGTTCGATCCGATCCACTACCTCCCGCTGATCGAACGCAAGATCAATGCTTTGGATCAGGCTGCGCCCCTTGCGGAGTGGGACTTGCCAAAAGAGTTCGACACGCTGCGCCGCCTGATGGAAGCGCGCATGCTGAAGATAGGGCGCCGCGAGTATGTCCAGGTGCTGCGTCTTCTGGAGACCTTCGGCATGGAGGAGCTACACGCCGCCGTAAAGCAGGCCCTGAAGATGGGCGCGGTCGGCTTTGATGCTGTGAAGCATCTGGTTCTGTGTCAGGTCGAGAAGCGGCCACCACGGCTCGACCTCGACGTGTACCCCTACCTGCCACGGGCGCGGGTCGAGACGACCTCAGCGGCCAGCTACATGTCCCTGATGTCGGAGGCTGCGGAATGACCCATGCCCCCGAAATCCTGCTGGAGCATCACCTCAAGAGGCTGAAGCTTCCGACATTCCTGCGTGAGTATCAGAAGGTGGCGCGCCAATGCGCCGCCGAGGGCTTGGACCATGTCCAGTTCCTGACGCGCCTGGTCGAACTGGAGCTGATCGATCGCGAGCGACGGATGGTCGAGCGCCGCATCAAGGCGGCCAAGTTCCCGGCCACCAAAAGCCTCGACAGCTTCGACTTCAAGGCAATCCCCAAGCTCAACAAGATGCAGGTGCTGGAACTGGCGCGCTGCGACTGGATCGAACGGCGCGAGAACGTGATCGCCCTCGGCCCAAGCGGCACCGGCAAAACCCACGTCGCCCTCGGCCTGGGGCTCGCTGCTTGCCAGAAAGGGATGACGGTCAGCTTCACCACCGCCGCGGCCTTGGTCAACGAACTGATGGAGGCGCGCGACGAGCGTCGCCTGCTGCGGGTCCAAAAACAGATGGCCAACGCCAAGCTGCTGATCATCGACGAATTGGGCTTCGTCCCTCTCTCCAAAACCGGGGCCGAGCTGCTCTTTGAATTGATCTCGCAGCGCTACGAGCGCGGGGCTACGCTGATCACGAGCAACTTGCCCTTCGATGAATGGACGGAGACCTTCGGAACCGAGCGCCTGACCGGGGCGCTCCTCGACCGGCTGACCCACCACGTCAACATCCTCGAGATGAACGGCGAAAGTTATCGCCTGGCCCAAAGCCAGGCGCGAAAAGCCACCAAAACCTCCTGACCGACAATCCATGACTTGGCCCTCACGGGCCAAGGCGGCCAGTCAACCGCCAGCTATTTGGGGAGCGCGGTCGACTGGCCGCCAGCGCTCTATGCGCCCTTCACGCCCAACCCCAAAGTGGCCTACTTTTGCGCCGCCCTTTGGTCGGGTTTTACTCCGCCGTTGACA
>NZ_NCST01000065.1 GCF_002088975.1 Henriciella aquimarina
CTGAGCTACTCCCCATCGTTTGGACAGGATCTGGCGTAGATTAAGCTACTCGTTGCACCTGCTGATCGGGTTGCTTGATATTATTTCTTTGCCAGTAAACCACCGCTGGTGGCCTGCCGCCAAGGGCTGAGTGAGGGCGCTTGTGGTTGTAGAAGGTCATCCATTTCCGGATGCCCGTCTTTGTTTCTGATCCTGTTTCCCAGGCGTGCAGGTAGACGCACTCGTATTTCAGGGTTCGCCATAGCCTTTCGATGAAGATGTTGTCGAGGAAGCGGCCTTTTCCGTCCATCGAGATCCGCACGCCGGTCCTGCGCAGTCGGTCGGTCCACGCGAAGGACGTGAACTGGCTACCCTGGTCGGTATTCATGATCTCGGGCGCGCCGAACTTGTGGACGGCCTCGTTCAGCGCTTCGACGCAGAAGTCGGCTTCCAGCGTATTGGAGATGCGCCAAGCCAAGACCTTTCGAGTGTGCCAGTCCATGATCGCCACGAGGTAGAGGAACCCGCGCTGCATCGGCAGGTAGGTGATGTCCGAGCACCAGACCTGGTTCGGACGATCCACCCGCAGACCTCTCAGCAGGTAGGGATAGGTCTTGTGCCCCTTCGCTGGCCTGCTGGTGTTGGGCTTCTGGTAGATCGGCATGAGCCCCATCAGGCGCATCAGCCGCCGGACACGTTTCTCGTTCACGAGGTGCCCGTCGTTGCGCAGGTGCCATGTCATCTGGCGGACACCGAAGAACGGCGTCTCCAGGAACTGCTCGTCAATTAGCCGCATCAGGCCGAGGTTCAGCTCGGTCTCGCCTTTAGGTGTGTAGTAGAAGGACGAGCGCGCGATTGACAGCAGCTTGCACTGTTGCCCGATGGATAGCTCAGGGTGGTCAGGCTCGATCATCCCGCGCCTCACTTCCCGCCCCAGGGCTTCAGCTTTCGTTCTAAAAAAGAGTTGGCCACCGCCAGCTCCCCGATCTTGGCATGGAGTTCCTTCACCTGCTCCTCGTCGATCTCGGGCTTCCTCCGGCCGCCGCGTTCGAACACGCCGGAGGCACCCTCGAGCAAAGCGCGTTTCCATTGATGGATCATCGTCGGATGCACCCCGAACCGACTCGCCAGCTCGGCCGCCGTCTCCTCACCCTTCAGGGCTTCCAGCGCGACCTTCGCCTTGAACTCGGGCGCGTGCTGTTTGCGTTTCGACATCTCTGATCTCCTCGTCGTTGAAGATCAGCAGACTGCAAATCGTAGCTTATGTCAGTGTCCAAATTTCGGGGGGTAGCTCAGACTACCATGAATCCTATGGAGACTGGTTTGCCTCATCCCCAATGAGGGAGCTAAACAATGAGGCGCAGCCCGACAATCTTGCATATTATGTTGAGGGCAACGCCGATGCGGCAACCTGCTTAAAATTAAAGCTCAACGTAAATTCTGGCAATGACGCACCAGGGTCGGAAATCGTACTATTGATTGCCCTGCAAAAGCTCATCGAGCGCGCGACCGGTTACTATGCGATGCACCTTCAGCTCGAAAAATCGCGAGAAGAACTGGCGGGAATAGACTTTGGTAGTGGTGTTTTGAAATGGCGATATGATCCGCATCTTAGAGAAGGGTACTCACTGGTTGCCAGTATAGTCAGAGGCTCTTCATCTGATTGATGTAATCCGCTCTGATTCCTTCATATTTTTGATCATACTCCCAAGGACTTTCTTTTCGGACGGCCATAGGCCAGCCAAGGGTTCGGTACTGGATACCGCTTTGTACTTTTCAGGTGAGTTCCAAGCCTTCCCAAGCAACAAAGTATTAGAAGCTGCACCAACTTCCAAGCCGAGCAATGCCTGGGTGTCGCCCACGTCGCCCTGATCTAACCGATCGATACTCCTTTGCGTCCAAGAAACCGCCGCATCTCGCGCCTTGCTTTTGTAGATCGACGTTTCCAGCGTCTCGATGCTGGCTTCCAACTTTCGCCGCACGACATCAGCGCTGAACTTTATGCGCTTTGCAGGATCACCGCGCGTCTCGATTCGCCAGAGATAGTTCCTGCTATCGATCGCAACGCCGGGCCCGCTTATGACGGAGACTACATTTCCCTTCCAATCGACATCGATGATAGTCATGCTCTCTCGCCCTATCCGAGCAGCCCCTCAGGCACCGGATGCGCGATCCTGAGCAGTTCCTTTCGGCGATAGGCCAGCGAGCCACCATCGCCATAGGCGGGCCGGTTCGTGGCGTGGCCCATGAGCAGGCAGCGGAGGCCATAATCGAGCCCGGCTTCTAGCATGCGCTTCTCAAAGGAGTGCCGGAAGGAATAGATGACGTGTTTGTCGCTTGGCATCAGCCCGCGATTTCTGAACGTCTTCACAAGTGACTGTGAGAGAAGATCATTCCGGTCGCGATAGTGCGGGAACCCCTCCGGAGCGCGTTTCATTGCTTCCAGCGAGACACCCACAAGCGGGATATCGCGAATAGATGAGCCGGTCTTGATCTCCCGGTCCTTGCGCGGACGGATGCGGATATGGGGGACATCTGCCTCCAGGCAGATGTCTTCGGGGAGGAGATTGGCGATCTCGCTCGGACGGCAGCCGGTTTCGATCAGGGCATAGGCGATCAGGCGGGCCTGTTCATTGATGCCTGCAAGCGAGCCGGGGACGAGGATCTTTGTGCGGACCCAGTCATCCGGGAAGGCTGGCACCTTGTCGGCGATGGTCTCCTTGAAGGCGAGATTGCGGAATGGATTGGGGCGCGTCTCTTCGCCGATATGCCGAAAATATTCCCGGTAGAGCAGGCGCAGATTCCCGAGATCGCGATTGGCGGTGTTCGCGCCCCTGGCGGGGGCGCCTTTCTTCGGCTTCAGACGATCAGCCCACCAGTTATAGAACTTCAACGCATCCTCGCGGGTGAGGGTTTCCATCGGCTTGTCGCCGACCACGTCGACAAAGTAGTTGATCGCGCGCAGCTTGGTTTTCCGCCAGAGCTTTCGCTGCCCCGGCGACTTGTTGAGAAGGTCGCCTATGGCGATCTCATCGCAATAGATCTCAAAGGCGTCAGTGACGCACACGGAGGGCCGGTCTACGCCGCCGAGGAGGGCTTCAGTCTCGGCCCTCATGGCGGGGCGGGCATCGCCGGTATCGATCTTCTGGAGCGTGCAGATCCGGTCCAGGATGTCATCAATGGCAAACAGGGTGCTCAGCTCGTCAGCAGGCGCATAGACGAGTCCACGCGACATGGCCCGTGAGCGGGCGGCCTGATAGCGGCGCTCGGCCAGTTGCCTGGCCCGGCGCGCGGTGTCTTCCGGTTCTTCGCTGACGCACTCCAAGATTCCCCAGAGCTGATTATCGGCCGCCTCCAGGGCGTTGCGTCTTTCCCGCGCCATTTCCAGCGAGCCGGTGTTGAGAGTGACGCGCACAAACCCGCGATCATCAATGGCCTGACAGGCGGTTGGCACGCGCCGGACATAGTGCCAGCGGCCTCCACGTTTTTGCAGATAGCGGTCCTCTTTGCGCATCTGGGCTCATCCGGTTTGTTACACGAGTGTTGCGCAGAAAGTTACACAAACCCGGCATCGCCCGAAATTCGGAGCGGTACAATTATATGCTACTGGATTGTTTTTGATGCAAAAAGCCTGAAAAGGCGCTGGAGCGGGTGAAGGGAATCGAACCCTCGTCGTCAGCTTGGGAAGCTGCTGCTCTACCATTGAGCTACACCCGCTTACGGCATTCATGCTTTGCCATGGATGCCGCAGGCGTCAAGCGGTTTCGCTCAACCCGGCGGCTTCATTTACAGCGAAAGCTGTCCCCGGACGGGCGGCAGGCGTCCGGCCAGCCATTATCTTCCCAGTAAGCCGGCAGGCCGAGATCGCTCACAAGCTGGGTAAAGCCGGGAAGCTTGCGCATGCCCGCAAAGCGTGGCCCCCAGAGACGCAGCATGCGCAGATTGGTCCCTGCAAGTTCGTCCCGCCAGAGCTCAAGTGCGAGCGCATCATCGCCATACCAGGCTGCGAGCGTCGCCATCACTTCGCGCTGGGCCGGGAAGTCCATGCGCTGGGCAGACGCCGCCTCGCTCAGGATGGCAAGTGCGGCCTCCGGCTCGTCGAGGACATCCAGAATACGGTTGAGCAGCAGCGCGGTTTCCGGTGCCGCCGCCACATAGGCCTCCGTGAGGCGGCGCACATCTTCAGCGGCAATTTCACCATGCATCGCCAGTATCCAGTCGAGCGCGGCGGAAATGGGAAGGTCGCCGGTTTCGCTGCGGACTTCGTCCAGGGTGCGGCGGGCATCGGCATAGAGGCCGAGATCCGTCATGATAATCGCATAGGTGGACGCCCGGCCGGGATGTCCGGGCTCCAGGTCGAGGGCGGCTTCCGCCCTGATCCGGGCTTCGCGCAGGGTGCCGGTTCGTGCCAGCATCAGCGCATAATTCATCAGGATGCGAGGATCCTGGCTGAGTGAGAGCGCCTGCTCGAAGGACTCGGCGGAGGCGTCCCACTCTCCCGCGGCGGCCTGATAGACGCCGAGCATGGTGTGAGCCATGGCAAGATCGGGGTTGAGGGCGAGCGCCCGCTGGGCCAGCGCGCGGCCGTCTTCCTGCAAGCTGCGTGCTTCCTGTGCCGAGGCAGCCTCCCAGGCGAGGTCACCGGTAATGCTCGCCAGCTCTGTAACGGCCGAGGCGTAATTAGGATCAAGGTCGACGGCGCGCTGGAAGCTGTTCATGGCGGCATAGCGGTCCGCGCCGAGCCAGGTCTGGTATTCGCGCCCGCGCAGATAGGCCTCATAGGCTTCGAGGCTGTCAGTGTCAGTGCCCGGCAGGGTGTTCTGGTCCTGGAAACCGAGAGCGATGCTGAGCGCGCCAGCGATGCGCATCGCGATATTGCGCTGAAGACGTGGGCTTTCCAGCGCGGAACGGTCCGTACGGTAAGTGGTGGACCAGATCTGGCGGTTGTCTGAGATTTCCGTCAGCTGGGCGGATATGCGCAATTCCTCGCCATTGCTGCGCACACTGCCCTCGAGCAGGTGGTCGACACCGAGATACTCACCGATCTCCGCGCGCGTGATCATGCCGTCACTGCGCGGCAGGCTGGACGTGCCGCCGGCCACTTTAAGGGCGTCGGCATGAGAGACGATATTGAGAACCTCTTCCCCGATCCCTTCGGCGAAATAGGCAAGGTCGGCATCGCTGCCAAAGGCCTGGAAGGGCAGGACGGCGACCGATGGCGTTGTCGGGGCCGGGTCGGTGACGGGCTCGCGGCGGATCACGAGCAGGGCCATCAGGCCTGCGAGCACGGCGATGGCCGCGATCCCGAGGGCGTATTGCAGAACTGAGAGGCGCCGGTCTGGAAAGGCGGGCTCGCTGACGGTGGCGCCGTCCTCTCCAGCCGGGGCGACCTCGGCCACCAGGCTGTAGCCGCGCCGCGGGACCGTGCGGATATAGAGCGCGTTCGGGTCAAGCTCGAGGAAGGTCTTGCGCAAGAGCGAGATGGCCCGTGTCAAACTTTCATCGGCCCCGTGCTCGACCTGCCAGATCTCCTCGATAAGGGTGGGACGGGCGACGACTTCGCCGGGCTCCTGCGCCAGCCGGCAGAGGACGTCCATCACCTTCGGTTCGATGCGGCGTTCGGTGCGGGATGTACAGAGCAGGCTGTGGGCCGGGCGCACCGTGACTTTTCCGACGATGAAATCGGGCATCTGACCTGCCGATCCGGCAGGCCGTTCATTGCGCGATTCCATTTCATCCATGGCCCGGACCCGTCTTGCAGACTGTCACGCGCCTTGGCGGCGGCGTGAAAGAGAGCACCAGAGATTGGCAATTCCGCAGCAAATTCAATGACCTCAGAAATCCCTCAGGAAAACATTCCGCAAAAATCCGGGAGCCTACAGGACTTTGCCTGCCGGAATGAGCAAGTGTCTCGTCATCGCCGGGCGGCCCCTCTTAACCGCACCGGCCAAGCAAACAGGAGGAAACCCCAATGTTCAAGAAAATGCTTGCTCTCTCCCTCGCCGCCAGCGCGATCGGCTTCGGTGCCATGGCGCAGGACAAGGACGAGACCGTCTTCGCTTACAACCCGACCGACAGTGCACAGGAAATCCATGCCGGTTTCCTCGCTGATGCGAAGGCTGCCTGCGAAAAGGTCACCTCCTATCCGAGTGCGATCAAAGGCGTTTATCCCCTCGCGGAATGGTCCTGCGTGAACCGGCTCATGAATGAGGCGGTGACGGCGGTGGATCGTCCCGAACTCACCCAGCTGCACAAGAACTTTGTGGATCCTGCGCAGCCCTATCGCGTCGCCGGCACGAATTAAGCCCCCATCCCCGTGCCAGCGACCGGAGCCAACGGGGTGGCAGACTTGCCTGTACTATCCTGCTGCCACCCCGGGCTCCCCCACCTCAGTGCCCCATGACCTGTTCCGCCTGACATGCATCCCCGCGTGTCAGGCGGAATCACATCTGTGTCAGGCATGAAAGCGGTCGCTTGTCATGCGCCCGGTCGGGCATACTGTCCTGTCCATGCCGCATACGACCCTGATCCAACAGAAATTCCGCGATCCGTTCGTCACCGCCAAGGGTGAGACGCGGGGCAGTGTCGACTGGCGCGGCCTGAAGACGCTGTGGCTGAACACGGGCACGCTCTGCAATGTCGCGTGCCGCAACTGCTATATCAAAAGCTCGCCGACGAACGACGACCTCGTCTATCTGACCCTTGGCGACGTCCTGCCCTTTCTCGATGAAATCGATGCGCTTGGTGAAGGGCCCAAGGAGATCGGGATCACGGGCGGCGAGCCCTTCATGTGCCCTGACATTCTGGAGATCATGGAGGCCGTGCTGTCGCGCGGGCATTCGTTGCTTCTGCTTACCAATGCCATGCGCCCGATGATGCGTCCGCGCATCCAGGACGGGTTGCTGACGCTGAGGGCGCGTTTCGGTGGGCGCATGGTGTTGCGTGTCTCGATGGATTCCCATGAGGAGACCGTGCACGACGCCGAGCGCGGGCCGGGGGCCTTTGCCGCGGCCACAGTGGGGCTGTCATGGCTGGCGCAAAACGGCTTTCAGCTCGCCATCGCCGGGCGCCAGGCCTTGACCGAAGACGAGCAGCAGGCCCGGGCGGGCTATGGCAAGCTGGTTGACCGGCTCGGTCTCGGCATCGATCCGGCCGACCCGAGGGCGCTCGTCCTGTTTCCCGAAATGATCGAGGGGGATGACCCGCCGGAGATTACCACCGCCTGCTGGGGCATCCTCGATGTCGACCCGGCCGACATGATGTGCGCCAGCCAGCGCATGGTGGTGAAGCGCAAGGGCGCCGCGCGTGCGAGTGTCACCGCCTGCACACTGCTCGCCTATGATGCCCAGTTCGAGCTCGGCGAGACGCTCGCCGAGGCCACGGCAGACCCGGTCCAGCTCAACCATGCCTGGTGCGCCAGCTTCTGCGTCCTCGGCGGCGGCAGCTGCTCGGCCTGAGGTTATTCCGCCGCTTTGACCCGGCTTGAGCCCGGATCCTGAAAGACCTCCTCGATCGACTTGCCGAAGAGGCGGGCGATCGCGAAGGCGAGTGGAAGGGAGGGGTCATACTTGCCGGTCTCGATGGCGTTTACCGACTGGCGTGAGACATCGAGCTTCTCGGCAAGCGCGGCCTGGCTCCAGCCCTGTTCTGCCCTAAGGACGCGAATGATGTTGTCCATTGCGTCAGTGCCTCAGACCGTCTTGCCGAACCAGTTGGGCGCGCAGCTGCACAGGCCGTAGGCCAGGAAGAAGGCCGGGCCGAACCAGAAGACATCGAACTGGCCGATCACCTCGAACAGTTGCAGGAAACCGATGACGAAGATGGCGCAAAGGGTGAGCGCGGCGCCTTGGGCGAACGCCTTCAGATGGCGCAGGCGGGTATATTCGTCGGTCTCGCTCATCCAGCGCACCACGGCCCATATCGCGAGACAGACCGGCAGGGCGGTGGCGACGGCGACGCTGGCGGCGATCCATTGCGGTGTGACGCCGTCCTCGATGAACCAGGCCCCGCCGAATACGATCGCCACATAGGCGATCATGGCGGGCCAGAAGACGCGCCGGTAACGCTTGCGGGCGGCGTTGAAGCCAAGTTGCCGGGCCATTTGAAGTCTCCAAAGTGTGTCGTGTTTCCTTGACATATAGACAAGCCTGCTTGTCATGTCAACTTACCTTGACACAAAAGAGTGATTGCACCTTTGCGGCGGCGCGCTAGGACAGCGCTTCCATGGCGCATGCTCCCTCCCTTCAGGTCTTCCGGCACAGGCCGTATCTGCATTTCTGGTCGATGCGTGTGTCCATCGCTGCGGCCCGTCAGATGGAGGCGGTGGCCATTGGCTGGCAGGTCTACAATGTCGCACGGGACCCGGCGGGCGCAGGCGGGCTTGGCTGGAGTGTGGAGGAATCGGCCTTCCTGCTCGGCCTGGTCGGGCTCGCCCAGTTCATACCTGTTCTGCTCCTGTCGCTGGTTGGCGGGCAGGCGGCCGACCGGTTGAACCGCAAGATGATCCTGGTGGTGGCGATCACGGTCAGGATCCTCGTTTCGCTGGCGCTCCTCTCCTCGGTCTTCCTGCCGGCGAGCTATGCGCTGCCCATCATTTTCGGGGTTGCCGTGACGCTCGGCACCACAAATGCCTTCACGCCGGCGGCCGCCAATGCACTGTTTCCCAAACTTGTGCCGCGTGACGAGCTGCCGACGGCGATTGCCTGGAATTCGCTTGGTTTCCAGACGGCGACCATTGTCGGTCCGGCCCTCGGCGGCTTGCTGTATGCGGCAGGCGGGGCAGAAGCGGTCTATGTCTCCGCCATTCTCCTGTCGGCTTTCGCTGTCATCATGCTGGCGACGCTGAAAGCGCCGGCGCACGAGAAGCTTGCCGATGCGCGTGGCTGGGAGATGGTCTTCGAGGGGCTTGGCTATATCCGCCGCAACCGGATCGTGCTCGGCGCGATCTCGCTCGATCTGGTCGTGGTCTTCTTCGGCGGAGCGAAGGCGCTGCTTCCGGTCTTTGCGCGCGATATCCTGCATGTCGGCTCTGTCGGCCTCGGGCTGTTACAGGCGTCGGTGGCTGTGGGCGCGGTGATCGTCGCCTTCTTCCTGGCGACCCGGCCACTCGCAACCAAGGTCGGGGCCTGGATGATGTGGGCGGTCGGCATCTATGGCGCCGCGACGCTTGTGTTCGGCCTGTCGACGGTGTTCTGGCTGTCCTTCCTGGCGCTGGCCGTGACAGGCGCGGCCGACCAGATCTCGGTCTATGTGCGTGCCTCACTGATCCAGCTGGCGACCCCGGACGAGATGAAAGGCCGGGTGTCTTCAGTGTCCTTCATCTTCATCTCGGCGTCGAACGAGCTTGGCGAGTTCGAGAGCGGGGTGGCCGCCCGCCTGCTCGGGCCGGTGGGCGCGGTCGTGCTCGGCGGCTCCATGGCGATTGTCACGGCGCTGGCCTGGACGCGGCTTTTCCCGCAGCTCGCCCATGCCGACCGGTTCGATGACGTGGAAGAGCAGGCGGTGAAATCCTAGCGCCAGAAGCTGCGGCGGCGCTCTCTCATCTGCTCTGTTTCCCAGCCGCCCTCATTGAAGCCGAACAGCTCGTCCAGCGTCCAGGAGGTGTAAAAGGTCATGACGAAGGCGGCCCGGATCAGGAAGGCCGATGCGACCAGGCCGGCCGCATATGCCATGGCTTGCAGTGTCTGACCGGTCATGCGCTGTCCCCACACAATTCGCCTGAAAGGCGAGCTGTGGGACCAGTGTCTTTCCGGGGACTTTCCCAGATCCGTGAAATTCGACCTATTCAGCTGCCTGGCGCGATATTGCAGGCGAGTGTTGCGCGCCGCGCACAAGCCGGCCCGGTTTTGCGCCCGTCGGATCGCCGTCGCGATAGATTACCTGGCCGGCGACAATGGTTGCCGTGTAGCCGCTGGCGCGCTGCATCAACCGGCGCCCGCTGGCCGGCAGGTCCCGCAGGATCTCCGGCTTGTAGAGGGTCAGATTGTTATAATCGATAACGTTGAGATCGGCGCGGTAGCCCGGCGCGATCAGGCCGCGATCATTGAGCCCCATCCAATGGGCTGTGTCGGCCGTCTGGCGCTTCACGATCCATTCCACCGGGAAGCGGTCTCCGCGCGTGCGGTCGCGCGTCCAGTGGGTCAACATGCTGGTCGGGAAGGAGCCGTCGCAGATCATGCCGACATGCGCGCCGCCATCCGACAGGCCGGGGATGGTCGCGGTGCTTTTGAGCATCTCGTATGAAGGATCGAGCGAGCCCTGTGCATAGTTGAGGAAGGGCAGGTAGAGCATGCCATGTCCGTCTTCGGCGAGCAGGATGTCCAGCGCCACGTCTTCGGATGAGACGCCACGTTCCTTCGCAATCGCCTCGACGGTGCGGTCGGCTGCCGGCTCATAATCCGGGACCGCATCCAGGGTGAACATCTTGCCGAAGCTGCGCAGCATTACCTTCGCGAAGGGATTGTCGGTCTCTGGCTCTTCGGAGAGGAGCTGGGCCCGGAAGTCCGGATCGCGCAGGGCGGCAACCTGTTCGGCGAGCGGCTGGTCCTTGATCTTGCGATAGGACGGGTGGGCCGAGAACGGGTTCATGGTGAGGTCGAGGCCGAGCAGCACGCCGACCGGACGGCCGCAGACCTGCGCGCGCATTGGGAGGCCGTCATCGACGGCCTGTTCGATTGCGCCGAGCAGGGTCCGCCAGCCTTCGGGCGCAAGATCGGATTGGGCGAGCGACACCGACAAGGGCCGGCCAGACGCCTCGACGATCCGCCGGAACATGGCGGCTTCCTTCTTCGGGTCGTCAAAGTCCGACACGAACTGGAGCACGCCGCGATCAATATCTTTCAGCGCCATGGCGATGCCCGTGAGCTCGGCTTCAGAGGCCGTCAGCGTCGGCGTGGGCTGGCCGTCGGAGGTGCGGTGGTTGAGGGTGCGCGAGGTCGAGAAGCCGAGGGCGCCGGCCATCACGGCCTCTTTTGCCAGTTTGGCCATCGCGGCAATGTCGGTCTCGCTGGCCTCTTCGCGGTTGGCCCCGCGCTCGCCCATGACGAAGACGCGAAGCGCGGCATGCGGCAGCTGCGCGGCGACATCGATGTCGAACGCCTTGTCCGACAGGCTGTCGAGATAGTCCGGAAAACTCTCCCAGTTCCAGGGCAGGCCGGTCGACAGGACCGGGAAGGGAATGTCCTCAACGCCCTCCATGAGGCGGATCAGACGGTCATGGTCCTCGGCGCGGCACGGGGCAAAGCCGACACCGCAATTGCCCATCACGGCTGTTGTCACGCCATGAATGGAAGACGGTGTGAGCGCGTCGCCCCAAGTCGCCTGGCCGTCATAGTGGGTATGTACATCGACAAAGCCCGGCGTGACGAGCTGGCCCCTGGCGTCGATCTCGGTCTGGCCCTTGCCGGGGATGTGGCCGACAGCCGTGATGCGGCCGTCGTCGACGGCGATGTCTGCCTCGCGGCCCGGCGCGCCTGTGCCATCGGCGACGAAGCCATTTCGAATAATGAGATCATGGGTCATGGGACGTTCCTCCTGCTGTCCGGTCTACCGCCGGATCTTTCAGAGAGTGAACGTCCCTGACCCTTGGGAAGTCAATCTGGATCAGCCGACCACGCAGCTGCCGTTGTCTTCATAGCTGCTGTCGATATCGTCGATCATCCGCCCGACGAGGCGGACCCCTTCGCTCATGGCCTGGGCATCGGGGTCGTCCGGCTTGGACATGGCGTCGCTCATCATCTTGCCGACGACATCCTCGGTCGACTGGCCGCCCTCATTCATGCCGTCGGCGACCTTGATCATGGTCGTCTTGGCCTTTTCCTGGTCCTCGGCCGGCATCTCGGCGATGAACTTGTCGGCGCAGTCGCAGAAGCCGTCGGCATCCGTGCCCATACCGGCGATCTCTTCCTGGCCTTCCTCGTCATTGGCGATGGTGATGCAGGCGTCGCGCCAGCCGGCCTCTTCCTTGCCGGCAGCGTCTTCGCCATCGGCGCCGGAGCCGCCGCAAGCAGCCAGCCCGAGCAGGGCGGCGGACAGAATAAGTGCATGTCTCATGGGGAATCCCCTCGTTTGCTCATGATATTGGCGCCAACAGAGCGTGATTGAGGAATGCTGTCCACCACTGGATCGTGAATTGTTTTCAAACAAGCCGGAGCAAAGAGAGCTGAAGACCCGAAGGTCAGGAAGCGCCCCCGGCAGGGCGGCCGCAGGCGCTTCCCGGTCTCTCGTCAGTCCGTGGCGGTGGCGAGTGCGCCTGCCTCCACGACAGTAGTGTCTTCGGCGGTGACGGTAGTACCGTCCAGATGCAGGCTGAAGCCGCCCTCGGCGAGGTTGTCACAGCCCGCCCATACGGCATTGCCAAGCACCAGCGTCGTCATGCCGGCCATTTCCCAGGAGCGGTAGCTCGAGCCGTCGAGCATATGGCTTTCGGGGTTGAGGCCGATATTGATCACGGAGAGCTTCTTGCTTGGTGCGTCCAGGCTGTCGAAATAGTTTTCCAGGGTGGCCTGGCCCTGGGCGGCGCTCATTGCTGTCATCTCGCCTTCGGCGAAGGTCATGCTGATATCCTTCAGCTTTGTCCCCCGGAAGCTGGCCGAGGGCGCGACCAAGGTGCCGCTGACGCTCTCGGGAGCGATACAGGCATAGAAGTCGCCCGCCGGAAGGTATGCCGACGCGATGCCCTCGCCGACATCGTTGTCAGCCGCCCGGCCCGAACTGACGCGCGAGGGCTTGTCGGCCAGCGTGAAGCTGAGATCCGTCCCGGCCGGCGAGGTGACGGTCACGGCAGTGCCGCTCTCCATCGTGTCCTGGATGGCGCTTCCACGCGCGGAAATGGTTTCCGGCGAAACCTGGAGCGCGCCGAAGAACATGGATCGCATGGCGCCATAGTCCGCGCCGACGCTTTCGGCATAAGCTTTTGTCGGGATGCCGCCGGCCTGTCCGACATCGACGCTCCTTGCGCGCAGGGTGGCGAACTGCTCGGCCAGCGGCTTGTCGGCCTCACGCACCAGGTTGATCCGTTCTTCCGGCACATCGGAGAAGAGGCCCGGATCGTCGATGGCGGTCGCATTGATGAAGACATCGACCGCCTCGTGCAGCGCGAGATAGCCTGTCGGCGGCGTGGACAGGTTCTCGGCCGGCGCTTCCATGATGGCTTTATGGTAGGCGTTTGGCAGGTTGACCGTGGTGATGACGTCTCCGCCGGCGATTTCAGCCTGCGCGACGAGGGCTTCCAGCATGGCCAGTTCCGACGGTGAGCCCGTGATCAGGACGACATCGCCGGGTTGGACCCCGGCAGCATCCATGACCACCCGTTCGGCGATGGCGTCATAGTCTACAGCCTCTTCGTCTGAAGATGTCGCTATGGCGTCTCCTGTATTCGTCGTTGCGGAATTGCCTGTGTTGGCCTGAGTGCTCTGAGCGCTGGATGCAGATGCAGCGCATGCGGCCGCGATGACTGCGGCCGCAGTCTTGTTGATGAAGGTTTTCATTGTGTGCGTCTCCCAAAACCCCGATGCGGGGAAATGGATACTAGCACATTTCGCCTCCGAAATATTCTGGTATTTGGAGAGCGTTGGCGAATTTTTCGCCTATTGCGTGAAGTGCTTCGATAGTTTCAGGCCCTGGCCCTGATAATTGCTGGTCTTGCCGCCATAGGTCGCGGCCGGTTTGCTGGCCATGTCCTCATAGACGAGTTTGGCGACCGGCTGGCCATGTTCGAGGATGAAGGGCACGTCGCGCGAACGCACTTCCAGAACGGCTCGCGAGCCGCCCTTGTTCGTGCCGAAGCCCGGGTCGAAGAAGCCGGCATAGTGGGCGCGAAACTCGCCCAGCTCCGGGGCGATGGGGGCCATTTCGGCGGCTTTTGTCCCGGCCACTTTCACGGCCTCGCGGGAGGCGAGGATATAGAAATCGTCAGGATTGAGAACGAGACGGCCCTTGTGCGGGTAGAGCGGCTCCCAGAAATCGGCGATCTCATGCCGGGCAATCCCGCGCAGGTCGACGAGCGGCGCATGGCGCTTGGCCCGCCAGCCGACAGGCTCCCCGTCGCCGCGCTGCATGTCGATGGAAACGGTCTTGTCGCTGGTGTTCTGTGGCTTGCCGCGCCGCAGCCGCAGCTGTGCCAGCCGGTCGCCGGGCCGCGCCAGGATGGAGAAGGTCCTTGGCGAAATCTCCAGCCAGAGGGGGCCGGAATAGCCGGTGGGAATATCGTCAAAGGCCTTGCCGCGATTGGTGACAAGCCGGGTGAACACATCGATGCGCCCGGTCGAGCTTTTCGGATTGGCGCGGCCCGAGATACCTGGCGGCAGGCGCAGGGATTCCATGAGGGGCACGAGATAGACGCAGCCTGTTTCAAGCACGGCGCCCTGGGCCGTGAGGTCGATCCGGTGGAGCTCGATGCCCGGCTCCTGCAGCACTTCGGCGACCGAACGCTTTGGGCCAGGCAGGAAGCTTGCGCGGATACGGAAGGCATCCGGCCCGAGCCGGAGGTCGAGACTGGCTGGCTGGATTTGGTCGCCATCCAGCGCTTCAGTCGAGCGGATGGCGCCGGTTTCGAACAGGGCTGCGATGTCGGTATCGGGTAAAACGCCCGGTGTTGCTTCAGCCATCCCTTGATCCCTTTCAGGAAAGAGGCTTAGGACGGAGCGCTCTTGAAGGGAAGGACCGATCGCCATGTCGATGCGCGACAAGAAGAACTGGAAGCCGGCCACGCAACTTGTGCGCGGCGGCACCATGCGCTCGCAATTCGGGGAAACGTCGGAAGCGATCTTCCTGACGTCCGGCTACGCTTATGACAGTGCCGAACAGGCGGCGGCTCGTATGGCCGGTGAAGAGGAAGGCTATGTCTATTCCCGCTACGCCAATCCGACGGTGCGCATGCTGGAAAACCGGCTTGCCCTGCTGGAAGGCGCCGAGACCTGCCGGGTCACCGCTTCGGGCATGGGCGCCATTTCCACCGCGATGATCGCGCCGGTGGGGCAGGGCGACCGGGTCGTCGCCGCGAGCGCGCTCTTCGGCTCCTGCCGGGTGATCTGCCAGACCATCCTGCCGCGCTATGGGGTGGAGACGGAATTCGTTCAGGGCTCCGATCTGGACGCCTGGAAGAAGGCGCTGTCGAAGCCGGCCAAGCTGGTGTTGATCGAATCACCCTCCAACCCGCTGCTCGAGGCCGTCGATATCGCGGCCGTGGCGGAGCTTGCCCACAAGGCCGGGGCGAAGCTTGTTGTGGATAATGTCTTCGCCACGCCGGTGCTACAGCGGCCGCTGGATCTGGGGGCGGATATTTCGGTCTACTCCGCGACCAAGCATATGGATGGACAGGGCCGGGTGCTGGCGGGGGCCATTCTTGGGGCCTCCGACTGGATGGAAGAACATGTCGATCCCTGGATCCGCCATACCGGTCCGGCACCCTCGCCTTTCAATGCCTGGGTGGTGCTGAAGGGGCTGGAAACGCTGGACCTGAGGGTCAAGCAGGCCTGCAGCAATGCCGCGCGTCTCGCCGATGCGATCGCCGCTCATCCGAACGTCAACGCGGTGCGCTATCCCGGCCGGGAGGATCATCCGCACTATGCCGTTCACAAGAAGCAGATGTCTGCCGGCGGAACGCTGATCGCCTTCTCGGTGAAGGGGGCGCGGCCCGAAGCCTTCCGTGTGCTGAATGCGATGAACCTGGTCGACATTTCAAACAATTTAGGTGACACGAAATCGCTCGCTTGCCATCCGGCATCGACAACCCATCGTGCGTTGAATGACGAGGAGCGGGCCTCCATGGGGCTCGATGAAAGCTGGATTCGCATCTCTGTGGGGCTTGAAGATGCCGGCGACCTGGAAGCCGATATCCTCGCGGCCCTGGACAGTATGTGAACCATGGAGGGAGAGTGACGAGGCATGGCCGGACGCCCGCCACCACTTGTCTACGAAGCTGAAACGGGCGGCGTGACGATTCGCGTCCAGCCTCGGTTTCTGCATGATGAATCGCGTCCGGCCTCCGGGCGTTATGTCTGGTCCTATGCCGTCGAGATCGAGAATGGCTCGGAGCGGACCTGGACGCTGACCCTGCGCCACTGGGAAATCGTCGACAGCCAGGGCCGTCGCCAGATCGTCGATGGCGAAGGCGTGGTCGGCCAGACGCCGACGCTTGGGCCGGGCGAAATGTTCAAATATTCGTCCGGCGCCCCTCTGGCGGCCCCGTCCGGCATGATGGGCGGCAGCTATACCTTTGTCAGCGAGACGGGGGAGGAGCTTGCCGCGCGCATACCGACCTTTTCCCTCGACAGCCCGTATGAGCGGTCGAAACCGAGCTGACCCCGCCAGATTTCGAATGACGGACGTTGCGGCACCCTGTTAGAGGGCGCTCTATGGGCTTTCGGGATTTCCTCCTTCTGTTTGCGGTCTGCTTTGTCTGGGGCTTGAACCTGGTCGTTACCCGCTGGGTTGTGGCCGATGCGGGCGTCCCGCCCATCTTCTTTGCCGGCGTGCGCTTTGCGGGCATTGCCCTCGTCCTTATCCCTTTCCTGTTCCCCCTGCCGAAAAACATGGGCATGCTGGCCATGATCTCGATGTGCATGGGGGCGGTGCATTTCGCACTGCTCTTCATGGGGCTCGCCAATGCCGAGGCGAGCGCGGTTGCAGTGACCGGCCAGCTCGGCGTGCCGTTCTCGACCTTGATGAGCATGGCTTTCCTGGGGGAGACGGTTGGCTGGCGGCGCGGCCTGGGCATTATGCTGGCCTTCGCCGGCGTCGTACTGATTGCCTTCGATCCGGACAGCTTCGCGGTAAGCTTCGGCCTCATCTATGTCATCGCGTCGGCGTTGGTCGGCGCAGCCGGCGGCATCCTGATGAAGCGCATGGCGCCGATCAGCGCGCTGCAGCTGCAGGCCTGGCTCGGCCTTTTCAGCTTCGCGCCGCTACTTGCGCTCTCCTTCTTGATCGAGGCGGGACAGGTGGAGGCGTTTTCCGGTGGCGGCTGGCTTGTCTGGCTGGCCACCGCCTTTGCCGTTCTGGGCGTCAGCGTCTTTGGCCACGGGGCCTTCTATACGCTGATCAAGAAGTATGAGATTTCTCTGCTCTCGCCCCTGACGCTGATGACCCCCATATGGGGTGTCGTACTCGCCGTCGCCCTGCTGGGCGAGCCGCTGACCATGAAGCTCGTGGTCGGGGCGGCGGTGTCCCTTGGCGGCGTCTTCGTCATTGCCGTCAGGGCCAACAAGACGATGCCCGAAGCGGCGATAACGGAAAGGATTTCCGCCTCGAAATGACAGCGATGATCCGCCAGCCCAGTCCGAATTTCAATGAGCGGCGTTTTCCGCTCGATATGCTCGTCCTGCATTATACCGGTATGGAAACCGGTGCGGCGGCGCTGGAGCGGATGTGCGATCCGGCGGCTTCGGTCTCGGCGCACTATATGGTCTGGGAGAGTGGCGAGATCGTCCAGCTGGTCGAGGAGGACAAGCGCGCCTGGCATGCCGGCGTCTCCCGCTGGCAGGGCGATGAAGACCTCAATTCCCGCTCCATCGGCATCGAGATCGTGAATGGCGGGCATGACTGGCCTCTGGAAGACGGCCGTCTGCCGCCTTATCCGGAAGCCCAGGTCCAGGCCGTGATCGCGCTCTGCAAAGATATACTCGGCCGCTGGGACATCCCGCAGACGCGCATCGTCGGCCACAGCGACATTGCGCCGGCACGCAAACAGGATCCGGGCGAGCATTTCCCTTGGGTGAAACTCGCCCGTGAGGGGATCGGCCTCTGGCCGCTGCAGCCGGGGACTGGAGAGGCGACGCTGGCGTCCGCGCTGGAGCAGATCGGCTATGATATCGGCGATCTTCCGGCCGCGACCGCGGCCTTCCAGCGCCGTTGGCGCCCGGCACGGATCGACGGGGTGGACGACCCTGAGACCCGCTCTGTCGCCCGGGCTGTGGCCGCCCTCTATTCGGCCGGCTGATCCTCGCCGGTCATGTCGTCCTTGTGGGCCGCGACCTGGTTTGCCCATTCGACGGACAGCGCCGCGCCCAGCAGCAGTGAAGAGACCGAAACCAGCAGCCAGATGAAACCGAGAATGACCGAGGCGAGGGCCCCGTAGAAGGTGTCGAGCACCGAGACCTTGAGGTAGAGATGGTAGGCCCAGGTCGAGACACTCCAGGACAGGGCCCCGGCAGCCGCCCCTGCCGCGACGGCGCGGCCCGAACTGATCCGCCCGTGCAGGGACAGTGAAATGATCAGATAGAAGATGGCGAAACAGGCGAGGAACTTCCCGAGCCAGAGCTGTGAGGCCCAGTTCGAGATATTCTCAGCCAGTTCAAAGGCGATAAAGCCCTGGCGTTCTGTCACGAAAGACATGAGCAGCTGCAGCGCGCCGAGCAGCCAGACCAGCATGATCAGCGCCGTGGTCATCAGGAGCGAGACCCCCTGGAAGCGGATGATGTTGGTTCGTTTCTCCGACCCGGCCACCATGCGGATCCCCGTGATCGCGGCCTTGGCGCCGGAGCTGGCGGTGTAGAAGACGATAAGGATGGCAATGGCCGCACGCACGGTCAGCCCTTGCGGGGTGGCCTCGCGGATCGTGGTGAGGTCTGTCTGGCTAAGCGGGGCGACCGCCGAGGTCAGCACCTGGTCGATCGTGTTCGACAGGCTCTCCGAGAGATCATGCGGCAGCAGAGAGAAGAGCAGGGTCAGGGTGAGGTAGATCAGCGGGAAGATGGAGAAGAGCGCATAGAAGCTGATCCCGCCCGAAACGATCCGGACTTCCGGTTTCGACAGGCGCATGATGGCATGCCAGAGCGGCAGGACCAGCCAGTCGAGAACCGGTTTTGGCACAGGCAGCTTCTCAAGCCAGGCCTTCATCCTTTTCCTTTCCGAATACTGCGCCATCGCTGAGAAGATGGGGCAAGGGGCGATGTCTGGCCAGTCAGTCGCCCATTTGGATTTCGATTTTATTGCCAATGGGCCCGGACAGGCGTATGAGCTTCTCGCACATCGTTCTCGTATTGCCGCGGCTGCTGACCCGACAGGCAATGAAACGAGGACACCTATGTCACATCCGAAAACGCGGGCCGAGCGCCGCGCGCTTGCGCGCAAGCTGGACCGGCGCGTGGATCATCGCGCCGAGGCCAGCCGCCGGCATGGAATCGAGAAAGACTGGAAGAAGCTCTACTGGCGCCGCAACAAGCTTCACCGCGCCCGCCAGATCGGCAAGATCTGGCCGTATTGCGAGTGGGAGAAACTGATGACGGACGCTGCGCCAGTGAAGGTGCTCTTCATATGTTCACGCAACCGGTTGAGAAGCCCGACCGCAGAAGCCGTCTTCCAGGCTGTCCCGGGCGTCGAGGCGCGCTCGGCCGGGACGGCGCGGGATGCGGTGCGGCAGGTCAATCTGTCAGATATCCGTTGGGCCGACCTTGTCGTCTGCATGGAGGACAAGCATGCCAATCGCGTACGGGCCGATTTTCGACAGGCCGCCCGCCACAAGCGTATCTGCGTGCTCGCCATTCCGGACGACTATAAATACATGCAGGAAGAGCTGGTCAGCCTGCTGCGAACCAGGGTCATGCCCTTGATCCGTGCCAGCGAGTGAGCCGTCTTACGGCCCGCACACCCATTGGCCTTCATAGGTGCGCTCGGTGCCATCATCACGCTGGGCGATCATGTCGGCGAAGTGAGAGACGGTTTCGCTCGCCTTCGTCGTGCTGGGATCGCCAAGGGTGACCGTCACCGTCAGGTCCGTGCCCGTGAAGCTGCCGGCCCTGGTCTCAAGCATGTTGAAGTCGCCGGATGTCTTGCCGAGCAGCGCGACTGTTGTGCCATCATCGTTGACGACACCGGTTGGCGGGGTGTCCCCCTGCACATTCGCCCGCGCGGCCATGAGCGACGTGCTGTCGCTGGTGATGAAGGCACAGCCGAGTTCACCTTCGAGCGTAGCGGCATCGGACGACGTAATCTGCCGGAGATTGATAGGCTTGGGTTCGGCTTCGGTCTCGGACATCTCCGAGGTCTCGCTGCCGGACATGTCCATGTCGTCGGATGGCGCCTCTTCAGGCGGTGTGCTCTCATCCGGCATTGTCTCTTCGTCCGGCATCGTTTCCTGCGGAGCAGGTGTTGTCTCCTGCGGAACCGGCTCGTCTGGCGAGCAGGCCGCGAGTGTCAGGGCGATCGGGGCGAGAGCGAAAAGACTTGTGCGCATCATGATGACACAACGATGCACGCCATCGGCAGGTTCCGCAACCATGACTCGCGTTTTGCCGGTTTCATGATTATATCGCCGCCCTGACCAGACGGCCGGGCAGCCGCTGGTGGCAGGCTTGCCTGTCACTGGAGGAAAGTCCGGGCTCCATGGAAACAGGGCGGCGGGTAACGCCCGCCCGGCGCAAGCCGAGGGAAAGTGCCACAGAGAGCAGACCGCTCCGGACCTGGTCCGGAGTAAGGGTGAAAGGGTGGGGTAAGAGCCCACCGCGGAGGCGGCAACGTTTCCGGCATGGTAAACCCCGCCTGGAGCAAGACCGAGTAGGGGGCGCGCATGGGCCGTTTCCAGCCTGCGCCCCGGGTGTGTCGCGTGAGGGCCTTGGCGACAGGGCTCCCAGAGGAATGGTTGCCGAACCCGGAAACGGGGGAACAGAACCCGGCTTACAGGCCGTCTGGTCAGCTTTTCTAGAAGAAGTGGCTCTTGCGCTTGACCTGCATGCGCTCCAGCAGGTCGGTGCGCACCCGAAGCATCTCCGCAGCGACATGGATTTCCCAGAGGAAGTTGCCGATGGCCGCAACAAGCACGCCCATGGTCATGATGAACAGGACCGAGACGAACGCCGACAGGTCATAGGAGAGGAGCTGCCCGGTAAACAGCGTCACGATGACGAGGCAGACCATCAGCATGGCCAGCGCGGCCAGCGTGATCGCACGGTTGATCCAGGCCATGCGCCGGTCAAGCAGGAGGAGTTCCTTCGACCAGCGCGGATGGGTTTCCATCGGCTGCTCGACCGACAGTTCGATTTCCAGTGCCCGGGTGCGGTCGACGATCCGGCCGAGACGGTTGGTGAGGGTGACGAGCAGATGGCCGATACCGGCAATCAGGAAGACAGGCGCGACAGCCAGCTGAATAATGTGGGCAATATCGTCTGCCATTCCGCTCATGGCGATGGCATCGGACTCTGCTCCGCGAAAGTCAAGACGGAACGGTGCGGGAGGGCCGTCTCATTCCGGTTCTGCAAAACCCCAGCCATCTGGTTGATAGCCGCGAGCAAGCGCCATCTTCGTCGTGCGCTCTTCATGCGTCCAGATATCCTGCGGCGTGAAGGGGATGGGACCGACCGTGGCGGCGACCTCATCGGGGGCTTCGGCCTCATTGAGTTCATAACCGAAGCTGGCAAGCGCCTTTTCGAAGGCTTCGCGGCGCGCCTCTTCGCCTTCGATCGGTTTGAAGAAGAGATCGAGCATGATCTCACTATGCGGTTTCACGCCCTGAGTGTCGCGCAGCTGCTCGCAGGTATAGACCGTTTCGGCCTGCTGCTCGGTGAAGTTCCAGTCGGCATCGTCCATGGCGGGTCTGTAGCGCACGGCGGAGCATATTTACAGCCTGAAACACCAGCCGGAGCCACTGATCCCTCGTCGTCGGGCCGGGCTGTAACGGCGCGATGGCCGCATGCGTCTGGCCTTGTTTTATCGCACGCGCATCAATGGTTTGATAATTGCAGGCCGTCAGACCAGAAGATGGTTTTCCTCATTCTGGCACGGGCCCGGTACGGATGAGGGATGACGCGTAATTGTGCCGGCTTGGCCCGCCGGCGAACAGGGATATGTCATGAGCTTCGCGCTGATCGGCCTTATCACAGCTGCGGCTTCGCTGCTGGCGCTCCTGCGTTCGCGGGCCATGATGCTTGGTGTCTTGTGTTCTGCCGCTCTGTTGCAGGCGGCGTCTGCCATGGCATTCGGCTCGGCCAATATCACGCCGGGCCACCTTGCCCTCGGCTTCTTCATTCTTGCCGTTCTCATTCGCCAGGGCGGGCTGGAATATGCCTATGCCGCGATCCAGCCCCTGCGGCCCGGCTTTTTCCTTCTGGCATTGTCTGTCTGGGGCCTGATGGCGAGTTTCGTCATGCCGCGCCTCTTCGCCGGGCAGTTCCTGGTCTTCCCGATGAACCCGGACAGGAAGTTCATCATCGAAGTGCCCTTGTTCCCGTCCAGTGCGAACTTCAACCAGGCGGTCTATTTCCTTGGTGGCCTGCTGACCTTCGCGTTCGTCTCGTCCCTCGTGCGGACGAATGAGAGCATGCACAAGGCCGCCTTCGCGCTCATCATCGCGGCGATCGTCAATCTGGTGATCGTGGCCTTCGACACCATCAGTTTCGCCGTCGGCATGAGCGATATGCTCAACTTCCTGCGCAATGCCGACTATTCGCAGCTCTTCTCGCACCAGTATCTGGGTATCAAGCGGGTGACCGGCTCTTTCCCCGAGGCGTCGAGTTTCGCGGCAACGACGGTGGGCCTGTTTGCCTTCAATTACCGGCTATGGCGCGGAGGCTTCCGGGCTGAGCTGACCGGTGCGGTCGCGCTCTTTTCCTTCATGGCTCTCATCTTTGCCTTCTCTTCGACGGGCTATGTGGCGCTGCTCGTCTTCCTGGCGATGTCCTATGCCCGCGCGCTCACCGGCGGGCAGGGACGCCTTCGCCCGACCAGAGTGACGTCGGCCAACCGCACGATCTTCGTTGCGCTTGGCCCGTTCCTCGCCCTGACAGCGGCGGTGATCGTGGCCGTGCGGCCCGATATCCTGGACCCGATCACCAAGACGTTCGACGAATCCATCACCAGCAAGCTGGGCAGCGCGAGTGGCATGGAGCGGATGTCCTGGAATATGGGCGGCCTGAACGCTTTCGTTCAGACCTTCGGCATCGGAGCCGGGCTGGGTAGCGTGCGTACGTCGAGCTTTGTCGTCGGGGTTCTCGCCAATCTCGGCATCGTCGGCGCGGCGCTCTTCACGGCGTTTTTCGTGCAGCTCTTCCAGGGCAAGATGTCCAAGCGCTCGCGGCTTGGCGATGAGGATTCGAAAGTCATTGCATCGGCCGCCCGCTCGGGCTGTTTCGCCACGCTTCTGGCGGCGATGGTGTCGGCCTCGACGGTGGATCTCGGCCTGCAATTCTACATCATGGCGGGGATGTCCTGCGGCGCGCTCTTCTTCCGGCCGGGCCGGCTTGTCCAGGCCCCGCCCGAGACCGCTGGCGATGGCCCTGTCGAGGAGGGGGCGCCAGTCGGTGCCCGCGACTGGGCCCAGCCAACAGGCCCGCGTGGGTTTCAGGCTTGAGTGGCCGCGAAATCGGCGATGGCTGAGCTCAGCGCTGACAGGTCTTCCGGTGCGATAACATAAGCCGGGGTGAGGTAGACGACCCGGCCCAGAGGGCGGATGAAGGTGCCGCGCTCGATAAACCAGCGCCGGGCGGCCTCGACATCGAAATCATGCGCGAACTCGACGGCGGCCACCGCGCCGCAGGTCCGCACGTCGGCGACATGCGGCAAGTCACTTAGCGGTGTTAGCTCCTCAGCCAGCTGGGCTTGTATGGCGCGAACCTGGTCCAGGCGCGGCTCGGTCTCGAAGAGATCAAGCCCGGCATTGGCAACGGCGCACCCAATGGCATGGCCGGTGAAGGTCGGTCCGTGCATCAGCGCGTGTTCGGCAGAGTCGGTATGGAAAGCCTCATAGACCCGGCGGCTGGCCATTGTGGCCGCCAGCGGCGTGATGCCGCCTGTGAGGGCCTTGCCGAGGCAGATGATGTCGGGTGTGACGCCGGCGCGGTCGGCGGCGAACATCTCGCCGGTGCGGCCGAAGCCGGTGAAGATTTCGTCGAAGATGAGCAGGACGTCATGACGGTCGCAGGCGGCGCGCAGGGCTTTCAGGGTTTCCGGCGAATGCATGCGCATGCCGCCCGCCCCCTGAATCAAGGGTTCGACAAGCACCGCGGCGATGTCGTTGTGGCTGGAGAGCAGCCGGTCGATCGCTTCGGCCCGGTCGTCTGTGTCCGGAAGGTCGGTAACATACTGTTCCGGCACGACCCCGGCGAACAGGCTGTGCATGCCTTCCTCCGGGTCGCAGACAGACATGGTGGCGAAGGTATCGCCGTGATAGCCGCCCTTGAAGGAGACAAAGCGTGTGCGGCGCTCGCCGGTCCGGTTCATGGCGTACTGCACCGCGACTTTCATCGCGACCTCGACCGCCACCGAGCCGGACTCGGTGAAGAAGGTCTTGTAGAGGTCGCCGGGCGTTATCCCGGCAAGGCGTGTGGCCAGCCGGTAAGCCTGTTCATGGGCGAGCCCGCCCAGCATGACATGCGGCATGGCATCGAGCTGTGCATGAGCGGCCTTGAGCAGGGTGGGGTGATTGTAGCCATGAACGCTCGTCCACCAGCTGCCGACGCCATCGATCAGTATGCTGCCGTCTTCCATCTTGAGCCGGGCGCCTTCCGTCGAGGCGATGGGGGACGGGTCCGGCGCGGTCTTCATCTGCGCATAGGGCAGCCAGATATGTTCCAGCCCTGATCTGAACCATTCATTGCTGCGGGCCATGTTTCGTCCTCCTCATGCGGCGGGTGACTTGCGGGGCTCGCGCAGGTCAGTAGGACATGTGCGCAGACAATGCGAGGAAGCGTGACTGCATGAGTTCATTAGAGCGCCTGACACGTCATGCCGAGGCGCGGCTGGAACGGCTGCGTGCGGCAGGCCAGCACCGCAGCCTGAAGCCGACCTCACGCGGCCCCGAGGCCCGCGCAAGACGGGGCGGTCGCGGGCTCGTTTCCTTCTGCGATAATGACTATCTTTCGCTCTCCTGTGACCCGCGCCTCGCTGCGGCTGCCGGCGATGCGGCAAACCGGTATGGCGTCGGCGCCGGGGCCTCGCGGCTGGTGACCGGGGACTGTCCGCTGAATGGCGCGCTGGAGAAGCGGCTGGCCGACATGAAAGGCATGGAGGCCTGCCTCGTCTTCGGCTCGGGCTATCTCGCCAATGTCGGGACGATCCCGGCGCTGGTCGGCAAGGCCGATACGATCCTGATGGACGCGCTGTCGCATTCCTGCATGCATGCCGGGGCGCGGCTCTCGGGCGCCGAGATCCGTGTGTTCCGCCACAACGACGTTGCTCATGCCGGTGAGCTGATGCGCGAGGCGCAGGGGCAGGTCCTTGTGCTGACCGAGACCGTCTTTTCCATGGATGGCGATCTTGCCCCGCTTGAAGAGCTGGCGGCGCTCTGCGAACAGCATGGCGCCTGGCTGATGACGGACGATGCGCACGGCCTCGGTGTGGTTGCGCAGACCAATCCGGCGCCCATCCAGATGGGCACGCTTTCAAAGGCGGCTGGCGCCTATGGTGGTTATGTCTGCGCACCGGCACCGGTGATCGACATGCTGACCAGCCGGGCCCGCAGCCTTGTCTATACGACCGGACTGCCGCCGCCAGTCCTGGCCGCGGCCATCACCGCGCTCGACATCATGAGGGACGAGCCTGACCGGGCCCGCCGGGCCATGGCGAATGCCAAACTGTTCTGTGAGCTGATGGGGCTGCCGGCGCCCGAAAGTGTCATCGTGCCCGTCATCATCGGCGAAGAGAGCCGTGCCATGGCGATCTCCGACGCGCTTGAACGTGAGGGCTATCTCGTCACGGCCATCCGTCCGCCGACGGTGCCGGAAGGGACCTCGCGCTTGCGGGTGACCTTTGCCGCCGGGCATACTGAAGACGATGTGCGCGGGTTGGGTGAGGCGCTCGGCCGGGCCATGGCGGCATGAGCGCCTTCTTCGTCACAGCGATCGGCACCGAGATCGGCAAGACCTATGTCAGCGCCGCCTTGCTGAGGGCATGGACCGGTCAGGGCCATGGCGTTCATGCCCTCAAGCCGGTCATGAGTGGCTTCGGTGAAGACGAACTGGCCGCGTCCGATGCCGGGCAATTGCTGGCCGCTTGCGGGCAGGCGGTCACGCCAGAAACGGTCTCCCGGATCTGCCTGCACCGTTTCGAGGCGCCGCTCGCGCCGAATGTCGCCATGCGGCAGGCCGGTGTCGCGCAGGACTATGATGGCATTCTCGCCTTCACACGCGAGCGCCTGGCGCAGGCTGGAGCGGACCGGATGATCGTGGAAGGGGCTGGCGGGGTCATGTCCCCGCTGACGGATACTGCGCTCCAGCTCGATTTTATGGTTGATCTCGGCCTGCCGGTCATCCTTGTTGCGGCGCCCTATCTCGGCGCGGTCTCGCACACGCTGAGCGCCATCGATGCGCTGCAGGCCCGCGGGCTCGACCTTGCGCAGCTGATCATCTCGCAGCCTGATCCGGAAAGCCCGTCGCCGGCATCCCTGGGGGGGGAAGTCAGCTTGTTCCGCGAGGTGGCGTGGTGTGGGCTCGGCCACGGCGAAGCCTTTAATGCGGGGCGTCTCCCAGGCTGATACGGGCAGGGCTGGTCGCGGCGCTCAACGTGTAATCAGTCCCGGCTTTTTGAGGCTCGCACGGCAAAAATCCATCGCAGGCGAATCAAGGCTATGATGAGGCCGGTAACGGGATAGTCGGGAAAGCCGCCTGATGTCCGCGCACATGCAATGGGCCAGTTTGATTTGAAACGACGATTTTCATCGAATCTTAGCATGCATGTGGAACAGACATCATTGCTGAGTCTGGAGTTGTCTATGCACGTAGCCCGTTATCTTCTCGCGATCGGTGTGTCGGCCTGCCTGTTCCAGGCGTCTGCGCTTGCTGACGGGGCCGCCGAAGGGAGCGTCAGCATACGGGTCACGGTGCCGCCGATTGCGGAAACTCTCGAAGCCCAGTCCACGGGCGCCGGTGGCGGCTGGACGGTCGATGCGCATGGCGGTGGCTTTATGGTCGGGTTTCAGCCCGGCGGCGCGGGCGAAAGCGGCGAGAGCGACCAGCTGTCGATCTATAGCGGGGCGCGCAACCGCGTTCAGGTTGCCTATTTGCGTGGCGGCAAGACCGAGGTTCTCCAGGCGCGCCGCCAGGAGTCCGACGGGGCGCTGCAAAGCAAGGTCTACGACGTTCCGTCCGGTCCGGACGTGCGGGCGAAGTCCGAAATGAACTTTCTTTTCTCGCCGCTCTGAATTCTGCCTCAAATCAATGTCCTGTTTCTGACTGTTCGGACGCAGCGCTCCGGCTTGTGGGCCGGTTAGCGATTTGTTAATGACCTGATCAGTCGGTAAAGGGGACACGACTTGTATATTATCCGTGGTTTGACACGCGGCCATCGTCCGGTTTCCGGGACAGGCCGCCAGTCCATTATCGCCGCTTTCAGATATCTCTTCCTTGCAATCGCCGCATCAGGTGCAGCCCTTGCGGCCAGTGCCCAGTTGACCGTCGACAAGCTCTGGGTCGACTTCGATGCCAATTCCAGCGGGCGTGAAGATGTCCTGCTCAAGAATGAGAGCGACCGGCGCTACTATATTGCCGTCGAGCCTTCCGAGATTGTCGATCCAGGCCTGCCGAGCGAGCGCCGGGTCGAATATGAGGATCCCGAGGAGCTCGGCCTCCTGATTTCGCCGAACCGTCTTATTCTGGATCCGGGCGATGTGCGCGCCCTGCGAATCGTTTCTATCAATGGCGAGGTGGACGAGGACCGTGTCTACAGGGTCCGGGTGACGCCCAAGATCGGCGCCATCAAGGCGAGCGGTGCGGAAGGCGAGGAACGGGGTGTGAACCTGGTCGTCCTGATGGCCTATGACCTGCTCGCCATTGTGCGTCCGCAGGGGGCAAGATCCGAAATCGAGTCGGAACGTACCGAAGACGAGCTGATCCTGCGCAATGTCGGCCGGTCGAATGCATTACTTGTAGATGGAAAAGCCTGCATCGGCGAAAGCGAAAATGAGACGTGTACGCCCCTTCCGGACACCCGGCTTTATGCCGGGGCGGAAGTCCGCTTTGCGTTGCCGGATCCACAGGCGGAGGTCCGTATCAGGGCCCGCGATCGCAGTTATTCGGACTCCAGAAGGTTAACTTTCTAGGGTTTTTATTTTTCTACCTTTAGTTACATACCGGGTGTCCCGTTTTGGGAGTCGATTCGGGCCGAAATTCGCGTAACAGGCGAATTATATGTTTTTATTGGTTTTTCTCGGTTGTCGTATTCTGTGCAATTCAGCAACAAAGTTCACCTGAAATTTAGAAATGTGGGAATCCCCCTTGATGCGAAAAGGTTAATCTGTGTTTATTTGGCACGTGGGGAGGCGCAAACCTTCTCTCCACGACAAGATGGAGAAACCTGTATGATCAAGAAACTACTATTGGGTGCCGGAGTAGCGGCCCTGGTGGCAGGTGCAGCCAATGCGCAGAGCGCGTTTGGTGAAACCGCCTCCGAAGAAGTCCAGATCAATGCGACCGTTGCGCCGATCGTTCGCATTTCCGGGCTCGCTGATGAGCTCAACTTCAATCTGGGCGAAGCCTTCTTCAACCAGTCTGGTCCGAACACGTATCAGAACGACATGTTCTGCGTGTATTCCAACGTCTCGGACGCTGGCAGCTACTCGATCACGGCGTCGGGCACCCCGGCACCGGCCTTCGGCTCCAATGCCTGGGCTATCGAGAACACGGGCGGCGACATCCTCGCCTTCACCATGAAGGTGTTCGATGGCAGCCTCGATCGCGTCGTCGGCCCTGGCGACAACTGGTCGGGCTTCTCGTCCGCCGCATGGACCGGCACGCGTCCGGACACGGGTGACTGCGTCGACACCGGCGACAACACCCGTCTGCAAGTCACCTTCAGCAAGGATGACGTGCTTGGTGCAAACGCTGGTGAGTACACCGGCTCGGTCACGCTTATCGCAAGCGCTACCTGATCTGCTTTCAGACAAAGGCGCCTTCCATGGGGGAGGCGCCTTTGTATCTATTCGAACGGGGACGTCATGAAATCCGGGGCTTTGCTGCCAGCTGCGCTTATATCGGTCCTGCTGACGGCAGGCGCCTTACCCGCTTCCGCACAGGAAGAGAGCGGTGAGACGGCTTCGGTCAAACTATCCTCGGGCCTGCCGGTCGATCTCGACTGGAAGGGACGTGGCGATGTGAAGATCAGCCAGCGGCTGTGCGTTCACAGCACCACAGGCCAGTTCGAACTCAGCATCAGTTCGTCGAGTGGCGGCGGGCTGCAGGGGGAGGCGCAGGTCCCCTACGAGGTCATCGTTGAAGTGAACGGTCGTGTGCAGACCGGCGTAATTTCCCGTGCGTCGCCGGTCTTTCGTTTTCAAGGCACCACCGACCGGGAAAACCGCTGCTCAGGCGCCTCCAACGGCAAGCTGACGGTACGGTTATTGCAGCAGGATGCCCTGGGCGCAGTCGCGGGCAGTTATGCCGATCAGCTGATGGTTTCTGTCGAACCACTCTGAACCGGCATTGGTAGATTAGAGTACGGTCCAAGGGGGGATGGTCCATTACACGGTCCGTTGACGCAAGCCGATCGAATTCCTGGCTTCGACAGATCAGGTGGACCACGTTTCTGACGGGGATCCCGCTTCTGTTGGCCAAATCCCCGCTTGCCTGGGCGGCCGCTCCCGACACACCGCAGCCCCCGATTACCCTGCAAGGCGCGCGCAGTGGCGGCACATCAGGGGCAGGGGCCGGAAAGGCCATGCCGCTTGCGGTCTCGCAACCGGCAGAACAGCCGCAAGCCCAGCAAGCGAAATTGCAGATCGAGGCGCCGGAGGGCTTCGAGGATCTCGAGGGGCCGGTAAAGACGCTGTTCGACGTCTATTATCTGGACAAGCGTATCGGTCTCTTCGAGGGCACGCTGGAAGATGGCATCTTCCGCTTTTCCTATCCCGGCGAGGTCGCTGCGGCGCTGCCTGAAGTGCAACGTCTGGAAACCGAGGATTTCCTCTCCGGTGACCTGGACGCGAATGAAGCGCTGCGCTGTCTGCCGGGCGACCAGAGCGACTGCGGCAGCCTGCCGGTCGGCGCGTCCGGCGTGATCGTCAATCCTGAGACATTCAAGGTCGAGATCTTCCTGGGGCGGGAGCTGCTTTCCAGCGTGCCGCCCCGAGAAATCCTCCTGGGGGAGCCGGTTGCGGGTCCATCGCTCATCCAGAATATCGCGGGCAGTGTTTCGGCCAGTTCCCGGGCGACCGAAGATGTGCGGTTCGGTCTCTCGCTCGACACCTTTGCGAGTGTCGGTCGGACATCAGGCGTCTCGCGGCTCTATGGGGATGATACCCAGGGGCTGCGCTGGCAGGAGGCCTACCTCCAGCATTACTTTTCGAAGGCCCGCATGGCAGGCGGCCTGATCCGCGAGGATGGGTCGCTCAATCTCGACAGTACGAGTTTCTATGGGGCCGAGCTGACCTCCTTCGATGGGCGACCGGCGGCCTCCGCCGAAGCACCGGCGACGCCGCTCGACATTGTTCTGCCGCGCTCGGCCCGTGTGGAGATCTATCGCAGCGGGACCCTGGTTTCGGCCCGGCAATACGCAGCAGGCCTTCAGGTTCTCGACACGAGCGACCTGCCTGTCGGCAGCTATCCCGTCCGCATTGTCGCCCGCGATTCCAGCGGGGTTATCCTGGACGAGACGCGCAGTTTCTCGAAGACGCCCGATCTGCCACCGCCGGGAGAAACCGTCTATTCCGTGCGTGCCGGTGTGCGGGCCGTGGAATCCTTTGCCATTCCGGGCGGTGATGCCGGGGAGTCCGATCTCCTGCCGAAGAGCACCGGGGAGAGCCTGTTCTCCGCTTCGGCCGGACGGCGGCTGAGCGAGTCCACGGCAGGCCGGGTCGGTGTGACGGTTGTGGATGGGGAGCTCTATCCGGAAGCCGAGCTGCAGCTCTACAAGGGGGAGCTGCGGGCCTCGACGGCGGTCGCCCTGGGGCCGGACAGTCAGTATTCGGCTGTTGCCAATGTGAACTTCCAGGTCGGCAGCGTGATGAGTTCGATCAGTGCGCGCAAGACCGAGGCGCGCCCCATTCCGGACGGCCAGATCTACAATCCCGAAGTGTACCGCCCGTTCTTCCAGTCGGAGAGTACGGTTTTCGGGACCGTCTCGACACAGGCCTGGGGTGGCGCCCTGGGCGTGAGGGCGAGCTATTCCGAAAGCGACCTGGCCGACGAGCGGAATACGATCGGCGTCAATTATACACGGCCTTTCCGGAGCAGGCGGTTCGGCACGGGCATTATCGGTTTCGATGCGGTCAGTACGGACCGGGAGACCCGCTTCGGCATCAAGCTCACCTTCCGCCGCTCGGCCGGGCGCAACTCGTCGCTCAGGGGCGCGGTCGGCGTCGATTATTCGCGCTATGAAGGCGATGGGGTCGATGACGAATATGTCGATCCGCTGCTGCGCGTGGGCTACACGCGGACCGGGCGCTACAAGGATATCGCGCTGACCGGTGACGTCGATGCCGGCACCTCCGATGGCGAATCGAACCTCATCCTCAGCGGGGCAGCGGCGTCTCGGCGCGGCGATTTCGACATCGCGACCGGTGTCACCAAGTCACGAGATGACGAGGAAGCCGAAGCCTTCCTGACCTCGAACCTCCAGACCGGCTTCATTTTTGGCGGGGGCAAGCTGCAATTCGGGGCGAGCGGCTTTGGTGACGCGGCGGTCCTTGTCGATGTGCCCACGGAGGAAGGTGCGGAAGACGCTGAAGGGCGGTTCCGCGTCACGGTTGACAATCAGAATGGTGGAAGCATCCGCGCCGGGCAGGCGACCACGGTGCTCGTCCCGGCCCTGACGAATGCGAATGTCGGGCTCATTCCGGAGGATGCGCCGCCTTTCGACATCGATCTCACCCCGAGGCAGGTAACGCTTTATCCGGGCAATGTGGCCCGCATGACCTGGGAGGCTGCCTATATCGTGTCGGTCTTCGGGCGGCTGGTCGATGCGGACGGCAATGGCATCGCGAATGCCGTGGTCCAGACCGGAAATGACCTCGCCGTCACCAGTGAGAAGGGCTATTTCTCGGTTTCCGGCCGGGCTGGCGAGAATCTCACAGCCCGCACAAAAGACGGCCGGAATTGCGGTGTCCTGACCGTTCTTGAGGCGAGTGGCAAGGATGAAAACTTTGTCCGCCTGGGGGATCTCATTTGTGAGGTGGACCTTGGTGACACCCAGGTCAGCGCGCTGGCGCCGGATGAGAACGCCCCGCAGGATACAGGCGGCTCCGAGCGCCGTGAGGTGGCTCTGGCTGCCAAGAGCCGCAAGAGCGATACGGGCCAGACCGGTGAGGCGGCCTTGCAGGATCCGCGGACGCACCTGCCCTATGAGCAGCCGGAGCCCTCGCTTGATGAGGTGACGGTGACGGCTCTGCCGCTTGAGGGCCTGGATGCCATCGCGGCCGATTTTGATTTCTCCGCTCTCGAAGGCGGGCTTCACATTGCCGAGACTGTCCGCCCGGCGCCGGGGCTCGAGCCTGACTTCGCACCGGCCGATCTCATCACCCAGGCGCCTGAGCCTGGGGACAATCCTTCGCCGTATCTTCGGTCTGACATTGATTTCACCGCCTACAGGCGCCGGCTCGAAGCCGGCTCTGTCCATCAGGACCTGCTGAGCCGGGTCGTGCTGATCCTGCCGGGTGATCGCAGACGCGCAGACGTGGAAACGTCCGTGACCGGCGCATCCGGGCGCCCGGCCAGTCCTTATCGGGTCGAGCCCATCCGGGTGATGGAGCCGCAAACGGCGGCGCCTGCGGCGATTTCAGACCGGAGGATATCCGGCTGGAACAGTGCCCCCATGCGGGTAACGGCGTCGGCACCTTATGCGCCGGGCTTCCTCTTTGTTGTCGGCGATGAGGCCCATGACGCCATGGTCTGACCGGACTGGCGTCCAGCGAACAGTCATCGGGAAATCGAATGCCTTTATGTCTGTGCCTGACGTAAAGGAAAAAGCTATGGGTGAATTTTATTAAATCGATTAGTTAAATGGCATCAAAGGCGTTACCATGCAATTTCTCAAAGGTGGTATGAAGCCAGAAAGGGAGATGTCATGGCTGACGATATGAAGTGCCCCGTTACCGGAGGCGGCGACAGACACTGGACCTTCAGGGGTCGCTCCAACAAGGAGTGGTGGCCGAAGCTTCTCAATCTCGACATCCTGCACCAGAACCATCCGGCCGGAGATCCGATGGATGGGGATTTCGACTATGCCGAGGCGTTCAAGAAGCTGGATCTGAAAGCGGTCAAGCAAGAGATCGTCAAGGTCCTGCATGACTCCCAGGAATGGTGGCCGGCCGACTGGGGCAATTATGGCCCTTTCATGATCCGCATGGCCTGGCACAGCGCTGGTACCTATCGGGTCGGTGATGGCCGCGGCGGCGGGGGCGCAGGCGCCCAGCGTTTTGCTCCGCTCAACAGTTGGCCGGACAATGCCAACCTCGACAAGGCCCGCCGTCTGCTCTGGCCGGTCAAGAAGAAGTATGGCAACGCCCTGTCCTGGGCGGACCTGATTATCCTCGCCGGCAATGTCGCGCTGGAGGATATGGGCTTCAAAACCTTCGGGTTCGGCGGTGGCCGCGAAGATATCTGGGAGCCGGAAAAGGACGTCTACTGGGGCACTGAGCAGGAATGGCTCGCCCTGAGCGACGACCCGAACAGCCGTTACAGCGAAGGCCGCGCCCTCGAGAACCCGCTGGCAGCCGTCCAGATGGGGCTCATCTACGTCAACCCGGAAGGCCCGGATGGCAATCCGGACCCGTTGGCAGCGGCTCAGGATATCCGTGAGACCTTTGCCCGCATGGCGATGAATGACGAGGAAACCGTTGCCCTGATCGCCGGTGGTCACACCTTCGGCAAGTGCCACGGCGCTGGCGATGCCGGCCTTGTCGGTGCAGAGCCGGAAGGCGCTGACATTGCCTCGCAAGGGCTTGGCTGGACCAGCACGCATGGCACCGGGATGGGCGACGATACCATTACCGGCGGTCCGGAAGTGATCTGGAGCCAGACGCCAACCCAGTGGAGCATGAACTTCTTCAAGAACCTGTTCGAATATGACTGGGAGCTCACCAAGAGTCCGGCCGGTGCGTATCAGTGGAAGCCGAAGGGCGACGCTGGCGAAGGTACCGTGCCGCAAGCCCATAATCCGGACAAGAAGACCCACCCGTCCATGCTCACGACAGACCTGTCGCTGCGCTTCGACCCGGAATACGAGAAGATCTCGCGCCGGTTCTATGAGAATCCGGACGAGTTTGCCGATGCGTTTGCGCGGGCCTGGTACAAGCTGACCCACCGCGACATGGGCCCGAAGGTTCGCTATCTCGGCCCCGAAGTGCCTGCAGAGGAAATGCTCTGGCAGGATCCGGTGCCGCCGGTCGATCACGAGTTGATCGGCGAGGCCGACATTGCGGATCTCAAGAACAAGATCCTCTCCTCCGGCCTGACCGTTTCCGATCTTGTGAGAACGGCCTGGGCCTCGGCTTCGAGCTATCGCGGATCCGACATGCGCGGCGGCGCGAATGGTGCCCGCATCCGTCTGGCCCCGGCCAAGGGCTGGGAGGTCAACGAGCCGGAGAAGCTCTCCAAGGTGCTCGCCACGCTGGAAGGTATCCAGTCGGCCTTCAACGATGCCCAGTCGGGCAACAAGAAGGTGTCGCTGGCTGACCTGATCGTGCTCGGTGGTTCGGCCGCGGTCGAAAAGGCCGCCAAGGATGCCGGCCACGACATCAAGGTTCCGTTCCATCCGGGCCGCACCGATGCCACCCAGGAGCAGACGGAGATCGAATCCTATGCCTTCCTCGAGCCCAAGTCCGACGGCTTCCGGAACTTTGTGTCCGACGTCTTCAAGACGGTGCCGGCCGAGGAATTGCTGGTCGATCGCTCGCAGCTCCTGACCCTGTCGGCGCCCGAGATGACGGTACTCGTCGGCGGCCTGCGCGTGCTCGGTGCCAACTATAAGGGCGAAAAGCATGGTGTGTTCACCGACCGTGAAGGCCAGCTGACGAACGACTTCTTCGTCAACCTGCTCGACATGGATACCGCCTGGAAACAGTCGGAGGAGAATGAGCATCTCTTTGAAGGCCATGACCGCGCAAGCGGCGACCTGAAATGGACCGCCAGCCGGGTCGACCTGGTCTTCGGCTCCAACTCGCAGCTGCGGGCCCTCTCGGAGGTCTATGCCCAGGACGACAACACGAAGAAGTTCGTGAACGACTTCGTGAAGGCTTGGGTGAAGGTCATGGAGCTCGACCGCTTCGACCTGCATAGCTAGTCGGCTGCGGCGGGTGGCCCCGCCATAGCAACGAAAACGGAAGCGGCGTTCTGCATCACGCGGAACGCCGTTTTTGTATGGCGAGCCTGCGGGTCGCTATCACGACGCCAAGGCAGACAATTGACTCGTTTCCATATTTCAACGATATTGGAAATATGGAAACGAGATATGCCATTCCCGCGTTATCGGCGCTGGCCCAGGAGGGGCGGCTCAATGTCTTTCGCCGGTTGGTGAAGGCCGGCCCCACGGGGCTTGCGGCCGGTCGCATCGCGGAGGAGACCGGTACGGCGGCGAACACACTGTCAGCCCAGCTCAACATCCTCTCTCAGGCTGGCCTGATCCAGAGCCGCCGCGAGGGCCGCTCCATCATCTATTCCGTATGCTTCGAGGCGGTCAGTGATCTCATCGTCTTCCTGATGGAAGATTGCTGCGCGGGGGAGGCCTGCGTCGCCTCCGGCGTGCAGGGCGCGCTGAGCCGCATCGCATGTTGCGACGCAGGTCAGGAGAGACCGTCATCATGAAACGCCTTCACGTCCATATCGCCGTCGACGATCTCGACCGCGCCATCGGCTTCTATTCGACGCTGTTTGCCGCCGCCCCGGCAGTTCGCAAAGACGACTACGCCAAGTGGATGCTGGACGATCCACGCGTAAATTTCGCCATCAGCCAGCGCGGCGCAGCCGCCGGCGTGGAGCATCTGGGCCTCCAGGTGGAGGACGAGGCGGAGCTTGCCGAAGTCTATGGCCGGCTTTCGCAGGCCGGCGCTCCCGTTCTGGAAGAGGGCGAGACGGTCTGCTGCTATGCCCACTCGGAAAAGAGCTGGATCACCGATCCGGCCGGCGTGCCGTGGGAAGTGTTCCTGACACATGGTGCGGCGGCCCATTATGGCAGTGGCGCGGTTTCGGAGGAGGCCCCGCTGGCGGCCACTCCGACCGGCATGCCCGACGTCGCGGCCTCTGCCGGCTGCTGTGCGCCGAAGCCCGACACAACCGGCTGTTGTGGGGCCTAGATGGGCGCCTTTGAACGCTATCTTTCGGTCTGGGTCGCGCTGGCGATCGTGGCCGGAATCGCGCTTGGCCAGCTCCTGCCGGGCGTCTTCGGTGCGCTGGCCGGCATGGAATACGCCAATGTGAACTTCGCCGTCGCCGTGCTGATCTGGGCAATGGTCTGGCCGATGATGATCGGGGTCGACTTTGCGAGCCTCGCGCATGTCGGGGAAAAGCCGAAAGGGCTTCTCATCACGCTGGCGGTGAACTGGCTGATCAAGCCCTTCACCATGGCCGCACTGGGCGTCGTCTTCTTCCGCTACGTCTTTGCCGGGCTGATCCCGCCGGCGGAGGCCGAGGGCTACATTGCAGGCCTCATCCTGCTGGGGGCCGCACCGTGTACCGCCATGGTCTTCATCTGGTCGCAGCTTACCCGCGGTGACCCGAATTACACGCTGGTGCAGGTCAGCGTGAACGATGCCATTATGGTCTTTGCCTTTGCGCCCATCGTCGCCTTTCTGCTTGGCGTGACCGACATCACCGTGCCATGGGAGACGCTGCTCCTCTCTGTCGCGCTCTATGTCGTCGTGCCGCTGGCCGCCGGGATTGCGGCACGGGCCATGCTGAAGGCACGCGGCGGAACAGTGGCCGTCGACAGCTTCATCGAGCGGGTGAAGCCGGCCTCGGTGCTCGGGCTCTTGCTGACGGTGGTGTTGCTCTTCGGTTTCCAGGGTGAGGTGATCCTTGCGCGCCCGCTGATCATCGCGCTCATCGCCGTGCCGATCCTGATCCAGTCCTATGGCATCTTCGCGATTGCCTATGGTGCCGCTTGGGCGTTGCGCGTGCCGCACCGGATTGCCGCGCCCTGCGCGCTGATCGGCACCTCGAACTTCTTTGAGCTGGCCGTCGCCGTGGCGATCAGCCTGTTCGGGCTGAGCTCCGGGGCCGCACTCGCCACAGTGGTCGGCGTGCTGGTCGAGGTGCCCGTGATGCTGTCGCTGGTCGCCATCGCCAACCGCACGCGCTCTGCCTTCAGTGGAGACGACGCACAAGGCCACGCGGCGGAGCAGGCGCGGTGATCGTCATTCATCACAATCCCGACTGCGGCACCTCGCGCAACGTCCTGCGCCTGGTCGAGGCAAGCGGGGCACCATATACCGTTATCGACTATCTCAACGAGGGCTGGACCCGCCCGCAATTGCTGGGGCTGTTTGCGGTAGCCGATCTCACACCGCGCAAGGCCCTACGCGAGAGCAAGTCTCCGGCTGAAGCGCTTGGCTTGCTGGATGACGGGGTAAGCGACGAGGCCATCCTGGATGCGATGCTGGACCATCCTGTCCTTGTGAACCGCCCCATCGTTTGCTCGCCGTGCGGGGTGCTGCTTTGCCGGCCGAGCCCGCGTGTGATTGCCATACTGCCTGTCCTTCCGGCACAGGCGGTACATGGCGAAAAGGGCGAGGTTCTGTTCGATCCGGCGGCGGCTACGCCTTGACCGTGCCAACGTCCTGGAGGCTCTTCAGAACCAGCTTCTTCATCAGCCGATCCTGCAGGGATTTCGGCTGATCGAGGCTAAGGCGCGCAAGGTGCGGGGCATATGCCTTGGCTTCCTTGCCGGACGGGCCGGAGATGAGCGCCCCCAGGATATAGGCGAAGCGCTTGTCCCAGCTGGCCGTTTCGTCCTGAAGTTTCTCCAGGGCCGGTGCCAGTGCCTGCTCGGTCTCGCTCATCTCCGTGCCGAAGGGGAAGGCTGGCAGGTCATCCATATGCGGAGACAGGGCGCTCTCGATCGCGGCGGGCGTGTTCTGGCGCCAGGCGTCCGGCACGGTAAAGCCCTTGGGCAGCTTCTTCGCCTTGATGGCCTCTTCGACCAGCCCGTCGATGAACCGGGCATCGGTAATGGCGAGCATCCGTTTGACGCATTCCTCATCGGTCTGGCCGCGCAGGTCGGCGACGCCATACTCGGTAATGATGATGTCACGCAGGTGGCGCGGCACGGTGACGTGGCCATAGGACCAGACGATGTTGGACTCCACGGTCCCTTTGCTTTCGCGGACAGCCTTGAGCAGGATGATGGAGCGGGCGCCTTCCAGCTCATGGGCCTGGGCGACGAAATTGTACTGACCGCCGACACCGCTCACCACGCGCCCGTCTTCCAGCGCGTCGGAGGTGATGGCGCCGAGGCAGGTGGCCTTCATCGCGATGTTTATGAAACGGGCATCGACACGTTCGCGGCGGCGGACTTCCTCGTTGCCATAGAGGGCATTCACGTCATCCACCGAGGTCATGTTGACCAGCGAGAGCAGCTCGTCTGAGGCTTCGCGCAGGCCCCGGTAAAAGGTCTGCGGGCCGAGGAAGAAGCCGCCATCGATCGTGATGTCGCGGCCCTCATGCGCGGCCCGGCTGAACACCTTTGCGCGCAACAGCTCGAACATGCCCTGAGTGAACATCTCCGTGCAGCCATAGAGCCCGGCGCGGAAGGCTTCATCACCGCCTTCGTCTATTGGGCCCGGCGGGCCGGGCAGGGCAGTTGCCGTGGTCGCGAACCCGTACGGATCCCTGTGGCGGAAGCGCACCGACTGTGCGGCGCCGTCGCCGAGCGAGCCGATGCCGATCTGCAGCGTGCCGCCATCCTTGACCAGGCGTGCGGCGCGCAGGCCGATGGCGTGGCTGGTCAGGTCGACGCGCGGTGCTGGCGGGCCGGCAAGGTCATAGCCGCCGGCATCAAGCAGCATGTCGAATTCGTCGGCTGGGACTTCGGCATCGTTCGGCATGAAAGGCAGCCGGTCGTTCAGCTCCCCCACGACAATGAAGCTGTCGCGCCCGACTTTTTCGCGCATCAGCGGGATCAGGTCGAGGCTGAGGTCGGAATTGCAGGACAGGCTGTAGCGCCCGTCGCGGCTGGAAATCATCTGGCCGAGCACATTGACCCGCGAGTCGATGATGCGGCGCATCGCATGGGTGTAATTGACGCTGCTGTAATGGCGCTGGGCGTATTCATTGTTAAGCAGCGTACCGGTCGACAGGAAGAACTCTTCCACCTCGACATTCGGCGGCAGCGCGCCCTTTGCCCGGTCCGTCGCATAATGGAGGTCGGGATAGTCGCCGAAGACCTTGTCGAGGATCGGCCCGCCGAAACGGCCTGCCAGTCCGCCAGAGAGTTTCGGGCGAATGATGGAGAGCGCGGTATAGATGGTGAGGTTGATCGACCGATCAGCCTTGGCCATTTCGTAGAGCGCATTGGTGAGGCGATTGGCCTTGCCAAGCCCGAGCGGCAAGGCGAGCCGGATATCCTTGCCGACAGTGTCGATAACAGCCTCGGCGCAGGCTTCAGCGCTCTTGTGCACCGGCAGACGCCCGGTCGTCTCGCCCTCTGGATTTTGCCCGTCCATTTACGCCTCTTTCGGCTCTTCTGACATGTCCGCCTTTGCAGGCTCTTCCGGTTTGGCCGGTGTTTCCGGAGGCGAGGACGGGGCAGCTTTCTTCTGGCGCAGGGCCGTGCACGGCCCGCCGCGGAAGGGCGCGAAACCGGAGCCGAAGACAGCGCCGAGATCAAGATGATCCTCCGAGGCGACAATGCCCTCGTCCAGGACCCGGCGGACCTCTTCATAGAGGGGGGCAAGCAGGCGTTCCTGCAGCTTTTCCAGTGTCTTGGGCCCTGCTTCGTTTTCAGCCTTTTGCGGCTTGCCATCCGACCAGGTGTAGAAGCCCTTGCCGGTCTTCTTGCCGAGATCGCCAGCCTCGACCTTTTCGATCAGCTGCGCAGGCGGATCGGCGACATGGTCCAGGTCACGGGCGAGCACACGGCCGACTTCCAGGCAGATGTCCAGTCCGACCGTATCGGCAACCTCGACGGGGCCTTGCTGCATGCCGAAATCCTCCGCCGCGGCATCGACCTCTTCGGGGCTGCAGCCTTCGTCGATCAGCTTGACCGCCTGGAGCAGATACGGCGTCAGGATGCGGTTGACGAGGAATCCGGGGGCACTCTTTACCGGCAGCGGCAGCTTGGCGATGGCCTCGATGAAGGCAAGCGCGCGGGCCTGGGTCTCCTTGGTCGTCTTCTCGCCGGACACGATCTCGACCAGCGGCATCTTGGTGACGGGATTGAAGAAGTGCAGGCCGACGAAGCGCCCCGCATTCGGCCCGGGCAGGCCCTCGGCCAGGGTTTCCAGCCGGATGCTCGATGTGTTCGTCGCGATGATGGCGCGGGACTTCAGCTTGTCCTTCAGCCCGTCATAGATCTTCTGCTTGATTTCGGCCTTTTCCGGCCCGGCCTCGATGATGAGATCGGCCGAGCGCACGCCGTCGCCTTTCGGATCGGCAATGAGCCGGTCTTCCGGGTCACGGACATCGTCTGAATGGTCCGGCTTGCCGTCCATCCATTTATGGGCCCGGCCAATCGCCTTGGCGATGACCGAGCGGTCGATGTCCTGCAGCGTGACGGTAAAGCCGTTCATCGCCGTCCACATGGCAATGTCGGCGCCCATCGTGCCGGCACCAATGATATGGACATGGGAAATATCATGGCCCTTGGACCGGCGGGCCTCGCGCTTCAGCGCCTCGCGGCGCAGGAAGAGCCCGATTAAATTCTTCGCGGTTTCCGTCTGGCTGAGCTTCACGAAGGACTGCGCTTCGGCCTCCAGCGCATCGTCGGAGCCGGTTTCCTGTTCGAACAGATCGATCAGGGCGTATGGCGCGGGATAGTGCTTCTCGCTGAAATGTTTCGCGGTTTCCTTACGGGCCCTGTTGGCGATGAAGCGCTTGCCGGGGCTGGAGAACTCCAGCGTGTATTTGAGCTCGTCCAGCAGGCCGCGCTTGCGTTTCTGCTTGCCGGTTTCGGCCGCTGCCCGGGCCGCCGCCAGGAGGTGGCGATCCGGCACGGCATCGCGAACAAGGCCGAGCTTCTTCGCCTTGCGCGCATCGATCGTCTTGCCGGTCAGCATGAGCTGCAGGGCTGTCGCCGGTTCGACGACGCGTGGGAGGCGTTCAGTGCCGCCAAGGCCAGGGTGCAGGCCGAGCTGGACTTCGGGAAAGCCGAAGCGCGCGGAATGGTCGGCGACGCGATGGTCGCAGGCGAGGGCGACTTCCAGCCCGCCGCCGAGGCAGACGCCGTGAATGACGGCTACGGTGGGGCAGGGCAGGGCTTCCAGCCGGTTCAGCGCCTTGTGGCCCTGGTCGATCAGCGCCTTTAGCGAGTCTGCGTCGGAGCTGCCGAGTTCCTCGATGTCGGCGCCGGCCATGAAGCCCGACTCCTTGCCCGAGCGCACAAAGAGCGCCTTGGGCGGGTTCTTCTCGATTTCCTCGAGGAAGGCCTCGAACTGGTCGAGCACGGCGCGCCCGAGGGTGTTTTGGGCCTGTCCCGGCACATCGAGTGTGAGGGTGGCGTAGCCGCCCGCCTGTTTCTTGAGGTGCCAGATCGATTTACCGCGCGCCATCAGGCCGCCTCCGTTTCTTCAGTCTGTGTCGCCTTGGGGGTGGGAACGGCATTCGCTGCTTCGAGCAGCATGCCGCCGCCCTGGCCGCCGCCAATGCATTCGGTTGCCACGCCGGTCTTGTGACCCAGCCGCTTCATGGCATTCAGGGCATGCAGAACGATGCGTGCGCCGCTGGTGCCGACCGGGTGGCCGAGGCTGATCGCGCCGCCATCGACATTCAGCCGCTCGCGGTCGATCGAGCCCATCGCCCCGTCGAGGCCGAGTTCCTGCTTGCAGAACTTGTCGCTTTCCCAGGCCTTCAAGCAGGCCAGAACCTGGTGCGCGAACGCTTCGTTCAGTTCCCAGAGGTCAATGTCCGAGAGGCCGAGCTTGTTGCGCGTGAGGATGGGCGTGACGGAATGGACCGGGCCGAGCCCCATGCGGGCTGGCGAAAGCGCAGCCCACTGGCTGTCCTTGATCTCGCCGAGCGGCTCAAGGCCGTGCTTCTCGATAAAGCGTTCTGACGCCACGATCATCCAGCAGGCGCCGTCCGTCACCTGGGAGGAGTTGCCGGCAGTCACATGGCCATAGGGGCGCTCGAAGACGGGCTTCAGTGTGGAGAGCTTCTCCACGGTGGAGTTGGGACGAACCCCGTCATCCTTCTCGAAAAGCTCGCCTTCCTCGCTGAAGACCGGGTCGACCTCATTGTCGAGCCAGCCTTCCTCCTGGGCCCTGGCAAGGCGCTTGTGGCTTTCGACGGCGTAGGCGTCGGCTTCCTTGCGGGTGATGTCCCACTCATAGCGCAGGATCTCGGCGGTCTGCCCCATGCCGAGGTCCACCACCGTATCGGTCAGGCCTTTCTCGACACCGATGACAGGCTCCATCATGGAAAACCGGAACTTGCTCATCGCTTCGACGCGGCCGAGCAGGGACTTGGCCATGTTCACATCCGCGAACCAGTCGACGGCTTCATCATTGAGCAGGAGCGGTGCGTGGCTCAGGCTTTCGGTGCCACCCACGAGCAGGCAGTCATAATCGCCTGCGCGGATATAGCGGTAGGCGCTGTCGACCGACTGCATGCCCGAGCCGCAATTACGCTGCACGGTCCAGCCCGGCATATCCAGGCCGAGCCCCATGCGGAGTGCCGCGACGCGGGCCGGGTTTGTGGCTTCCGCCCCCGGCGAGCCGCAGCCGAGAATGACTTCCTCAATCTCGCCCGCAATTTCGGGGTGGCGCAGCATCAGTACACGACCGGCCTGTACGGCGAGATCGACGGCGGTGAAGGGCCCGGGCTTTCCGCGCGCCTTCAGGAAGGGCGTGCGATTTCCATCAACGACATAGACCTTCATGCAGATTTGGCTTCCTTCGGTTGATCCGTTGCCGGATTAAGTCCTGTTTTCTCGAGGCGCGACGGGTCGAAACTGTCGACCTCGATCACTTCGCGCACGGCGCGGTGGAGATCGCCCAGCTTGGCGGCTTCCTCCGCGGTGATGATGCCGGCCTCCTTGGCGGCCTCGACGCTCTCGACATCCTTGTCCTTCATGCGCTTCTTGAGCGGCTCGCACTCCAGCGTCATTGCGAGCGCGCGTTCCAGCGCGGCCAGCGGGTCGGCGCCCTTGCCCGGGAACACGCCTTCGGTCAGGCGTTGGCGCGTCTCGCTTGGCTTCATGAGAAGTTCTGAGACGGCCTTGTTCATCTTGTCCGTCGGGCCACGGCGACGCTTGCCGCCGGTCTGGGTCAGCATCTTGATCGTCCAACCCCAGAAGCTGCTTGGGAAATTATCCCCAACTTCAGCAAGCCGGGCATGCATGCGCGCGACACCGTCGGCGAAGATCCAGTCCAGTAGCGGCTTGTCGGCCTCTGGCTGGCCATCAGCTTCGAAGCGCTTGAGCGCGCCGGAGAGCAGGAAAAGTTCGGCGAGTACATCGCCAAGGCGCGCCGAGAGGCTTTCTTTGAATTTCAGCTTGCCGCCGAGAATGCCGAGCGAGACCTCGGACGCGACAGCGAGGTTGGCGCTGTAACGGGCCAGCTCGCGATAATAGGGTTTGAGGGCGTTATCCTTTGGAACGCTGGCGAACTTGCCGCCTGTCAGGCCGTGGAACCAGCTGCGCCAGATGTTCGCGACATCATGGCCGACATGGCGCCAGAGCAGGTCGTCGAACTTGCGCAGCGCTTCCTTTTTGTCCTCAAGCGCAACCGCCTGCATCTCTTCCAGGATATAAGGGTGGCAGCGGATGGAGCCCTGACCGAAAATGATCAGGCTGCGGGTCAGGATGTTCGCGCCTTCCACCGTGATGCCGATGGGGATCGCCCGGTAGGGTGTCTCGAGATAATTCTTGGGGCCAACGCAGATCGCCTTGCCGCCGTGAACGTCCATGGCGTGGTTGACTGTTTCGCGCATCCGTTCGGTCGCGTGATATTTCATGATGCCCGAAGCGACGCCCGGATGATGGCCATTATCGAGCCCGATCGTGATGAAACGGCGCGCGGATTCAAGCTGGTAGGCAGCCGCGCCGATCGGAGCGAGTTTTTCCTGCACACCTTCAAACTGGCCGATATGGATGCCGAACTGCTCACGCACACGGGCATACGCGCCGGTCGATTGCGCTGAGACCTGCGCGGCGGCTGTCGACAGCGAGGGCAGGGAAATGCCGCGTCCGGCAGCCAGAGCCCCCATGAGCATTTTCCAGCCCTGACCGGTCTCTTCCTGCCCGCCGAGGATCTGGCCGACAGGAATGAAGACATCGCGGCCCCAGCTCGGCCCGTTCTGGAAGGCGAGGCCGGTGGGGATATGGCGGTCGCCCGTGTCGACGCCGGGCAGGTCTGTCGGGACCAGCGCGACGGTGATGCCGAGGTCTTCTTCGCCGCCGAGCAGGCCGTCCGGATCTTCAAGTTTGAAGGCCAGCCCGATCAGCGTCGCAACGGGGCCGAGCGTGGTATAGCGTTTTTCCCAATTGAGCTTGATGCCGAGCGTTTTTTCGCCTTCCCATTCGCCTTCGCAGACCACGCCGGTGGCGGTCATGGCGGAAGCGTCCGAGCCAGCCTCGACGCCGGTCAGGGCGAAACAGGGAATTTCCTCGCCACGGGCAAGCCGGGGCAGGTAGTATTTCTTCTGCTCGTCGGTGCCGTAGAGCATGAGAAGTTCGCCCGGGCCGAGCGAGTTCGGCACCATCACGGTGACGGCGGCGGAGACATTGCGCGTAGCGATGCGCTTGACGACTTCGGAGTGCGCCGAGGCGGAGAAGCCGAGGCCTTCATACTCCTTCGGGATGATCATGCCGAAGAATTTGTGCTTCTTCAGATAGGCCCATGCCTCTTCAGGCAGGTCCATACGCTCATGCTCGATCTCGAAATCGTCGAGCATGTTGCAGAAATCGACAACCGGCCCATCGAGGAAGGCCTGCTCTTCGTCCGTGAAGCCTTGCGATCTGAAGTCACGAAAACGGCTCCAGTCGGGCTTGCCGGAGAAGAGGTCAGCCTCCCACCAGGTGTCTCCTGCCTCCAGGGCCTGGGCTTCCGTGGCCGACAGGCCGGGCAGCACGCTCTTGTACCACCCCATCAGAGGCTTGGAGAGAACAGTTCGTCTTAGGCTTTTGAAAGGATTCGACATGATCCGTGGCCCTCTTGCTCAATGTGGTCATCAGAAAGCGCATGGCAAGGTGTGCGGGTTCCGTTACGGGGCTGCGCCAGAACAGCGCACGATGGAACGTCGGGGAGGCGGCGTTCGTTACGCGCGAACCCAAAAAAGGTTTTCTCCCATGTATCGTACTTCACTCCTGACTTTCATTTTTGCGTCCACCGCGCTCAGCGCGGCCCATGCCGACAGCTTCGCGGTCAACGAATATTCGGCGTCCGACCTTGGCCGCGCGAATACCGGTCGTGTGACCCAGACCGACGACCCGGCGGCGGCTTTCGGCAATCCGGCTTTGATGACCGCTTTCGAGAAGGCGCAGGTCTCGCTTGTGGCCAGCGGTATCCTTGGCAATGCGAAGTTCGATGATGACGGGTCCACCGACGCGCTCGGCAATCCGCTGGGGGGCAATACGGACGGTTTTCTGACCGACAATTTCATTCCGTCGGGCCATCTCGTCTATCCGCTCAATGACCGCGTTGCCCTGGGGTTTTCGGTGACCGTGCCCTTTGGCCTCTCGACAGACTATGACCGGGACTGGCCGGGCCGGTATCAGGCGCTTACGTCCGAACTCCAGACGATAAACCTCAATCCGAGCATCGCTTATGAGCTGACGGACACGCTCTCCATCGGGGGCGGGGTTAGCGCGCAATATATCGATGCGCGCCTGACGAGTGCCGTGGATTTCGGCGCGGTCTGTTTCAACCAGGTCGATCCGGTGACCTGTGCCGGCGCCGGTGTCACGCCGCAAATGGCTGATGGTCGCATCGAGGTCGAGGGCAATGACTGGAGCTATGGCTGGAATGCCGGTCTGGCTTGGACCCCGCATCCCGACTGGCTGATCGGCCTGCACTACCGCTCCGGCATCGATCAGGACCTGGAAGGCGATGCGAGCTTCATCGTCCCGGCCAATGCAAGCTTCCTGACGGCAAACGGTGCCTTTACCGATACGGGTGGCCAGGCAGGACTCGATCTGCCGGCCTCGACAGAACTCGGCGTGCGCTGGCAGGCGACCGAACGCACGACGCTCTATGCGAATGCGCAATGGAGCGAATGGTCGAGCCTTGAGGAACTGCGGGTCCAGTTCGACAGCCCCATTCAGCCGGATTCCGTGGAAGAGCTCAATTATGACGATGCCGGACGCTACGGCTTTGGCGGCGACTATGAGCTGAACGATCAGTGGACGGTGCGGGCTGGCTATGCCTTTGATGAGAGCCCGGCCCGGCCGGGATTCCGCACAGCGCGCATTCCTGACAATGATCGCCACATCTTTGCCGTCGGGACCACCTGGACGCCGAATGAGGCCTGGTCGATCGATGCCGGCTACAACCGCGTGACCATTGAAGACGCCGACTTTGACCGTACGGGCAATTATGGCGACCGCGTTGTCGGGACGTTCAGCGGGCATGCGGACGTCATGTCCGTCAGTGCTACGCGCAGTTTCTAGAAGGCTGAAGCACCGGTCTGGCGGCAGCAGAGGCTGCTAGACCGGCTGCTTTTCCTCGAACTGGATGGCGATATCGACGCCATCCTGGCGCACGAGCCGGGCCGGGGCATCGATGCCCAGTCTGACACAGTGGAAATGAAACCGCGTCGGCACGTGCATTGTCTTGCGGTTACGGATTCGCGCACCGCTGGCCGAGATATCCAGGCAAATCCCTTCGGCGACCACGCCCGGGGGCCAGCTCAAGGAGCAGGGCACCCAAAGGTGCTGGCGCTGGGACCGCGACGCCTTGAGGCTGGCTTCGCCCGCATTCGCCGGGGAAGCGGGCCTTGCGCTCAGGGCTTGCCGCAGTCTTTCCTTGCTGAGGGGCCGGGCTTTTCGCTTGAACATGGCTTGTCGATATCTTCGTTGTGAATTGTAACAACCTCTACACAGTGAAGCCCGTCGCAAGATTTGTGCCGTTCTCGTCTGCGTGGCGTTTATCACTGTAAAAAGGCTTTCACCGCCTGACGTTTAATGAACCCTTACGCTGCGGTATGAATTTGGCCCGGGCAGTTTTCCTGAATTCAAACCCACTTTGAGTATAGCGGGAAACCTGAAAGCTGATCCGGTAACTGTTGTATGTTCAACACAAACGAAGAGGGCAGGCCTTTTTCGGCGCCCAGCCCCGCAAGCCTGACAGGGCGCTTTGCGCGCGGCCGGCGTCTTGTCATGATGTGTTCTGCCGTCGCGACGCTCGTGGCAATGCTGGTCGTGATGGGCGGCATGATGGTGACCGGGCAGTATGGGCTCGATTCCGGAACGCTTGTGGACGCGGCCACCATTCTCATGCTGGGGGCAGCAGCTTTCCTGGCCCTCAAGGACAGGGCGCCCAACTTGCAGGGGCTTCTGATCTGCGTGAGCATTCCCATAAATCTGATGGCGATGCTGCTGATCGACGGGAATGGGGCATGGCTGGCGCTTCTCCTGCTCAGCCTCACGCCCGTCATGTGGGGCCTGTTCGCTCCGCTACCGGCCTGTCTCGCCTATACCGCCAGCCTTGTGGTCTTCTTCAACTTCTATCTGTCGCCTGACCACGGCATGGAGGTTCTTTTCAACGGGGCCGACCAGACGGGGCTGTCGGCGGTTACGCTGAGCGTCATGGCCGTTGCGGGCATGCTGGCGGCCGTCTTGCCTCGGCAGTTGGTAGGCGCGGCCTACCGGGCCCTCAACAAGGCTGTCGTGCAGGAAAACATGCAGCGTGAGCGCCTTGCGCAGTATGCCCAGATGTCTTCCGACTGGCATATGGAGGTCAACGAGAAAGGCATCATTATCGACTTCTTCGGCACCGGGGAGGCCGTGGGCTCATATTGGCGCGATGTTCTCCATGACTGGGAAGCCGAGACCGGCGCGATGGCGTTTACGACGGCGATACAGACGCGCGAAGCGTTTTCCAATGTGCGTGGGACGATGCAATTGGGCGGCGTCGCCCGGAAGGTCGAATGCAGCGGCACACCACTCTTCCGCGAGGATGGCAGTTTTGCCGGCTACCGGTCCATTGCTCATGATATTACAGAACGTGTCGAAGCCGATGCCCAGCTTCAGAGGTTGGCGACAACCGATCGGCTGACGGGGCTCGAAAACCGCCATGCCTTCAATGAGGCGATTGAAACGCTTCAGGCCCGCCCCGGTCATCTGCGGGTAAGCGTGTTCTATGTCGATCTCGACAAGTTCAAGGAGCTGAATGACCGGCACGGCCATGGATGCGGCGACACGGTCCTGACCGAACTCGGTGAGCGGTTTGCGCGCCTCATCGACGAGATCCCCACGCTTCGTGTGTTCAGGCTTGGCGGAGACGAGTTCTGCTGCCTGCTGGAAATATCATGCGGCCCGCTTCAGACCCGGGAACTGGCCGGGAAGATCAAGCGCCTGATCAACGTCCCGATTGAATTCGAGGACAGGGTGATCGACCTCACCGCCTCCATTGGGGCGGCCTGTACCGACATAAAAACCGATCTCGATGCCGCGCTGGAGCAGGCCGATGCGGCGGTCTATGAGGCCAAGTCCTATGGCGGCGGTCACGCCATCGTGCCGGAAGGTGACGTGCGCGAGCGCCTGGAGCGGCGTATCAATATCCAGCGGGATTTCACCGCCGCGATTGCGAATGGCGAGATCCGCCTGCAGTACCAGCCGATCTTTGGCGTCAAATCGCGTGACCTTGTCGGCGTGGAAGCCCTGGCACGCTGGACCCATCCCAAGTTCGGCGCGATCGGCCCATCGGAATTCATCCATATCGCTGAGGCGAGCCGTGATATCATCGCACTTGGCCAGCACATCCTGCGGCAGTCGTGCCTGGAAACGCTGGACTGGATGAATGAGACCAGCACGTCGGTGCGGCTCAATGTGAATGTCTCGCCCAATGAGATGCTCGCTTATGGCTTTGTCGACTCGCTTTTCGACACGCTCGCCGACACGGGGTTTCCTGCCCATCTGCTCGAGGTCGAGATTACCGAACGTGGCGTGCTCCAGAATATCGAGGCTTCGCGGGATGTGATCCGTGAGATCCGCCACCGCGGCGCCACTGTGGCGCTTGACGATTTCGGCACGGGGCACTCATCGCTGAGCCGGCTGGAAAGCCTGCCTGTCGACCGCATCAAGGTTGACCGCTCCTTCTTCGTGCGCGCCCAGCAGAGTGACCGGGCCCGTCAGATCCTAGGTATTCTTGCGGGCATGAGCCGCATCCTCAATGTCGATGTCATCGCTGAAGGCATTGAGAACGAGGAACAGATGCGCTTCGTCGAATTTGCCGGTTTCGCAAAGGTTCAGGGATATCTGCTCGGCCGGCCCGGCCCGCTTAGTGCTCTTCACCCGGCCGGCAAAATCCCGCGGTCCGAGGGCGACAAACTCGCCGGGGTCTGACGGGAACCGGTCGTTCCTATCCGGCATTTCCCTTATTGAGACATATCAAGGACTCCGGCACGCGTCCGCCGGAGTGTTGTCGCAAGCAGCAATCAGGGTGAGTGCAGATCATGACCGGCAAGACAGACGGGGGCATGACCGGGAACCTCCTGGCCCAGCTCGTCTCGGATGGCGGCATTGAGGCTGATGCCGGCGCAGCCGAGCAGTTCGAGACCCATCTCAGTCACGTCCTGCTCGCAGGCGATCAGGCCTACAAGCTCAAGAAGCCAGTCAAGATGCCCTTCGTGGACTTTTCCACGCTCGAACAGCGGCATGCGGCCTGTCAGGCCGAGCTTGAAATCAATCGGCGCATGGGAAGCAAGCTCTATCGCTCGGTAACCCCCATCGTGAAACGGCCCGATGGGCGCCTGCAACTCGATGGCGAAGGGGAAACCGTCGACTGGGTCGTCATCATGAAGCGCTTCGAGACCGCCCAGCGTTTCGACAAGCTCGCCGAAGCAGGCAAGATCGACGATGCGCTTGCCCGCCGCACAGCCGACCGGGTCGCCGACATGCATGCGGGGCTCTCGGAGAATCGGCAGGCCGGGCACACCGCAGACTATCGCGCCATTATCCGGGACTTGCGCCGCACCGAGGCCGAAGGGGCCGCCGCGCTTGGCCTCAGCATCGGGGAGCCTTCGCCCTATGATGCGCTGGATGCGGAACTCTCCCATATCGATCCGCTGCTCGAAGCGCGCCGCAGCCACGGCAAGGTCCGGCGCACGCATGGCGATCTCCACCTGCGCAATCTCTGCCTGTATGAGGGTGAGGTCTCGCCCTTCGATGCGCTCGAATTCGATGACCGCCTTGCGACAACCGATGTACTCTACGATCTCGCTTTCCTGCTGATGGACTTGCGCCAATCCGGGTTGGACCGGCAAGCGAACATCATCATGAACCGCTATTGGGACAGTGCGCGGGAAGAGGAAGAGGCGCTGGCGCTCCTGCCTTTCTTCATGTCGTTGCGCGCCGCCATCCGCATGGCTGTCGCCGTTGAGGCGGGTAATCTCGATGAGGCCGAGGCGTACAGGCAGCTGTCGCATGCGCTTCTCAGGCAGCCCAAACCCGTTCTGGTCGCGATTGGCGGGCTTTCGGGCACGGGCAAGTCGACGGTGGCCGCCAGTCTTGCGCCGAAGCTGCCCGGCCCGGCCGGGGCGCGCTTTCTGCGTACCGACGTGCTGCGCAAGCAGACAAATGGCCGTCCGCCGGAGGAGAGCAAGGCGGACCCTTGTGCTTACCGGATGGAGAAACGGGTCCAGACCTACAAGGCGCTGGCCGCCCATGCGGCCCGGGCGGTGCATGCCGGGGCCAGCGTGATCGCGGACGGGACGTTCCAGGTCAGTGCTGCGCGGGAAGCCATTCTGGGCGTGCCCGGCGCACACCGTCATGCCATCTGGCTGGAGACTCCGCTCGCAACGCGGCTCGCCCGGGTGTCGGGGCGCACAGGCGATGCCTCGGATGCCGATGTCGAAGTGGCGCTCTCGCAGAACGAGCCCGGCGATCTCGATAGCCGCTGGCGCCGCGTCGATGCCAGTGGCAGCGTCGAGGCGACCACCCGCAACATCCTGCAGGAGATCACCGATGAATGCGATGCAGCTCGCGCCTCCCGGCGCCCGGCTCGAAGCGGTTGAGCTGCCCGACCCGGCGCCCGGGCCGGGAGAGGTCTCGATCCGGGTGAGTGCGTGTGGGGTCTGCCGCACGGATCTGCATGTCGTGGACGGGGATCTGCCGCCCCGCCAGTCCCCGATTATTCCCGGTCATGAGATCGTCGGCATTGTCGACAAGCTCGGCGATGGCGTGACCGGTCTTGAGCCCGGCCAGCGCGTCGGGGTGGGCTGGCTGGCTTCGGCTTGCGGGCATTGCCCGTATTGCGACAGGGACCGGGAAAACCTCTGCGATGCGCCGGACTTTACCGGCTATACGGTGAATGGCGGCTTTGCCACGCATGCGATCGCCGATGCGCGCTACACCTATCCATTGCCTGAGGAGGGCCGGGACGAGGATCTGGCGCCGCTGCTATGCGCCGGGCTGATTGGCTGGCGCTCGCTCGTGGCGGCGGGAGATGCACCGGTTCTCGGCCTCTACGGTTTCGGGGCTGCGGCCCACATCATCCTGCAGGTGGCAAAATGGCAGGGCCGGACGGTCTATGCCTTTACGCGCCCGGGCGACACCGCCAGCCAGGAATTCGCCCGCAGCCTGGGAGCGGACTGGGCAGGCGGCTCGGACGAAACGCCGCCGGAGCTCCTCGATGCGGCCATCATCTATGCCCCGGCCGGCGAGCTTGTCCCGCAAGCCCTGCGCGCGGTGCGCAAGGGCGGACGCGTGGTCTGTGCCGGCATTCATATGAGCGACATTCCCGCTTTTCCCTACAGCATTCTCTGGGGCGAACGCTCCATCGTTTCGGTCGCCAACCTCACCCGCAAGGATGCAAGCGACTTCCTGGCGATCGTGCCAAAAGCCCGGCCCGAGCTTCACACCACGGTCTACCCGCTGGAGCAGGCTAATGAGGCGCTGGACGATCTGAGAGCGGGAAGGCTGCAGGGCGCGGCTGTCCTGAAACCGTGAATGCGACATCGCAATGAAAAGCCCCGCGCCGGGAGATTGGCGCGGGGCTTTCCGGTTTGGATATAGAGACCCGTCCGGTCAGGCCGGGTTGGGCTCCGCTCTGCCAAGCGTGTGCGTCTCTGCCGTTTTCAGCGCTTCGATGCGGGTCTCGAAGGATTTCAACGCATCCGATTCAGACGTGCTGAACTTGTCGAGCAACTGGGCGACATGGTCGTTCATGCCACTCAGATAGACCGTCTTGCCAGCGTCGTGGGCGTCCTCAAGGATAGTCTCGATAGCTGTTACCGCCGAGACATCCAGGAAGGGCACGCGCGAGAAGTCCAGGATCAGCACGTCGGCGCTGTGACCGGTACGCTGGCGGACATGGTGGCCGAGATCGGCCGCCGCCCCGAAGCTCAGCGGACCGCCAAAGTCGAACATCATGACCTTGCCGCCTGCGCGCTTGAGAATGCTGACTTCCTCCTCGCTGGAATGACGCGGCACGGTCTTGTTGACCGAGGCGATCTGGTCGTCGGCCAGCTTCTTCACGAAGCCGAGCGCGGCCAGAACCACACCGACGACAACCGCGGTAATGAGATCCACGAAGACCGTCAGCAGCAGCACCAGCGCCATGAGCGCAAGGTCCCAGCGCGGGCCCTTGTGGGCACGCTTGATGTAGGAGAAGTCGATCGTGTCGATGCCGACCTTGACCAGGATGCCCGCCAGCACGGCATGCGGGATTTGCGAGGCGAGCGGGCCGAGACTTATCACGACAGCGAGCAGGACCATCGCATGGGTCATCCCCGAAATGCGCGTGCGCCCGCCGGAGCGTATATTGATCACCGTCCGCATGGTGGCGCCGGCCCCCGGAATGGCGCCGAAGAAGCCGGCGACCGAGTTGCCGATGCCCTGGCCGATCAGCTCCTTGTTCGACTGGTGGCGCGTGCGGGTCATGTTGTCGGCCACCAGCGAGGTCAGCAAGCTGTCGATCGAGCCGAGCACGGCCAGGATGAAGGCGGCTTCAAGCACGATCAGGGCCGAGCCGACGTCGACGCTGGGAACAACGAAGTTCGGGAAGCCGGTCGGGATGTCACCGAGCACCGGAGCGCCCGGAAGGAAGACGCTGATCAGCGTGCCGACGATGAGGGCAGCCAGCGGGCCCGGGATCCAGGCGGCCAGCCGCTTCGGCCAGGTGAAAACCATGACGAGCGAAACAAGGGCAATGCCGACGGCGATCCAGTTCGGGTTCATCACCGCGTCCGGAACAGCGGTGAAAGCCGGGATCGTGCCGCCGCCATCGGGCTCATGGCCGAACAGGCGAGAGAGCTGAAGGGCGATGATGATCACGCCGATACCGCTCATGAAGCCTGAGATCACCGGATAGGGGACGAGCTTCACATATTGGCCGAAGCGGAAGACCCCGAGCAGGATCTGCATGATGCCGGCCAGAATAACGGCGGCGAAGACGAGAGACGGGTTGCCGCCGAGAGCGGCATAGAGGCCGGCGAAGACGACGACCATGGGGCCGGTCGGGCCGGATACCTGCGAGCCGGTGCCGCCGAAAAGCGAGGCAAACAGGCCAACAAAGATGGCGCCCCACAGGCCGGCAATCGGACCGGCGCCAGAGGCTTCACCGAAGGCAAGCGCCAGCGGCAGGGCGACGATGCCGGCCGTGAGGCCGCCAAACATATCGCCCTTGAGGTTGGACATGTCGAAGTAGCCGCCGAGGCCCGGCGGCTTTTCTGTTGTGTTCACGATGAAATTCCTTCTGGTTCAGCTCAGGCGACGCAGTCACCGGCGCCGGCCAGGGCGGCGATCTCGGTGGCGTAGCGGGAATCGACATGGATGAATTCCTGACGCGCCTCGTCATAGGCGTCGACGCCGCCGGTCTTGATGTCATAAACCCAGCCATGAAGGTCGACGTCCCCGCGGGCGATGCGGCGCGCAACGCTTGGATGGGTGCGCAGGTGCTGCAGCTGCAGGAGGACGTTCTGTTCGATGAGGAGCTTCATGCGCTCCTCGGCCGTACCGTCAGGCGCCAGCTCGTCGACAATGTCGACGGCTGCTTGCGAATAGCCAAGCCACTTGGCCACGTGCGGCAGCGTTTCCAGGCCTTCCGGGTTCATCGCCCCCTTCATCGCCCCGCATCCGCTATGGCCGCAGACCACGATGTGCGGGACCTGCAGGACGGCCACAGCATATTCAATGGAGGCCGTCATGGCCCCGGTCTGCTCGGTGTGCGGCGGGACGATGTTGCCGGCATTGCGGCAGATGAACAGCTCGCCGGGTTCGGTCTGGGTGATCATCGCCAGTTCGATGCGGGAGTCCGAGCAGGTGATGAACAGCGCTTCGGGCGACTGGCCCTGGCTCAGCTTTTCGAAAAGGTCCTGTTTTTCGGGATAGATGGTGTCCTGGAATTTCAGCACCCCGGCGGCAAATTTTGGCATTGATCGCTCCTGTCAGCCTCTCATGATTTTTTGAAAGGCGTGCCCGGCCGTGAGGGGGTAGAAGAGGGGGCAGCCGGGCCAGACGCCGTCGCCAGGCCTTGGGCGCCAGCGAGAGTGAGAGGTTAGGAGATCAAGCGTGCAGTAAAGTTCTGGGAGGTAGCTGCAAATTTGGTCTCCTGGCGACGTCTGTTGCCTTTCGTGCCTTGAAATTAAAGATCATCCTATATAGGCGCCAATCGAAATATATTGGTTTTGCAATAGCATTTCGCTATCAGAAGTGATGCTTTCCAGAAGGAGCGCCCACGGGATTGTGCGCGGCTGGTGAAAAAGCATCGCCCTACCGCTGACAGGAGCTTGCCCGTTCATGCGCCCAACCCTTCGCCAGTTGCAGTATATTGTGGCCGTCTCGGAAACGGGGCGCTTCCACGAGGCCGCGCGGTTGATGAATGTCAGCCAGCCCAGCCTCTCGGCGCAGATTTCCGAAGCCGAGGCGCATCTCGGTGTCCGCCTGATCGAGCGTGACCGCAGAGGGGCTTACATGACCCCGCTCGGTGACGAGGTGGTGCGCCGCGCGCGGCGTATCCTGACCGAGCTTGAGGACATCAAGACGGTCGTGCGCCGCTCGGCTGGGACGCTGGTCGGCCGTTTCCGGCTCGGCACCTTGCCGACACTCGGGCCTTACCTCCTGCCCAGCGCGGCCAAGGAGCTGCACTTGCGGTTCCCGGAACTCCGCCTGAGCGTGCGGGAGGAGGGCTCGCAGGCGCTCGATGAGAAGCTGAAGGATGGCCGTCTCGACATGTTGATCTCGACGGCTGAAGACCACCCCGACACCGCCTCGATGGCGCTGTTCGATGAGCAGCTCTATGTCTGCGCGGCCAATGAGCATGAATTATCGGCCAGGAGCGGGCCGGTCGGCTTCGAAGAATTGCAGGGCCGTGAGATTCTGACCCTTGGCAATGGGTTTAGGCTATCAGTCATTGTGCAGGAGCTTGCCCGGCTGGCCGGCGCCCATATCAGCACCGAGTATGAGGGCACTTCGCTGGATGCAATCCGGCAGATGGCGGTGATGGGGGCCGGGGTCGCGATCCTGCCCAGCCTTTACGCCCTGGTCGAAGCGCGCCGTGATCCGTCACAGGTTGTCCGGCCGGTCAAGTTCAGTGAAGCCAAACGGGAGATCAGCCTCGTCTGGCGCCGGGACTCCCCGCTTGCCGCCAGCATGGAGACGATCGGTCTCGTCCTGCGCGAGGTCGCCAGCGAGATCCTGGCCACGGGCGAGCGCCTGCATACGCGAGATTGAAGGCACGGCCACCAAGCCGTGAACATAGCTCTCCGCACATAATTGTCCTGAAATCTGACATTTCCGCGTGTCGAAAGGCGATGCCGGCTTGTCTGCAAGGCCGGGACACAAGAGGGCGCTTGGTGTGTTCGTTTCCTCCCGTTTTCCAGCGCAGGCCGCTTTAATCTGTCTTTTGCGTTTCATAGGAAATGCGCGAGTGAGGATATCAGGTATACAAAAAATTTATTGTGCGGCGCACAAATGATAATTCTCCCAACGGGCGAACAGTTCTCGCGCAGTGGCAAGGCTACTCCGGGCTTGCATGCCCCGTGAGCATGCAATGCTGCACGCAGAATGTGCATATTCTGCAGTAGGATTAAGAGGCTTTAATGTTCTTGGGCCGTGACAGGATCAAGGGCTCAGGTTCGCGAGCGGCAGCTGGACAGATTGTGCTGCAGCGCAAAAATGCTCGCGTTTTGATTGAGCCTCGACCCGGCAATCGTTAAAAAGTTCATAATCTCTCTGTTGCTTTTTGTGAGAAAACGTGGGAGCGATTGACCTGCTCGCCCTTCCGAGGGACCGGCATGGCGGGAAATTTGGGGATGCATGCTCTTGGCATGAAACATGCTGAAGAGATGCTCATAAGAAACTATACGCCGGGTGGCGTCTACTAAAGGTGGAGCACAGGGGACAAACGCAGCAGGACCAGACCTCGGGGTGAGGCGTCCAGCGAAAAAAGCGAACAAACAGATTTACAGGATCACTTCGTGACCGGTGTCGGTGCGCGTGGTGTGGTCACGGGACACGTGTGCCCCGTGACCTGAACCGGCGGAAATCCGCCTTTCCATACCCCACGAAAGTGGGACCTGCCTTGTCAATGGTGGCACGGCAGAACACCCCGGCTATGGCTAGCACCCACGCCGGGAATCAAGAGGGTACCACAATGAAGCGTACACTTACAGCTATCGCGGCCGTCGCCGCTCTCTGCGGCACGGCTTCGGCTGACTCCGAAAGCCTGGTTATCAACCTGGCTGGCGAAGTTGACAGCAACTGCGAACTCATCCCGGAAGGCTCGACCTCCTACAATGTCGACATGCTGGACACCGGTGACCAAGGCTTCCTGGCCATCGCCTACTCCTGCAACTCGCCGTACACGGTTACGCTGCAGTCGGCCAATGGCGGCATGGAGCACGTCGAAAGCGGTGGCGCGGTGAACATCGACTATGATGTCGACACCCGTTTCTGGATCTTCCCGACCGGTAGCTACAACTCCCAAACCGACCTGTCCGGTGCTGGCGCTGTGATCGTCACCGACAATGACTGGGAAAACATCCTGACCAATGGTGGTTCGCGTAACGGTAACCTCGACCTCTCGTTCGACTCGCTCGCCGAGTACGCTGTCGCTGGTACGTACGAAGATACGCTGACCATCACGCTGGCTGCCAACTACTAAGCCAGACTCCTTCAAGTCAGGCGGTGTCCGGCCAGACCGGACACCGCCTGGCCTCATTCTTGCAATCGTAGGTGTGTCCAATCGGGCATAAATTTACCTTAAGATTTGTTTGGGGAGGAAGAAATGTTTATCCGATCACTGTTCATCCTGGCCTTTTGCTTGACGGCTTCGGTTTCGTCGCGGGCCTGGGCCTATGAGTTTTCCCCGATTATCGCGCAATTTTCGCCAACGGGATCCGGGGCGGCGAAAACCTTCGTCGTCAAGAACACCCACGAAGAGCCGATCGCGCTGCAGATTGAAGTGTATCGCCGCTCGGCCGATGAAATGGGCAATGAGACGCGCGAACCGGAATTCGACGACTTCATTGTGACGCCGCCGCAACTGGTGCTGGCGCCCGGTCAGAGCCAGTCGATTCGTGCCCAGTGGATCGGCGATCCCAATCCGGATACCGAGCTTGCCTACCGTCTTGTCGTCGAACAGTTGCCTATCCCCTACAAAAGCGAGGGAGAGGCCAATGGTGTGGCCGTCGATGTGAAACTTGGCTTTCGCTACGAGGCCGCCCTCTACGTCGTGCCCGCCCAAGGCGGCGAACCTGAGGCCAGGATCGATCATGGCGAGATTGTCAAGTCAGACGACGGGGACACTTTCTTGCGCCTGACGGTGAAGAATGAAGGCAAACGCCGGGCAATCCTACAGCATCCTGTCGTGACGGTGCAGGCTGGTGGCGAGATCCTTGAACTCTCTGGTGAGGCCATTGAGCCGCTTAACAATCGCAACATCATCGCCGGTACGCAGGCTGTGGTCGATGTGCCTGTCGCAGAAACGCTGGCTCCGGGGCCGGTCTCGGCGTCGCTGAAGACCGACTATTTCCGCAATTGATGGGCGTGGTGAGTCGTGAGCCAGTCGACCTCATACACGGCGAACCGCCTGGCGGCTCCTCTTTGTCGCCGGAAGGACAGGGGGCCCGAGCGTAGCTGCCTTAGGACGCTGCTGCTTTGTGCAGGATCCGCAGTGGCCTTCCAGTTCACAGGCCTTTCCGCGCATGCTGAGACGTCTGGAGGCAAATCTGGGAAGCCCTCCGCGCCGCAGCTGTCGAAGGATGCATCTGCCGACGATATCTTCGGCGCCCTGTTCGGTACCAAGCCGCAAAAGGCTGCAAAGCTACCTTATCCAGTCATCATATCGGGCTTGAATCAGGGCGATATCATCATGTCGCCTAGCACGACACCCGGTGAGACGGTTGTGGATCGCAAGGCGCTTGTCGATCTTTTGCTGCCCTTTCTGGTCGATGAGAAGCAGCTTGAGCTTCTGGAGGCCTTTTCCAGCCGTGAGCAGGTATCGACCGCTGACCTTAATGCTTTCGGATTGATCGCGGAGTTCGACCACAGCAACCTGCTCCTCAACATTGATGTGCCGATCGAGATGCGATCGGTTATTCCGGTTGCGGTACAGCCGAGCCTGCAAGTTCGAAATCTCGACACGGTGGAGCAAGCCCGCACCAGCGGCATCCTCAATGTTGCTGCAGGGACTCAGTATATCCACGCGAGTGAGTATGCGCCAACCGGTTTCGCGGCGACGCAGGTTAATATTGATGCAGCCATGAACGTACGCGGCTTGGTTCTCGAAACAGGCGTTCGTTATAGCGACACGACAGATAGCGGCGTTGTTCTCAACGATACCCGGCTGACCAAAGACCTTGTCGACAGACGGATCCGCCTGCAGGCGGGCGACCTGAGGGCTCCGACCTCCGGCTTGCAGGGAAACCCGCAACTTCTTGGCGTTGCAGGTTTCCGTAATTTCGGACTGCAGCCATACCAGGAATATCGCACGAATCCGTCACAGCAATTCGAGCTGCAACGGTCCGCGCGTGTGTTGGTCTATATCAATGGGCAGTTCATTCGCGAGTTCAGGCTGCAGGCGGGTCGCTACAATCTCACGGATCTGCCGCTTCAGAGCGCGGCTGGCAACGATGTGGTGCTGGAGATTCAGTATGATAGCGGTGATACCGACCGCGTCGTCTTTTCGGCGTTTTACGATTTCAGCTTGCTGAAGAAGGGGACGACCGATTTTGCCTTGAGCGTGGGGCCGACATCGACTCTCGAAGATGGCCAACGTGAATATGACATGGAAAACCCGGCGCTGAGCGGGTTTTACAGCCGAGGCTGGAGCGACCGGCTGACGTCAGGTGTCAACTTTCAGGCTGATACTGATCTCGTCAATGTCGGTGCAGAAGCCTACTATTCGACTGGACTGGGTACGTTCGGCTTGCTGAGCAGTTACAGTGATCACGATGAGGGCCACGGTGGCGCCCTGACGGGCCTCTATCGCTGGAACGATGCCAATCTGTCGCGACAGACGCGTTTCGATCTTCAGCTTCGTTATCAGGATGAGGATTTCGCCGCCCTGGGTGGCGCAAGCGCATTATACAAATATGATATCGCCGCACGGGCCTCGCGGGTCATGTCTGCTACCACGCGCCTTCAGCTCGCCTCCCGGTTCAGCCAGCGCCACGATTCCAGTGACTTCGACCAATCTCACTCGCTGAACTTTACCTGGAGGACGCAGTACGGAACGCTCGGTACGGCCGTCCGCTATGAAGACTCTCCGGGGCGCACTGGCTGGTCGGGCGGGATCTCTTTCAATGTGCGGATCGGCAATGGCTATGCCCAAGTCTACCATGACACCCGGACGCCATCGACCAGGGCCAGCTATTCCTCGAGACAGGACCGTAGTGTGGGAAGCTTGGGCTGGGATACGACGTATACCCATCAAACCGACTCTGACGAATTGCGAGCCGGCGCGACCTATATCGGCAACCGCTTCGAAGCGCGCGCCGAACAACGTCTGGGGGCTGCGACGGCGGAAGAGGATTTCGGCTCCGAAAACATTACCGAACTCGCCTTCGGCTCGGCCTTGGTCTTTGCTGACGGTGCGACAGCGATTTCCCGTCCCGTCTATGATAGCTTCGCCATCTTCAAGAAGAACAGTGCGGTGCAGGGCTTCGATATCGCTGTCGACCCGCAAGGCTCTGTCCTTGATACACAGCCATCCTATGCCGCCTATTCCTCAGGGCTCGGCGCCGCCGTCGTGCCGGACCTCAATTCCTATTATGTCCGTACGATCGAGGTCGATGCCCCCGATGCGCCGGCCGGCACATCACTAGGCGGGCAGGCCATGACCTTCCTGCCAGGGTATCGCTCTGGCTACATCGTGAAGCTCGGGGATGACCGCAATGTTGCCGTCATGTCGCTGCTCGTCGATGAAAATGGAGAGCCCGTCGCCTTTGCGGCCGGCTACGCCATCACCAGCGATGGCGAACGTCACCAGATGTTCACCAATCGTGGCGGGCGTTTCTATATCGACGGCCTGAAGCATGGCGAAAAAGTACGTCTGGAATTTGACTCGCCAAAGGGGGCGACAGCCGTCTTCACTGTGCCTGAGGGGGATATCGGTGTCATTCGCATGCCGGACCCCGTGGAAATCCAGACGGAAAAGGAGAGCGCACCGTACCAGGTCACAGTGCGCGTGATGGGGGCCGATGGAGCCTAGTGTAATGTATATACGAAACTGTCTCGCCATTGTGGCTGTCTTGGTGTCTGCGCCATGCCTTGCGCAGGCCGACATTCCATTGACGCCGGTCAATGCCGCGCCGCTTGAAAAGGACGTGGTTGACCCTTGCCGCCTGCAATTGGCGCCATCGCCTGTCATACGCTATCGCGGTGCGCTCAGTCGTGGCTATGACAGTGATAGCAGCCGGGTGCATGCTGAAGTTGCCGCAATCGAGGTGGAGCATAGTGGCGAAAGCTGTAGCTATACCGTGCGGGTCGAGCCCGACGGCGGGCCGGGCACCGCTTCCCTCTTCTCCGGACCAAACGCGCTCGCCTTCAATATCAGCGAGACAGGCCGTCCGGACGGGCCGGGTGACAATGTCGTCGAGGTGACCGGAATGATTCCCAGGGGGCACCCGCAAAAGCAGGCCCGTTTCCAGGTCGTTATCCCGCCCCGCCAGACAGCTCCGGCCGGCCAGTATGTCGGACGGATAGCCGTCTCGCTTTACAAGGATAATGGCGGCGCGCGGGAATTTGTCGCTCAGCAATCGGTCGAAGTTGCCGTCGATGTGCCGCCCAAGGTTGCCGCGTCCTTCGGCACCGACCCGCATGCGGGCGTGAAATCGATGGCGCTCGACTTCGGAACCTTGCTGCAGGGCCAGGAGAAATCTCTGGATCTCTCGGTCGATGCGAACACGCTCTATTCAGTCGATCTCGTGTCGGAAAATGCCGGGGAGCTGCGCCATGAGTTCACGTCGGCGGGCATCCCGTATGAGGTGCGTATGGATGGTCAACTCGTCCAGGCCGACGGTGTCCCCGGCGACGCCAGGATCCTCGAAGGGGTTTCAGGCGGTCAGCACAGCATGGCCTTCATGGTGACGGGCAATACGTTCACGGCCCTGGCCGGCAAGTATTCCGATCGGCTTACCCTCGTCATTACCGCTGACTAGGACGCAGGCCACGCTCACGCCACAAGACATGAAACGGGCCGCCTCGGAGAGACGGCCCGTCCATCGTTTGCTTTTCAGGGCTGCCAGTGCAGGCCCGATGAGCTTAGTTGTCGATATCCACCGGCCCGGCTGGACTGCCTGTCCCGCCAACGTCACCGGGGGCTTCTGACGGTACGGCGAAGCCGCGGTCGCGCATCAGGGCGTCGGTGTCCGGGGCGTGGCCGCGGAAGGTCTTGTAGGCCTCCGATGGGGGGATCGTGTTGCCGACGGAAAGGATCCATTTCTGGAATTTCGCGGCGGTTTCCTTGTCGTAGGGGCCGCCAGCTTCCTCGAAGGCTTCCCAGGCATCCGCGCTGAAGGTGTCGGCCCAGAGATAGGCGTAATAGCCGGCCGCATAGCCTTCGCCGGAGAAGATGTGCGCGAATTGCGGCATGCGGTGGCGCATCGGCAGCTCGTCCGGCATGCCGAGGTCTTCCAGCGTTTCGCGTTCGAACGTGTCGGCATCGAAGTCTGAGAAGTCCGTCATCGTGTGCAGCTTCATGTCGACCAAGGCGCTGGCGAGATACTCGGTCGTATCGAAGCCCTGGCGCGCATTGGCGGCGCGTTCGATCTTGTCGACCAGGTCCTGCGGGATCGGTTCGCCTGTCTCGACGTGGAGGGCAAACTGCTGGAGCACTTCCGGCGTCGGCAGCCAGTTCTCGTGCACCTGGCTCGGAAACTCGACATAGTCACGCGGCACCGCCGTACCCGAAAGCGACGGATAGGTCACGTTGGAGTTCAGCCCGTGCAGGGCGTGGCCGAATTCGTGGAAGAGGGTGGTCGCATCATCCCAGGAGATCAGGATCGGCTCGCCCGCCGCACCTTCGACGAAGTTCGAATTGTTGGAGACAATCGGCGTGGTGTAGCCATTGATATTGTCCTGCGTGCGATAGGCGTTCATCCAGGCGCCCGACCGCTTGCCGGCGCGGGCATAGGGGTCGAAATACCACAGGCCGACATGCTCGCCCTCGCGGGTCACTTCCCAGACGCGAACATCTTCATGGAAGACGGGCACATTGTCGACAGGCGTGAACTCGAAGCCGTATAGCTCGCCTGCCATCCAGAACATGCCTTCGCGCAGGTTCTCCAGCTGGAGGTATTGTTTCACTTCTTCGGAGTCGAAGTCGTATTCGGCCTGGCGGACTTTTTCGGCATAGTAGCGATAGTCCCACGGCGCGATGGTGATGTCGGCGCCTTCCGCGTCGGCGATCTCCTGCATGGCGGCGACTTCGTCGGCGACCTTGGCCTTGGCCGCCGGCCATACCTTCATCATCAGTTCCATCGCCGCATCCGGAGAGCCGGCCACGGCCTTCTCGATCGACCAGGCGGCGTAATTGTCATAGCCGAGCAGGTCCGAGCGTTCCGCACGCAGCTTCATGATGTCGGCGATGACCTGATTATTGTCGTATTCGCCGCCATTGTCGCCGCGATTGTAATAGGTCCTCCAGACCTTCTCGCGCAGGGCGCGATCCTCGGAATAAGTCAGGAACGGGTCCATGGAGGAGCGGGTATTGAGGATGGCATAGTCGCCGCCTTCATTGTCGCGCGCTTCCGCAGCCGACATCGTGGCATTGACGACCGATTGCGGCAGGCCGGTGAGGTCATCCTCGGTCAGCCAGGTGACATAGGCCTCTTCGTCATGCAGCAGGTTATTGGAGAAGGTCGTGTAGAGCGTGGCGAGTTCCTGGTTTATCTCGGCCACACGCGCTTTGTCGGCCTCATCCAGGCCGGCGCCGGCGCGCTGGAAATCGGTATGGTAGTCCCAGACCAGACGCTGCTGTTCCGGCGTCAGCGTGTCATAATCCTCGCCATTGTAGATCGCGTCGATGCGGGCGAAGAGGTCCGCATTCTGGTAGAGGGAATCCTGAAAGGCGGCGAGCTTCGGGGCCACTTTGCGCTGAACGGCCTGAACTTCCGGGCCGTTCAGGCTCGAGGCCCAGATGCCGTAGATCGTTGCGACGCGCATGATCTTTCCGGCGCCCTCTTCGAGGGGGAGGATGGTGTTTTCGAAGGTTGGCGCTGCGGCTTGCGAGGTCGTCTCGTCAATTCCGGCCTGCGCCTCCTCGATGGCGGCCTCCAGCGCCGGCTCGAACATCGAGACCTCGACCTTGTCGAAAGGCGGCACGCCGCCATAAGGGCCATCCCATTCGGCGAGGAGAATGCGCCAGTCTTCGTCCTGGGCGGGCTGTGTCATGTCCGGCTCGTCAGCAGTTTGCGTTTCCGTCGCCTGGGAGCTGCTCGTTTGGCCGCTCTGGAGATTCGAGGTCATTGTGTCGGTCGTGCACGCCCCGAGGGCCGTCAGTGTCAGCGCCGAAGCGCCAGCGAGCAGAATAGATTTCATGGTATATGTCTCCCGGTTTCCTGTTGCGGCGCAGGTTAAGAGACCCGCGCGGCGGAAATCATTTCATTGGCAATTACCTTGACGCATAGCACCCGATCCGGGCCTTCGTCCAATGCCGCATCGTCGCAAGGGGAGCAGTCTAGATCAGCTTGCGGCGCACATGGGCGGCCAGCTGGTCGAGCAGGAGTACGGTCACGAAGATGACCAGCAGGATCGTGCCGACGCGGTCATACTGGAACATGTCGAACCGTCCCTTGAGCTCCTGGCCGATGCCGCCAGCGCCGACAAGGCCAATGACGGTCGCCATGCGGACATTACGGTCGAGGATATAAAGTGTCAGCGCGGCATAACTCGGCAGCACCTGCGGCAGGACGGCGAGCCGCAGGATCGTGAAGTCCCCGGCGCCCAGCGCCCGCAGCGCTTCCTGCGGGCGCCTGTCGGCGGCCTCGATATCCTCGGCATAGAATTTGGCGAGGAAGCCCGCGCTATGCAGCGCCAGGGCGAGGATGCCGGCGATCGGGCCGAAACCGAAAGCGAGCACCAGGAACAGCGCGCTGATCAGCTCCGGGATGGCCCGCAGGAAGGAGACCCCGGCCCGCGCGCCGATATAGGTCAGCCGGTGGGGGGAGTAGTTCCGTGCGCTCAGCCAGGCGAGCGGCAGGCTGACGATCACCGCGAAGAGGCTCGCCCAGACCGCAATTTCGATGGTTTCGATGATCTTGGTGATGACGAGTAAGAGGTAACCGCCCGGTTCGACAAGGAAGGTCTTCTCGATGGTTTTGGTCGTCATTTGGAGTGTGTCAGGGTCAAGCGCGCTTTCTTCGACCGAAACGGTTTCGAGGTGCGAGAAGGGCGGCAGGGCGTCTGCGTCGAAATCGGCAATGCGGTCGACAGGCGTGCGTTCGGAGACGGCGAGGGGGAACATGCTTTCCAACACGCCCTCCTCATTGCTTGTGCCTTGGGGCGCGTCCTGCAGGCCGATGGCGACAAGCGCGAAGCCGGCGATCCTGCCGACCATGTCGTCGATCTGCATGCGGTGGCCGGAATAGGCGAGAAGCAGGAACGCCAGTATGCCCAGAAAGAGGGCCCGCGCACTAAAGACCGGCTTGAGGTGCCAGGTGGCCGCCTCGCCCGTCATGGCCGTGGAGCTGGAGGTGGGCGCAGTCATCTCAGGGGCTCACCACGTCAAAGGGACGGCTGGTTGAGGTTTGGTCAAACAGGCCGGCCAGCGCGCGGGGCGTGAGGTCGGCCCCTTCGCCGTCAAAAACGAGCTTGCCGGCGCGCAGGCCGATGATGCGGTCGGCGAAGTCGCAGGCAAGATCGATCTGGTGCAGGCTGCACAGCACGGTCGCGCCATACTCCCGGGCGGTTTCCCGCAGCAGGGTCATGACACTGCGGGCGGTGGCCGGATCGAGGCTGGCCACCGGTTCGTCGGCCAGGATGAGGTCGGGGTCGTTCATTAGCGCACGAGCAATGCCGACCCGTTGTCTTTGGCCGCCCGAAAGCTCACGCACGCGGCGATTGGCCTGATCTTCGGTCAGGCCGACCCGCGCGAGGAGGCGGCATGCCTTGCGCTGGAGGGGCGCCGGATAGGCCTGGAAGAGCGTGCGCAGCCAGCCCATGGAGGGCGCCATGGCTGACAGCACGTTCTGCGCGGCGGTCAGCCGGTCGGACAGGCTGCCATCCTGGTGCACCATGCCGATACATTGCCGGGCTTGGCGTCCGGATGCGGCAATCGATCTGCCCTGAACCCGGATCTCACCCGCACTCAAACCGACGAGGCCCACAGCGGCCCGTAGCAGGGTGGACTTGCCGGAGCCGGAGGGGCCGAGCAGGACGGTGAACTGGCCGGGTTTCAGGTCGAAGCTGACATTGTCGAGCGCCGGCGGGCCATCGCCATAGGTCTTGGTGGCGTTCAGGAAGCCGAGTGCAGCCTTACCTGTATGGTTGGCGGCTGGCGGCTTTTTCAGGTGTTCTGTCTTCGTCTGCATGACCGGATGCCTCATCGGCGTTTCGTCTCAATCGGTTTGCATGCCGGCTTTCTGGAGCAGGGCCGCCCTGAAATCGTCGTCTATGAAGGCGATAGCGTCTGCGGCCCTGTCGAGACTGCTGCCATCTATGCCGGCGATGTACCGGTCGACCCGCTTGCCGCCATATCCGCGGATCGCCTCGGGGTTGATCCCCGGCGCCTCGTGGACGCTGGCAATGGCCTCGCGCAGCGTGGCTTTCAGTTCGGGAGAAAGGCCCGGATGCATGGCAAGCGGCGGGTTGGGAATGGGCTCGGACTTGGCCAAGACGCGGAAGCCGGCCGGATCGAGACTGCCCTGATTGACGGCGCGCTCGAAGGAAACAAAGGAGGCGCCTGCCGCATCGACCTGCCCGCTGCGCAGGGCCATCAGGCTACTGGCATGGCTGCCTGTCAGGCGGATCGCGCCGAGATCGGCGAGCGGATCCAGGCCGGCGGCGGAGATCATGGCGAGGGGGTAGGCGAAGCTGCTGGCCGAATGGGGGGAGCCGAGCGCGATATCGTGTCCGGCGAGGTCCGCCACGGTCTCAATGTCCGAGCCGGCGGCGACGAACAAGCCGGCATAATAGGTGGTTGAGCCGTCGCGCGCTTCCATGGCCAGAAGCTCCGCGCAGCCACGCTCGCGCGCTTCTAGATAGGACATCGGGCCGAACCAGGCGACCTCGGCAAGTCCGGCGCACATCGCCTTGATGACGGCCGCATAGCTCTGGCCTGTATGCACCTCGAAATGCAGTCCGGTGGATTGGCTCATGGCATCGAAAAGCGGCTTGAAATCAGCCTTCGTGCCGTCTTCCGTGCCGCCATCCGCCGGGATCAGGAGGACGCGCAGCGGCTTCTCGGCCGAGCCGTCGCGCTGGGCGGCTGCCATCTGGAAAAATGGCAGGATCAGGCAGGCCATAAAGGCCAGGATGGAGAAGCGCATGACGGTCCCCGGTCTTGCTGTCTTGTTTGCGTACGGCAGGTTTTCCGCAGTGCAGCAAGGCATACAGACGACCTGTGACACCGATATTACACGCTCAAATTTCCCTTGATTATTTATGAGAATTACTCAATCAGGTTTCGAAGTCCCTGAGCTTTCATGCAAGGTTGAAATGACGTCACGCAAAGGCAGCAAGGCCGACCAGCCCATCGTCGACAATGTGATGACCCGTATCCGGGTGCGTCAGGCCAATCTCGGCCCGAGTACGCGCTCGATTGCCGACTTTATCCTCGCCAATCCGCGACAGGTGGTCGGGATGTCGGTGACTGAGCTGGCCGAAGCCACCGGGGCCAGCGATGGCAGTGTCATAAATTTGTGCCGCCAGCTTGGCCTGTCCGGCTTCCAGCAGCTCAAATTGAGCCTGGCTCAAGAGGTCGTCCAGCCGGTCCAGTTCATTCATGAAGATCTCCAGCAGGGCGATGACACGCCCACGGTCTGCCGCAAGATGTTTCATGCCGGCGTGCAGGCCTTGCGAGACACACTGTCCGTGCTCGACCCGGAGGCGATTGCGCAGGCTGTCGATATCATCCATGCCGCCGACCGTGTCGAGATCTATGGCATCGGTTCATCTGCGCCAATCGCCGAAGATGCGCAGTATCGCATGCTCCGCATTGGTCTTGATGCACGCGTTGTTGTCGACAGCCACATCCAGGCGATCAGTGCCTCGCGCACCGGGCCGAATGTCGCCGTGCTGACCATCTCTCACTCCGGGGCGACGCACGAAACGCTCGCCGCTACCCGCCTGGCCCGGGAGGCCGGCGCAAAGACGATTGTGGTCACGAACTTCGCAAGCTCTCCACTTCAGGCCTATGCGGATGTGAAGCTCTTCACCATGGCGCGCGAGACGAAATTCCGCACCGAGGCCATGACCAGCCGGATTGCCCAGCTCTGCGTTCTGGACGCACTGATCGCCGCGCTCGCCCTGCGGGATTATGAGGGCTCTGTCGAGGCCCTGCAGCAAACCTTCGATGTGTTGTCTATCAAGCGCTTTTGAGCTGTTGCCTCAGCGTATGAAAGAAGACGCCAGGCGGCGAGTCGACCAGGCGTGTCTGCATGCCGAGGGCCTCTGCGCCCTGGATGTCGGTCTGGGGATTGTCGCCAATCATCAGCACCTGGGCAGGCGGTAGGTCGAGTGCCGCGCAGCCTTTGCTGAAAAGGCGCGGGGAGGGTTTACCGACAACTTCCACGACGCCGCGCGGAATCTCCACGCAGGCTTTGATGGCCGACAGGAGTGCGCCTGTCTCCGGCATAAGCCGGCCGTCCGTACCCGGATGGGTTGTGTCCGGATTGGCGACGACGAGACGGGCGCCATTGCTGACGGCATTCACCGCCCGCTCAAGGCGCCGATAGGAAAAACGCGTATCGCGCAGCAGCACGACAAGCTCGGCCTCTTCCTGGGCCAGCTCGACTCCCAGTTTGCGGGCAATGGCGCGCATGCGCGGATCGCCCAGGATGAGCGTCCGGCTGGCCCGGATTTCTGCCGCGCGGAGAAGGGCCTCGGTGCCAGCCAGCACAATCTGGTCCGGACGCATTGCGATGCCTTCGCCTTTGAGCATGTCGCGAAACTCTTCGACGGTATTGGTCGAATTGTTCGACACGATGGCGCACCGCGGCGCCTGCTCGCGGAGGAAGTCGGCTGCTTCCGGCACAAGCCGGTTGCCGATTGCGCAGCAACCGTCCCAGTCGAGAAGAAAGCCTTGTGCGTCCTGTGTGGAAGGGGGAGAGGAGTGAGCGAAATGTGCTCCTGTCTTTTTCAGCATGGAAAGCCCTGTACCCGGAAATCTATAATTTGAATTTTCTTCACTCTAATTTTCTCGATGAGTAAATATCATTCACATAAGTTTTGCGTAAACTTCACGTCGCCGTCGCTTTGAGCCTCTAGACGCCACCCTGCCGGAGCAGACCACGCCCGGCTGTTGGCAACTGGTGACCGTCACATCCGGCGGTCGAGGGGATTGATGGAGGCAGAAGTCATGACATTCCGCGTAAACAGAACACTCAGCCTGGGGATCGGCCTTCTGATGTCGACCACGGCCATTCCGGCGGCCTATGCCGACCCGGACCCCGATGGAGCGGATTCACGCCGCTTGCAGACCGTCCGTGTGGAAGGCCAGCAGGTCGACAGCAATGCAAGCGATCTCGCCGTCGACTTTGCCGAGTACGGCACGCAGGTTCAGCTGATCAATGCTGAAGAAATCGAAACGGGCGGCTTTACCAATTTCGGGGAGCTGGCCTCCGGCCTGATCCGCGGCGCGAATATCGGCTACTCGCCGGACGAGGGCGAATTTACCATCCGCATCGATGGCGGCACGGACCGCGACACCCTTCTCCTGGTGGACGGTGTCCCGTATTTCGACCGCTCTTCGCCGCTTGAGGATCTCTGGCCGGCCACGGCCATCGACCCGCGTATGATCGAGAGCGTCGAGGTCTATCGCGGCGGCAACAGCCTCTATTTCGGTTCGAATGGCGGTCTGGGGGTCGTCAGCGTGAAGACGAAGGAGCCGGACGGCACGCTCAAGGGCCAGTTCGGCGTCTATACCGGCTCGTACAAGACCCGCGAAATTTACGGCAACATTTCGGTGCCGCTTGACGATGAGGGCAAGCATTCCTTCCTGGTCTATGGGCGGTCCTACGAGACCGACGCCCACGAGCTGTTCGACGAAGACGCCTATGGCGACAATGTCCTCGCCCTCGGCGGGCGGCATGAATTCCCTTACAGCTTCAACAGCCTCGGCCTGAAATATCTCTGGCAGATCGCGCCGGAGACCGAGCTACGTCTCGGCGCCTCCTACACGACCATCGACTTCCGCGACTCCTTCCCGCAGTCGACGGTCTTCCAGCCGAACTTCACGGAATTTCCGATCTATACCGGTTCCTTCAAGCACCGTTTCAATGACAAGCTGAAGATCGATCTCGAGGCCCACTATCAGGACCCGCAGCTGAAGAATAACGAGATCGATGCGCGTATCTGTCAGATCCCGCGTGTTCAGGATCTGCCGGAGGACATCCAGGCAATTGCGGCCGATCAGGGCATTTCGAGCTTCTCGACAGCCGCCCAGTTCGAGAGCTTTGCAGCGGGCGTTCCCGGCCTTGCCGCAGGCTGCGTGACCAATCCTTATGGTGGCGCTGGCGGGGCTTATGACGACGTTCCGAACGATGCCGACGGTATTGAGCGGACGTTCTGGGTCAATGACGATCCGGACAGCCCGTATTATGGTCAGCCCTATGGCACCTTCGACAATCCGTTCCCGATCGGCGCCCCGATTGGCTATGCCATCCAGTCCACGGCAAGCTTTGGCGATGGCGGGCCGACCAAGGGCTTCGGCACGGTCGACCAGCGGGAATCCGGCTATGTCGATTATGGCCTGAATGCCCGGGCGACCTACACATTCAATGACAGCGTCGAACTCGTCGCCGGTGTCCAGAATACGAGCTACAAGGACAATTCCGACGAGGATTACGGTGTGCGGGACATCACGCTCACCAGCACGGGTGTCTATGGCGACCTGCGCGTCTCGCTGCCGGTGCTGGACGGCTTCAGCGGCTCTTTCGCCGCCCGTCAGGATTTCAACGACAATTTCGAGGACCAGTCGATCTGGAAAGTCGGCCTGCGTCAGGACTTCGGATACGGCCTCTATGCTCGCGGGTCTGGCGGCACATCCTACAGCCTGCCCAAGATCGACGAGATCGGCGCCTTCGGGGAAGGCTCCAACATCAATCCGGGCCTTGAGCCGCAAACGGTCAACGCCTTCAATGTCGGTGCCGGTATCGACGGTGACATCTTCGGCGGCACCTACAATATCGAGCTCGGCTATTTCGAGACCGAGATCGAGAACCTGTTCACCTCGCGCGCGGTCGGGGCGGTCTGTCTGGAATACGCCAATGACGTGGCCGACCCGCTCTTCCCGTTCCTGACCAATGACACCAGCGCGATCCAGGCCAACCGGCAGAATATCATCGCGCCGGACGCCTTCTGCGGCACGGCGGCTTCAGGGGGGCTCGATCCGAGCGAAAGCGTTGCGGTCAATGCCCTCGCCACGCAGGATATCGAAGGCTACACGATCGACGTCGCCTTCGACTTCGACCAGTGGCAGGCTGACTTCTCCTTCACCGACATGGAATCGCTTGAGCCCAACCCTGTGCAGGGCGTCATGGCGCGCCGCGACGGTACATCCACCGATCTCGACTTCGTCGTGCCGGGCCGGGCCGGGGCTGCTGCGTATCGCCAGTCGTCCGAGCGGCCGGAATGGACCCTGTCGGGTCTTGTCACCTACACGCCGAATGATCGTTGGGTTTTCTCGCTGAACCCGCGCTGGCAGGGGCCGGAGTGGGCCTATGCCGGCACGAGCCTGGCACGCCTGGTCGATGAGAATGGCGACCGAGTGGTCGAGGACATGAACTTCGGGGACTATTTCGTCCTCAACGGCTCCATCCAGTACTTCATGGGTGACGAGAAGCAGCACCGCTTCCTGATCCGTGGCGTGAACCTCCTCGATGAGGACTATTTCGAGCGGGCCTCGGGCGGCTCCAGCTATAGCCGGGACCGGGCCGCCGTGCGCGGCGAGATCGGGCCGAACGATAGCGCCTATTACCGCCAGTATGGCTGGAACGGCAAACCGCGCTCTGTCTGGATCCAGTACGAGTACACCTTCTAGCGATGTGTCCCTTCGCCGGCGTCACAGGACTGACGCCGACGTGTGCTCTGACTGGACCAAAGGCCGCCGGCAGGACCAACCCCTCTCTTGCCGGCGGCCCCTTCCAACCGCTTTCGAAAGGCCAAGACCGATGTTTTCCCGCCGTCTCTTCCTTGCCGCTTCAGGGGCTGCTCTCTGGCTGCCGGCGGCCGCACGCGCGCAGTCTGACAAGTATCACTTTACCCTCGGTGTGGCGTCCGGGGCGCCGCGGGAAACCAGCGTCATCCTCTGGACCCGGCTGGCGCCTGATCCGCTGAATGGTGGCGGCATGGCCGATGGGCTCGTCCATGTGCGCTACCGCGTCTGTTCGGATGCGGCGATGCGCAAAGAGTTGCGCAGTGGCCTGGTGGCGACATCGCACGTGAAAGGCCATTCCGTGCACGCCCGCATCGACGGGCTGGAGCCCGGGCGGGAGTATTTCTACCAGTTCTATTACGGCCAAGATGAAAGCCCCATCGGCCGGACCAAGACGGCCGACCGCAATGCTCGCGAAGCCAGGCTCGCGGTGGCCAACTGCCAGGCCTGGGAAACCGGATACTATGCCGGCTATCGCGACATGGCCGAGTGGACGCCCGACGCTGTCATCCATGTCGGTGACTATATCTATGAGGGCGGGGTGTCCCCGCTCGGCAAGGTGGACCGGCCCTATGGCGGAGTCCGCCTGCAATATGAGGTGGTTCGCCAGCATAACAGCGAGGAAATCACCACGCTGAGAGACTATCGGAACCGCTATGCGCTCTACCGCAGCGACCCGCACCTGCAGGCGGCCCATGCCGCGGCGCCGTGGATCGTCGCGATGGACGATCACGAGGTCGACAATAACTGGGCCGGCATGGTCCCGCAGGACCCTGACAAGCAGACGAGTGCGGAGTTTGCCTTAAGGCGCCGGGCTGCGTTTCAGGCCTATTACGAGCATATGCCGATCGAGCTTCCCCCAAGCATGATGGAGCTCGGCGGCGAGCTGCAGATGTATGGCGCTTACCGGTTCGGCCCGGCGCATATCAATCTGCTCGATACCCGGCAGTATCGCTCCGATCAGGTTTGCGGGGACGGGTTCCCGGGCGAACCGCCTTGCGACGACCTCCTGAACCCGGACCTCACCATGACAGGCAAGGTGCAGGAAGCCTGGCTGATGGAGCAGCTGAAAAAGAGCGATGCGCGCTACAATGTGCTCGCCCAGCAGACCTGGTTTGCCCCTTACGACTATGTCGACGATCCGGAGAACAACAAGCGCAACCTGGACCAGTGGGACGGCTATCCCGTCCAGCGTCAGCGTATCATCGATGCGCTTGCCCAGGATGTCTCGAACCCGGTCATCCTGAGCGGTGACTGGCACTGCGCGGCGGCCATGATGGTCCACAAGGATCCGGACAATCCGGCGAGCGCACCGGTCGCCCGGAACTTTGCCGCGACGTCGATCTCTTCCATCTGCTCCTGGCATGGCCGGATCGAGCAGGCCCGCGATGCCAACCCGCATGTCAAATACGCCAATGGGCGTGACCGGGGCTATCTGCGGTGTATCGCCGGTGAGCGCGACTGGACGACGGTTTTCCGCACCGTCGCCAATGCGGCCTCGCCGGACTCGGCTGTAAACACTGCGACCGAGATCGCTCTCAAGGACATGTAAGCGCGCGTTTTTATCCATCCCGTCTCAATCGGAGGACCAACCCCATGTATCGAAAAAGCCTGCTTGTTTCCGCCGCTGCCGTGGCTGCTCTTGTGACGGTGGCCAGTGCCCATGAGCGTGCCGTGGAGTTTCCGGACGCAGAGGATGGCCGCGTCATCCTGGCGGCTGACCTTCACACCCATTCGGTCTTTTCCGATGGCGAGGTCTGGCCGTCCATCCGGGTCAAGGAAGCCCAGCGCGATGGGCTGGAAATGCTCGCCGTCACCGAGCACCTGGAGCATCAGCCTCACAAGGCTGACATTCCACACCCGGACCGCAACCGTTCCTATGAAGTGGCCAGGCAGACGCTGGAAAGCTCCGGCGAGGAAGGCCTCTCCCTGATCAACGGTGCCGAGATCACGCGCGGGCAGCCATACGGGCACATAAATGCCGTCTTCCTGCAGGACGCCAATGCGCTGCTGACCGAGGATGCCGAGGATGCGCTTGCGGCCGCGAATGCGCAGGGCGCCTTTGTCTTCGTCAATCACCCCAACTGGATCCCCCAGATGCCGGATGGCATTGCCCGGCTCTCGGATGTCCATAAGCGTCTGATTGAGGACGGCCTCATTCAGGGCATAGAGGTGGTAAATGGCACGCTCGACGGCCATTCCGAGCATGCCCTGCAACTGGCGCTCGAATACGGCCTGACCGTGCTGGGCACCTCCGACATTCACGGCCTGGTCGACTGGACGCATGAGGCCGGCCATGGCGGCCATCGCCCGATGACGCTGATCCTGGCCGACGGGCGCACGCCGGAGGCCATGAAGGCTGCCCTGTTTGCGGGAGATACCGTGGCCTGGGCGTATGACGATTTGCTCGGCAAGCCGGAAAACGTCGAAGCGGTCGTGCGCACCTGCCTGCATCTGGAAACAGAGGGCTATCCGGACGATACATCCGTCCTGCCGGTTGATATCGTCAATGCGTGCCCACTCGATTTCACGCTGCGCAATAGAAGCGAGGAGACCTTCCAGAATGCGAGCGACACGATCCATGTCGAACGCAATGACCGGTTTACCGCTCAGGTCCGCATGGGTGGGGAAAAGCCGGTTGTGGCGCTGAGCTTCGACGTGCTGAATGCGGAGATCGGCTATCGCGAGCCGCTCACCCTTACACTGGAAACCGGCGTGCCGCAGGGCGACGGCGAGTAGGGAGCTGGTCCTGTCCGTGCAGGATTAGCTCCTGGGCCGTTGGGATCATTCTTCGTCAGGCGCCGGGCGGTCATAGGCGACGCGGAAGCCGATATGGTTGGTGCCGAGCCCGGTTTCCTGGGGCTGGCGGGCGGCGGCGCGATAGCGGCGGCAATAATTCTCGGCGCAGAGGAAACTTCCGCCCTTGATAACATGGGAGGCGGCGCCGGGTTTGCCCGGGGCGAAGCTGTCAGCGGCCGCCGGACCTTCCGGGTTTTCGCCGTCGGGCTGGTGGTATGGGACGTAGCGGTCAGCCGTCCATTCCCAGACATTGCCGAGCATGTCGTGAAGCCCGTTGGCATTGGCCGAAAAGCACCCAACGGGCGCAACGCCCTTGAAGCCGTCATCGCCAGTATCGGCAACAGGAAAGATACCCTGCCAGGTATTGGCTTGCTTCGGCCGCTCCGTCTGATTGTTGCCTTGCCCGGCCAGGGCGGCGAACTCCCACTCGGCTTCGCTCGGCAGCCTGCCGCCGGCCCAGGCCGCATAGGCGCGCGCGTCCTCATAGGCGATCTGGGTGACCGGCTCGTCTGGCTCGGCGCTTAGCTTGTCCGGGCCTTCCGGGTGGCGCCAGTCGGCCCCCGGCACATAGCTCCACCAGTTCATGTTGCGGGCTGTCTGCCGCGGATCGGGATTGAAGACGGCCCCGCCGGGCTTGAACAGATCGGCATATTCCGGATGCGCGTCGGGATCGATGTCAGGAAGCTGGGACGGGTCGACTGGGCGCTCCGCAACGGTGACATAGCCGGTCTCTTCCACAAATTCCGAAAACGCGCCGACCGTGACTTCCGTGGCATCGAGCCAGAAGCCATCGAGCCGGGCGGCCGTCTCAGGGCCTTCTTCGGGATAGCCCACCTCATTGCCCATGGTGAAGCTGCCAGCTGAGATCCAGACCGGCGCCAGCGGCCCTGAGCAGCTCGAACCGGGCTCTGCCACAGCCTGGAAATCAAGCGCTGTGAGCAGCGTCAAAGCCAGGCCGAAGGCTGGCGCGCGGCGAGGTATGAATGTGATCATGCCTGCCTCGTCTAGCATAGGCGGCGTGGCTTTTCTTGCGGCCATTTTACCGCGTGTGAAACTGGCCGACGGGGCCGCTTCGCCTTGCCGAATTGCCGTTACCAAACCTGGCATGGAGCATGGTCGCAGCACGCAATTTAGGGTTAATGTTGCGGCCACTTCTGCAGAAATGTCGCCTGTTTGACATAGCCACTTTCTTGCTCTGTCCGGTCGCTCAGCATTTGTGCGGCACCACATCAAACTGCACGAATGTCATGCAATTATTCATGGCGTCGATCTTTTGCTCTGAATCTCTTGAGCCGCTGAGCAGAGCGCCTCTTGTTTCCGGTCGAGGTGTATCGGGAAGAAGAGGAAGAGGATGAGTTCTCTCAGACTATCAGTTTTCGCAACCGCGACCTGTGTTGCGTGCTTTGCGGCCCCCCAGGCTGGGGCCCAGGAAAATTCAGATGCCAACGAGGAGGCCCGTCAGGAAACGGTCTATGTCGAAGGCCGGCGTATTTCCCAGACAGATGAAGCCATCGGTCTTAACGAGGCCACCAATACAGTCGCGGTCACGCGTGAAGAGCTGCTGTCGGCGCCCTCGGGCATTTCCGGCCTGAAAATGCTGGAGACCCTGCCGGGCTTCAACGTCCAGACGGACGGCGCGCTCGGCCTCTATGAATTCGGTAACTCGGTGACGGTCCGGGCCTTCAACCTGCAGCAGATCGGCTTTGTGCTGGATGGCGTGCCGATGGGCCGCTCCGATGCGTTCGGCGGCAGCCCGATCTTCCGCTATGTCGACAATGAGAACCTTGGCTCCGTCGTCGCATCGCCGGGGGCCGGCGATGTCTCCCTGCCGAGTTATGCTTCGCTTGGTCCGATTGTTTCCTACAATACGGTTGCCCCATCGGATGAGGCAGGCGGCAAGATCGCCTACACGATCGGCGACGACAATCTCGAGCGCAGCTTCATCAAGCTGGAGACCGGCGATATCAATGGCTTCTCGGCCTATATCAGCCGCTCCAAGACCGACAGCGACCTCTGGCGTGGTCCGGGCTCGATCGATCGTGAGCATATCGAAGGCAAGGTCCGCTATGAGTTCGATAGCGATACTTTCCTGCAGTTCAATTATGTCCACAATGACTTCTTCGACTACGACTCCCCATCCGGGCCGGAGTCGGTCTTCGAGGATGACTATTACTACGGCTACTCCCCGATCATTCCCGAGGAGGGCTGTGTCGACCCGCAGCCGGGCGTCTATGACTATAATGGTGACGGAGTTGCTGATGGCGACGATTTCACGCCGATCTATACGGGCGGCACGTGTACCCAGTACTACCAGGACCGCATCAACATTCGTGATGACGCGCTCTACTCGCTGAATTTCGAGACAGACATCACGCCGGGCCTTATGTTCAAGGCGACGGCGTATCAGGAAGAGAAGGATGGCTACGGGGTTTCGCCGGACAGCTATTCCAACACGCTCGGCCGTTATACCGGCCAGGCGGCTGTTGGCCTCGACGTGGTGCACCCGCGCGGGGTCCAGTTCGGTCTCTCTGAAGTGGGCGGCACCCGCAAAGGCGCGGTCGCCGGTGTCGAGTGGGACGTTGCCAATCACACGCTGGAAATCGGTGGCTGGTACGAGGATGAGGACTATCACCGCACCCAGGCGCGCCTGAACAAGACGAATGGCTCGGCCGATGGCGATGTGCTCTGGGACGAGACGGCCTATTACCGGCGCGACTACACCTCCTACCGCGAAACCGTGCAGCTCTACATCAAGGACACGATCAGCCTCCTTGAAGATCGTCTGAAGCTGGAAGTCGGTATCAAGAGCCTGAACGTGGACTACTCGCTTGAGGGCTATCGCGATTATAATGACTATTATCGCGTGGATCCCGACAATGAGGGCGAATACCTGCCGGGCTTCGGGCCGCAGGACATCAGTGCCGAGTATGAAGACAATTTCCTGCCCATGATCGGTGCGGTCTATGACCTCAACACCTTCGATCAGGTCTTCGCATCCTACTCGCAAAACTATGCTCTGCCGCGGGGCGCAGACGACGTCTTTTCCATCGCGTCGACCGACGCTGCAACAGACCCGCTGCCCGCGCCGGAAGGTGAGGAATCGGAGAACTGGGAAATCGGTATCCGGACCAACCGGCCTGAATTCTACGGCTCAGCTTCGCTGTTCTACACGACCTTCGACAATCGTCTGGTCGAGGGCAGCGTCATCAATCCAGCCACCGAACAGCCGGAAGTCTATTATATCAATGCCGGGGAAACCGAAGCCTACGGGATCGAGCTTTCAGGGGTCTACCAGCCGAGTGTCTTCAACGACCAGCTCTATTTCAACGGCAACCTGACCTATAACAATGCCGAGTCCAAGGATGCCTTCGGTGGCAATCCGGCAGGTTCGACATTGGCCGACAGCCCGAAATGGCTGTTCACGGGCGGGGTCACCTATGAGCCGACGCCATGGCTGGTGGCAAACGTATCCGGGAAATACACCGGCAAGCGCTATGCCGACTATGCCGAAAGCTACGAGATGGAAGATTACACGGTGCTGAGCGCCTATCTCGATCTCGGCGGACCGAACGACTTCGGCATCCCTGAGAATGTCAGCCTTCGTTTCAACGTCGACAACCTGCTCGATGAAGAGGTGGAAACCGCCTTTGTCTATGCCGGCTCGGCCTATTTCCGTCCGCTTAACCCGCGGACCTTCCAGGCAACACTTACAGTGAACTTCTAGGGGCTCGGCATGGCCAGCATCATTGAACTACTTCCATTCATAGTCACCATGCTTGCCGCCGGGGCCCTGGCGGGCTTCGTGGCCGGTCTCTTCGGGATCGGCGGCGGTTTCGTCGTCGTTCCGACGCTGGCGGCGGTCTTCTCCCTGGTGTCGACCGGGGGCGGGGCCACCACCAACGACCACATCATGCATGTTGCCATCGGGACATCGCTTGCGACCATCATCTTTACCTCGCTCCGGTCTGTGCAGTCGCATGCCAAGCGCGGGGCGGTCGACTTCGACATTCTCAAGAGCTGGGCACCCTATGTGGTGCTCGGCGTCGGCGTCGGCCTGGTGATCGCCCGTTACATGAACGGGCAGGGCCTCAGCCTGATTTTCGGCATCGGTGTTTTCGTCATGGCGTGGCACTTCCTGTTTCCGGTTCTCGCCAAGCGCGCACCGGTCTCTCCCACGATGCCGACGGGCATGCTGCGCGGGGGGCTGGGGAGCTTTCTCGGCGGCATGTGCGCCCTGTTGGGGATCGGTGGCGGCACACCAGCTGTCCTGATCATGACACTGAGTGGACAGCCCATGCACCGGGCCGTGGCGACGGCGGCCGGTTTCGGGACACTGATCGCCATTCCCGGGGCCATTGGCTCGGTGATCATCGGGCTCGGCGAGGAGGGGCTCCCTTACGGTTCGATCGGTTATGTCAACCTGATCGCGCTTGTCGGCATCGCCGGCATGAGCGTTCTGACGGCTCCGGTCGGTGTGGCTGTGGCTCACAGCCTGGACCCCATGCGCTTGCGCAAGGTCTTCGGCATTTATCTCCTCGTGACCTCCAGTCTCATGCTTTTCAACGCGTTTTCAGCCGGCGGGCATAAAGAGGAGATACCCGCCATCTCGGATATTTCTGCGACAACAATCGATGAAGGAGTTCAGAAGAATGGCATATGATCTTTCAAGGCGGGCATTTTTCGGTGCGGGTATGGCAGGCTTGGCCGGCTGTGCATCGGCCGGGATGACCTCGCTCACGGCAGAGGCGCAAGGCGCCTTTCCGCCCAGCCCATCGACATCGGGCATGTTCGGTCCGGAAGAGGGGCTCGCCCAGCTTTCACGCAATGAGAACCCCTACGGACCGGCACCGTCAGCTCTCAAGGGCATCAGCAAGGCCGCGGAAGCAGGGGCCTACTACACCTCCATGCGCTCGACGGCTGCGTTGCAGAAACTGATCGCTGAGCGCCACGGCCTGGATCCGGCCCAGATTGTCATAACGACCGGTTCCGGCGAGGCCCTGAGTGCGCTCGCGCTGATGAACGGGCCGAAGGGGCCGATCCTGGCGCCCCGGCTCTTCTGGGACACGACGGCTCTTTATGCGGCCAATCTCGGTCTGGCTGAAATCCAGCGCGTGCCTCTGACCTCGGACATGGAGATCGACCTTCCGACCATGGAGGCGAAAGCGACCTCCGACATCGGCATGGTCCAGCTCTGCAATCCGAACAATCCGACCGGCCTGGTCCTCCCGGGCAGTGTCATCCGCCCCGCGGTTGAGCGCATGGCGGCGAAGACGACGGTCGTGGTCGATGAAGCTTACATCGAACTGGCTGACGATCCGGATGCGACCACCTGTATCCCGCTGGTCAAGGCCGGCCACGATGTGGTCGTCACGCGGACCTTCTCGAAGATCTATGGTATGGCCGGCATTCGCGTCGGATATACGATTTCCTCGGAAGAGACCGCCGAAAAGATCCGCGCGACGGCCATGTCCTGGACGCCGTGCACCTCGTTTGGCGGGGCCATCGGCTGCTATAATGACGAGGGCTTCCTGAAGATGTCACGCGGCAAGATCGTCGAGGCCCGCGAGATGGTGACGTCGACGCTGGACACGCTGGGGATGGAATATCTGCCGTCCCAGACGAACTTCGTCTACTTCAAGAGCGGCCTGCCGGCTGAGGATCTGCGGGCACGCCTCGCGGAGAAAAAGATCGCCATCCGCGGACAATACATGGACTATACGGATCTGAGCCGTGTCTCCATGGGGCGCATCGAGGATGTCGAGCGCTTCTGCCGTGCCCTGCCGGAGGTTGTCGGCGCCTGATTTGGGGCTGATGCCTGCCAGGCTGTAGGCAGGGGTGGCGGTGCAACCGCGTTTCAGCCCCGGGTCGGGCAAAGGGTTTTCGGGCGAAGAGGGGTGAGCTGTTCGGCAAGAATGGCGCACCGCTCTTCGCCCGATCTTTATTGTGCCGGGCAAGTGAAGGCCCGGTTCCGGTACCCCTTCATGGGCCAATGGGGTGTTCGCATCCCGCTCCAGATATGAGTGCCACCGTGCGGGCTGCCGATCCCGGGCAGCCCGCACGTCGTTTCTGGCTTTCAAGCTGATTCGCGTTCGTTCTCGCGCGGCAGCGTGATGAACCGCAAGTCCATTTATCCACAGCCGTCATCCGTAAAATACGATTTGCGGCGATGTCGAAATTGCGTGAGCCGGTCGCAGAGCTGCGCACATAACACTTTGATTTGTAACTCATATTCATATTCCAGCCTAGTGGAATTGATTTTTCTCAATATTGCATGGGACGGCAAACGATATGTCTATTTTGAAGATCAGAACGAGATTTAAATAGCCTGGCCGTCACCAAGGCACCGGGCATGATGACCAACAGGTGCTACAATGCCCCCAATTCGACGATTGTTTGCAGGTCCACTTTGAGTGCGGGGGCAGAGGGGCTGAATAACAAGCTGCTGGGCGCTATGCCCGCCAGCACGTTCGATCGTATCGCGCCACACCTAACGCCTGTGAGGTTCGACAAGGGGACTGTCCTGTACGAGCTCGATGAGCCGATCCGGCACGTCTACTTCGTCAATCATGGCCTGGTCTCTCTCGTGAAGACGATGAAAGATGGCCGGATGGTCGAAATCGGTGCGATCGGGACGGACGGTGTCACCGGCATCAATGCTCTTTTCGATATCGACACGGCCCTGTTCGAAACCATCATGCAGATCCCTGGCGAAGTGTTGAAGATACCGGTGGCCGACTTGCGCAGGGCCATGGCGGAAGACCCGCTTCTACATGACCTGCTCGAGGGATATGTGCATGTCATCCTTGCCCAGATTGCACAGACGGCGGCCTGCAACCGTCTGCACTCCACGCAGGAGCGGTGCTGCAGATGGCTGCTCGTCTGCCACGACTCCGCGCTTGCCGAGGAATTCCACCTCACGCATGAATTCCTGGCCATGATGCTGGGTGTCCGGCGCGTCAGCGTCACGATGGCCGCCAGCGGGCTGCAGAAGGCCGGACATATCAAGTATAGCAGGGGGCGGATTACGGTCACGAACCGTGCCGGGCTCGAGGCCCAGGCCTGCGAGTGCTACTCAGCCGTCAAATCGATCAGCGGACGGCTTCTGAGCGGGCGTCTCAAGGTCTGAACGCCATTCAAAAAATGCGGTCATACCGCCATCGCGTGATGGCGCTTCGAATACGGCCGCGACTGTCGCATTGGTTGCGCGAGGCATTGCTCGGAAGCAATCAAAAATTGCGTGTCTAGTGTTCGCTATCGAACAGACATCAGCCTGAGAAAAATTCTCACTATTGGATAATTCTACCGTTTCTCATCTCTATGGAGATCGCTTTCATATGGGTAGCCCTCGACCCGTTTATGCCCGCGGCAAGCCCGACCCCCGATACAGGACGATTGAAAAGCGACACAATCGGCGGTCCTCGGGCGCGCGCGTTTTATCCAGGTCGCAGACCGCCCGGGCCTTCGATGTCCTCCAGTCGTCGATTGCCGGAACGCGCTGGATGTTCAACGCCAACCAGCACATCGCCATGGAAGGCGACACCAAGGATCATGTCGTCGGCATCGTCTCCGGAATGATGCGCTGCTTTCGGATCAATCCGGATGGACGGCGCTTTATCTACGATTTCAGCGGTCCCGGTTCGCTGATTGGCCTCCAGTTTGGCGACCGCCATATCTGTTCGACCGAAGCCGTGACGGACTGTGAGGTCGTCATGTTCCGTACAGCCGACATCGATGCCGCCTTCGAGCAGGTCCCTGAGGCGCGGTGCGCCATTCTGAGGACGATGACAGAGGAAGTCGCGCAGAGGCAGTGGGCAAGCTTCCGGCTGGCTCATATGAGCGCCGATCAGAGAGTTGCCGACTACATCCTCGAACTGGCAGATGAGGGCAGGGTGTGGTCGATCCACCTCGCTATGTCGAGGATGGACCTCGCAGATCATCTGGGCCTCACCTTCGAAACGGTCAGCCGGTCATTCCGAAAGCTCGATGAATTGGGGCTGATCAGGCTTCACACCGCCCGCCGTTTCGACATCCAGAGCCATGAAGGGCTGCAGCATTTCGTCGGCGTCTCTCATGTGGGGGCTCCCACACGCCTGAGAGTGCCGGAGGCAGCGAGCCTTTCGGAGGGGGAGGATTGTTGCGGCTCCGAAGGCGGTGACGACGGTCTGGCCATCGGGCGATGGGTCAGCCCTGTTCTGTGATGACATCGACCAATGCCGGCGATTTGTCGGAGAGTCTGCTGCAAGCAGGAGGCACTATTGGAAAACCTGGACAGATTCATAGCCCGTCAGAATTTGAAGCATTTCCGGCTTCTGCTTGAAGAGGGAGTCGATCCCGCGACGCGGCGTTTCCTCAGTGCCAAGATTTACGAGCTCCAGAGAGAGCTGGCCTATCAGGATGCCGAGGCCGATGGGGTCTTCACCGACAGCTCGCCGCCATCTGGCGAGACCTCGTCATGCGATCGGCCCGAGACGGACTGCCGGTCGCTTGTGAACTTCGACGAGGTGACCCATCCTTGTCTTCTGATCGATCCGGGCGCTGGCCTGCACATCCTCGATGTGAATGACGCCTTTGCCCGGGCCACTATCGTTAAGCCCGCCGAGATCGTGGGTAACAAGCTGTTCGACATGTTCCCTGATAATCCGGGGCATGCGCAGGCCGACGGGGCCAGCAATCTTTTCAACTCCCTGAGAACGGCCGTCGTCACCGGGCGTGCCGACAGCATGGCGGTGCAGCGGTACGATATCCGGAGCCCGTCCGGGGATTTTCTGGTTCGCTACTGGAAGATGGTCAATACGCCTGTTTTCGACAGGGACAGTAAGCTCCAGCTCCTGTTGCACCGCACTGAAGATGTCACCGGTGAGGTTTCCAAAGCAGCTCCGCTTGGCGGATTTGATGGAGATCAAGGAAGCCATATCGTGCAGTAAGTTGAGCTGGTTTGTGCGGAATGCCTGACCTATTCCGTTACGCTCTCAGAAGGAGGCCATAATGGCTGACAGGTCTTTCGATCTGACGATCGACCCGACAATCGCCTACCGGATCGCAGAACTCGCGCGGGAATATGAGTCGGAAGATTTCGATCCTTCCGAGAACGAAGAAGAAGATATCGACAGCACGGTGGTGCCGGAGGATGGCGAGCTGGTAGAGGGCGAGAGCGACACCAGTGAAAGAGATCCCCGCCTGGCGGAGATCGCCGGCCTGATCGAAGCTCTCGACATCGATGATCAGCATGATCTTCTGGCCCTGGTCTGGTACGGGCGGGGTGATTTTGACGGCAGCTGGGCGCCGGCGCGTCGTCAGGCGCGTGAGACCGAACCCCTGCACGTCCTGTCCTATATCGAGCAAACGCCACTTGCCGGAGAGTATCTCTTTCAGGCGCTCGACGATCTGGGCTATCCTGCAGAAGACTACGGACAGGCCTAGGACGACACCTGCCCTTATTCCGGCGAATGCGGGACCCTGAAAACGGGTCCGGCGATACAATCACCCCTCTGTCCCAAGGGATATGATGAGAGCAATATTTCTCGCGAGCCTGCTTGCATGCGGCGTGAGTGCCTGGCCTTTGACAAGCGCAGGGGCACCGCCCGCAGATGTCCAACACGTCTCGACACCGCCGAGGCTCCAGGCTGACCTTCGAACCAACTGGACCCGCCAGGATGTCCAGGGACTCATCGAGGCCATTGAGGGCCTCCGGGCCCATGGCCTGGACCCGAGCCATTATCATCTGAATGATCTGGCCCTGACCACGCAGGACGGGATGGTGGATGATGACCTGGCCACCCAGGCCTGGCTTTCGGCGGCAGGAGACCTGCTCCACGGCAAAGTCGATCCGCACACGGTTGCGTCTGGCTGGTCACTGGCGGCCCGGAAGGCCGATTTGCCTAAGGCGCTCGCGGTCGCGCTTGAGACAGGAACGGTCTCGACCAGCCTTGAGCAATTCGCGCCGGCCAATCCGGCCTACACCCTGCTGAAAGACGAACTCAAAAAGCTGCGGCAGGAAGAGCCCACCCCCATTGCCGAGGTGCCGGATGGGCCAGTCCTCAAGACGTCCATGTCGGGCGAGCGTGTGCGGGCCCTCCAGCTGCGGCTTGTGGCGCTGGGCAAGCTCAGTGACGAGCAGGTTTCGGAAAGCATGGATGAGGCGACGGTTGCTGCGGTCGAGGCCTTCCAGGGGGCGCAGGGGCTGGACGCCGACGGCATTGTCGGGCCGGCGACGCTGCGCGCCCTTAATCGCGGGCCGGAGGCCCGGATGGAACAGCTCCGCATCAATATGGAGCGCTTGCGGTGGATGCCAGACGATCTCGGCCAGCGGCATGTGCGAGCCAATATCGCCGCCTTCGAGGCAAGCGCTGTGGAGGATGGCGTTTCCCGTCAGGACCATCGGCTCATGGTTGGCAAGCCCTCCCGGCAAAGCCCTCTCTTTTCGAGCGAGATCGAGGCTGTTGTCCTGAACCCCTGGTGGGAGGTTCCATCCCGGCTTGCCCGCTACGACCTCTTGCCGAAATTTCAATGGAATCCAGGCGCCGTCGAGTTGCAGGGCTTTCAGGTCATCAACGGCGCCGGCAGGCAGGTGGACCCGTCTTCGATCAACTGGAAAGCGCTGTCGCCCGCGACTTTCCCGTATCGGCTGCGTCAGGCGCCCGGGCCGTACAATCCGCTGGGCCGGGTCAAGGTCATGTTTCCCAACGCCTATGAGATCCGCATGCACGACACCACGCGCCGCGACCTCTTCGAGCGGTCCCAGCGTGCGCTTTCCTCGGGTTGCCTGCGTGTCCAGGCGCCGGTCGATCTTGTGACATGGCTTTTGTCCCGGACCGAAGACTGGGACAGAGCAGCCATCGAAGCCGCCATTGCGTCAGACGAGGTGGTCCGTGTCGAGCTGGCACGGACGGTCCCGATCCATATCCTCTACCTCACAGCGGTGAGCGATGGGGCGGGCGGGGTACGCTATCTTGACGATGTCTATCAGCGCGACGGCGAACTTCTGGCCGCGCTGGAGGCGCCGCCAGAAGACTGATCCGAACCGGCTTAATGAACCATCAGAAGCGGGTATTTGCCGTGGTGGAGTATGTCGCGGGTAACGCCACCAATGACGCTTTCCCGCAGCCTTGAGTGCGAATAACCGCCCATGACAATAAGGTCGCTATTGGTCGCTTCACATTGATTGAGAATGCGTTCGGCCACCGGTCCGTGCGGCCAGTCGACAGCCTTTTCGGCGACCGTGACGCCGCAGCGTTCAAGCCACAGCTTTGTCACGTCGATGGGTGGGGTTTCCGTGTCGGTTTCCCCGACCGTGAGCAGGGTCGTGGTCGTGGAAGGCGCCAGGAGGGGCAGGGCCGCGCGGACGCTTCTCGATGCCTGAAGGCTTCCATCCCAGGCCACGAGCGGGCGTTGGGGCACCTTGTCGAGCCCACTCCGCGGGATGAGCAGGACCGGCGCGCCTGACTGGAAGAGGATCGCTTCGAAAACGTCCCGTTCAAGGCTGTTCTTCTTCGCATCCGGCATGGCCATGATGACCAGGTCGCTGGTGCGTGCGGCCAGACCATAGCTCTGGGCAGGGTAGCCGATCTCCTGGCGCCAGGAAGCGGTCACGCCGTTCTGCTTGAGCGCTTCTGCTTCGGGCACGATAGACGCCTTGGCGGTTTCGCAGCGCGCTTCGAAAACCGTTTTGATCGACTGTGCCATCGCCGCGGTGGCCTCGTCATGGTCGCTCATGATCTTGGCGATGGCCCCATCGTCTGCCGGGTAGAAGTCGGCGGGGGGATAGAAGTCGTGGAGCTGGCGTACATGGTGGGCCAGGAGGTGGGCATTGAAGGCGGCTGCCAGCGTCAGCGCAAAGTCCGTGACCTCTGCAGTGGTTTGCTGGAAGGCCAGCGGAAGGAAGATCGACTTGTAGGTCATGTGAGAATACCCCGCGTTTGACTGTGCCGCTTCAGTCGCGCCGGTTGGCGCGCCTCGACCTTGAGCGAAGTCAAATGCGGGATGGTTTCGCAGTATTTTGTGCAGGATTGCGCATCATCCGCCCTGCATTTGACCTGCCCTGATCAGATAGGGAGGCTGCACCTGTCTCTTATTCCGGGCGCTCGAGGTTGATGGCGACCATCCGGTCGAATTCGTTGGCGAAGTCGTGGACCGTTTCACTCGCTGCCTTTGCCATAACAGTCATATAGTCTTCCGGGGTGCGGCAGTCGCTGAGCCCATGAAAGACCGACACATTCTTCCGGATCCTGTCGGCCCAGAATGACGCCAGTTCCTGACTGATTGAAAACAGGTGGTCCATATTGGCTCCACCAATGTCCATCGCCTTGACCGGGTCATAGTCCATGAGGACGTCCAGAGTCTCATGCTCGGACACGGTTTCATCGCCAGCCTTCTCCTGGTCCTTCTTGTCCGCTCTTGCGGACTGAGCCTGCGTTTCCGACATAATGCTCTCCTCGGATTGCGTCTTCAGCGTAGCCTGCCTCCGCGCTTATCCTGGGGTGGTCCGGGTGGTGGCGACATGATCTGGGACAAAACCCGGTCTAGCCACGTCGCTTTACGTGCATAGCCAGGCCCAGGGGCTTGTATAATAACGCATATTTCCGACTGGAGGACTGAATGCGACTTTTGCGTCTCTCACGCTCGTTTCTGACGGGGCTGTTTGTCGTCAGCCCGGCCGCAGCACAGTCGGCCTCTCTCGACATGTCAGGCCAGAAGACCGAGGCGGCTGTCCTTGAGGTCGAAGCGGTCCGGCTGAAAGCCATGCTGGAGGCCGATGTGGAGACGCTCGAGCGCATCACCGGGGACGACTATGTGCATGTTGAAAGCTCGGGCAAGGTGCGTACGAAGACCGAGTTTCTCGACGGTTTCAGAAACCGGGACTATCGCTTCGAAAGCTTCGTCATCGAGCAGAACGATGTGAACATGCTGGGCTCCGTCGCCGTCGTGACGGGGCGGTATCATAACATCATCGAAACGCCGGCCGGTGTGCAGCCGATCAAGCATGCGCGCCATGTCAGAGTGTATGCGCTGCGAGACGGCCAGTGGATCAATGTGACCCATCAGGCCACCGAGATCCCCTCCAACTGATGGAAAGCCTGGCGGGGCGTCGTCTAGATGCGGCCGTGCTTGGCCAACCCCTTGCGCAGGGATCTGGCCTCGATGATCAGTTTCGTCTGCTCGGCTTCCTTGCGGTCGATATCGCGCGCGGTTTCCAGAACCTCTTCTGCCTTGTCGCGTGGAACGACGACGAGGCCGTCAATGTCTCCGACGACAAGATCGCCCGGCTGTATCGTGACCTCCCCGATCGTGACCGGGACGTTGCTGGCGATGGAGCGCAGCCGTCCCAGCGACGTGCCCGGACTGACCGAGCGAGAGAAGACGGGGAAGTCATAGTCGCGCCGGATCTCGGCGATATCGCGGACCCCGCCATCCAGCACGGCGGCCTCATGGCCATTGGCATAGGCGCCGGCGGTGACCAGACCGCCCCAGACCGCGACATTCTCTTCTCCGCCCACCGAGATCACGAAAACCGAGCCAGGGTCGGCCTCGTCGATAAGGTCCAGGTGATGCTGTGGGACGATGTGCTCGCTCGTCGGCTCTTCCAGCACGGTGACCGCCGGGCCGGCGATCTTGCGGTCATTGATACGGGGACGAATGGCATGATCGAGAAAGCCGGTGCGACCACAAACAATATCCATGGCGTCGGCAACGGATGCCGTGGCCACTTCGCGAAACCCCGCGACCAAGTCCTTGAGGTCCATGTATCTTCCTTTGTTTTCAGCGTGTTACTTCCGTGATGCTTGCCAGCATCCCTTCAAGCATCTTCTTCGGGAAGGGCGCAACCAGGTTTCCCCCCTCATCGAAGGCCTCATGGGCCTGCGGGACGGAAACCATGGCGGTCAGGACCCGGGCGCCAAGCTGAAGTTCCAGCATATTGCGCAACGCCATCAACCCGCGATACCCGCCAAATCCGCCCGGCGAGGCGCTGCCAAGGGCAAAGACAGGCTGGCCGAATGCTGCTGCCATGCCGCCATTTTCGGGAATGCGCGAAACCCATGCGAGGACATTGGCAAGAAGGGGAGAGACATTCGCATTATATTCGGGGCTGGCTATGAAAATAGCGTCGTGGTTCCGGAACTGTTCATGGAGCTTCATTGCGGGCTCCGGAACGCCGTCATTCGCTTCGATATCGCCGTGATAGATCGGCAGGTCATATGCCCCGAGGTCAAGCCGTGTCACGCTGGCGCCGTCCTCTTCGAGACGCCAGGCGACCAGATCGGCAAGGCAGGCGTTGAACGAGCCCGTCCGCAATGACGCGGCGAAGACGAGAATTTTGCTTGGCATCTATTTTCTGCTCCTGAGCGATCTGCTCATATGGATGTGTGACAGATTTGGTCCCGTTTTCTAGCCGGAACCGTGGCCCCCGTTTCAAGTGTTTTCAGAGCAGAACTGTCGAATTCAGAAACTGGGGCACCAAAAGTCGCCAGCCTAAGCCGATTGGCGCAGCGGCACGGAGGCCGATTCACACAGGTGCCGCAAGGCCTCGGCCGTCTTGTGCCAGCTATACTGCCGGGCGACGGCTTCGCCGGCCTCCACAAGAGCGGCTCTTTCGGTCTCGTTGTTCAGCAGAGAAACAAGATGATCGGTCCAGACGTCGGTGTCATGGGCCGGGGCGAACCGCGCGCCGCCTGCCCAGATTTCTGGCAGGGCACCAGCCTCGGCGGCAATGGCTGGACACCCGCAAAGCATCGCTTCGCCGACAGGCAGGCCGAAGCCCTCGGTCAGCGAGGGCATCAGAAAGACAAAGGCCTGTTCGTAAAGCGCGCGCAGCTCGGCATCGTTGACCCCGCCAAGAAAGACGGTCGTATCTGACGGTGGTGGGCTTTCGGCCGGTGGTTGTCCGATGAATGCGAATGTCAGCGCCTCAAGCTCCGGCCGGCGCGAGAGGGCGTCGAGCAGCGCGAAATTCTTGTGCTCCTGCTGTGAGGCAAAGGCTAAGGCGAAGTTTCTCCCTTCAAGCCCCTTGCGCGCCAGCACTGTCGGGTCAGCTTCGACGTGATGGACGTGGTCGACGCCATTATGGATCACCTGGGCCTTGTTGCCCTTGGGGGTGACGCCGTGAAAGTCCAGCGCGTCCGCTGACGCCGCCGAGACAGTTGCGACCGCGCTTGCACGCCGTGAGATCTTGGGTTGCAGCCAGCCATACCAGGCCCTGAAGGCGAGCGGGTAGGAAGTCGGCGTGTCGTGGGTCTGCGCATCATGGATCATGACAATGTTGCGCGGATGCTTGAGCGGGGCCGTATTGGCCAGATTGATGAGAAAGCCGGTTCTGGCGGCATTTGCGAGCGACCACTGCTCCCAGAGCTGCCCTTTCGGGCCGGGGACGTGGCGAACCTTTATGTGCGACAGCGGAATGTCGACATCGGCATCGCCTGGCGCCAGGAGGACATAGCTATGGTCTCCAGGGCGGTCGCCAAGAAGATCGTCAAGTGCTCGCAAAACCTCACGCGCAACGCGCTGCACGCCCCGCGGCGGGGCATTGAGAAACCGTCCGTTGATATAGAATGTTTCTGCTGGATTCACGCGTGCGTCCCAAGTTTTGAGGAGTAATTCTTACCCATAGAAGTGATTACACCAATCTAGATGCGCCTTAAATTCATTTCTCTTTCCAGACGAACACTCGCTTCCATTGTACCGAACTGCGTGTTCCAGCAGCTGGTTCGAGCATTCCCGTGATCCCCGGCGCAGAAGGCTACTGCTATCTCCTCGTCACGCCTTCCTGTCCCATCGCCGTATTTTACCCGGCCCTCAAAGCCGGGATGCAATGTGAATGCCGAGGGTGGAAAAGGTCTTTAAATACAGGGGTTCGCCGCGCGTCTGTATGAGTTTTCAGCCCCGCCGCAGCTGTGAGCCTCCCGGTCTTTCAGGCTGCTCGCAAAAAGGGCACTCGCCCATGATTTTACGCGGGCCAGACAAGCGCCATCAAAAAAGAGTGATCATGGGCCGGTGACCGCTCGAAGTTTCTTCCGGTTTGTTCTAACGGTGAACAGGTAGATTTAAGGTGGTGGACGTTATGTCAAAGTGGGACAGGTTGGATGCACGGTTTCCAACCAAAGTAAAAGCCATGCTGTCTTACACGGCAGCAGCCGGGATCCTGTTTCTGGTGGGCTGTGTGTATTCTTCAGATGGTCAAACCCCTGAGGCACCGGTTGCGGGGGAGGATGAAGATACCAGCCAGATTGATGTCTCACGCTTTGAGATGACCTTCCGGGAAGATTTCAATTCGCTCGATGTCTCCCCCTGGGGCTGGCATGATCCGGAGGAAAAGACGGATCCGTCGCGCTGGATCGCGCATACGCCGTGGGCGGGCGATTTCGGGGATGCGGTCTTTACCGACCCCCAGGACGGCTTTCCCTTCACCATTGTCGACGGTGTGCTCAGGATTGAAGCCAAGAAGGACGAAACAGGACAGTGGCGGTCCGGCCTTCTCAGTTCCGATGGGCCCGACGAGCAGGGCTATGCGCAAAAGTACGGCTATTTCGAAGCCCGCATGAAATTCCCGCCCGGAAAAGGGGTCTGGCCGGCCTTCTGGCTGGCGGGCAAACCGGTCGATGGGGAGGGCGGCGAGCTGGATGTCGTCGAATATTACGGCCACGCCCCCGGCGTTTATCACGTCGTGTCCCATGTCTGGAATCTCGACGACATGGACAATAGCTGGTCGGAAAACGTCATGCTGGAGGATATGGGCTCCCTCACGGATGACTTTCACACCTATGGCGTGCTCGTCGACCACGACATGACGCGGTATTATTTCGACAGGAAGCTTGTTCACGAGACCGAGACCCGCAAGGCGTTCCGGGCCAGGATGATCATGCTCGTCAATCTTGCCCTCGGCAGCGGTTGGCCGATCGATGAAACGCCCGATCCTTCCTATCTCTGGGTCGACTATATTCACGCCTATCAGAGAAAATAACAGGTCTTCATTTCGCCAGCCGGGTGCGTATTCTGATGCCAAGCGGGCTTGGAACGGATATTGCTTCGGTGGGGCGAAAGGGAGGGGGTAATGCGAGTGTTAGGCAAGACAGACATGATCCAGGGCGCGCTAGAAATAGAAGCAGAAAGCTTTTCCATGGCCACAGAAGAGGAGCGTCTGCCGCGGCCCTTCGTGGCAATCGCCACAAAAGGGCGGGCATCTGAAGTTTACAGGCTGCTTGACTATCTGAACGCACAGACCCTTCCCCCAGCGGGCATCGTCGTCATGGGGGCTGGTCCCGACGACATTGCCGGGCTTCAGGCTCACGAACTGGTCAAGTCGGGTGCGTGCGCGCTTGAGATGGCTGAAAAGCCGGGTCTTCCACGGCAGAGAAACCGCTGTCTGCAGCATCTGGACGAGCACTTCGCCTTTGGGGGCGAAGACACATTTGTCGCCTTCTTTGACGATGATTTCAGGCCGGGCGCCGATTGGCTGATGAATGCCGCGCGCGCCTTTGCGGCGGATTCACAACTGGCCGGTCTGACAGGCTGGGTCCTGGGCGATGGTGTCCGTATTGGCGGCATCACTGAAGACAATGCCAGTAAATTCCTGACCGGTGACCTCGACCCCATGGTCCACTGGACCGATATTCCGGATCAGACCGAGATGAGCAGCGCCTATGGCTGCAACATGGCCTTCCGGGGCAGCGTCGCCACCACCTGCAAGTTTAACGAAGAGCTGCCGCTTTATGCCTGGCAGGAAGACCGGGATTATACCGGACAAGTGCGCCGCATCGGAGATGTCAGGCTTCTGCGGGCCTGTCAGGGCGTCCATCTGGGCGTTCAGTCGGCACGCCAGAACGGTATGCGCCTCGGCTACTCCCAGGTGGCCAATCCCGTCCATATCCTCTGTAGAGGGAACATGTCGTACGGGGCGGGGCTGAAGCTCATCTCGCGAAATCTCGCCGGCAATATTCTCTATTCGCTGATCGGGAAGCGCAATCAGGACTATCCGGGGCGCCTGCGCGGTAACATGACCGCTTTTTTCGACTTGCTCAGGGGCAAATGCCACCCGGAACGCATCCTGGATTTCAAGCCCTAGGGCTGGCGAAGGCGGGCCGTGTCTCGAAAAGGCCCGTTATTTGCAGAGATAAAATCAAAAAATACGAGGGAACCGGTTTTCAGACTACAGGCCGAAGGGTGACCGACATTGGCTGGATCGCAAGAGCAGAACGCAACGGCTGAGCAAGCCAGTGCAGACAAGATCAACGCATTCGTCCTCGTGGCGCGTGGCATGGGCGCGAACACGTGGAGCCGGGTCTACGATTCCGGTGAGTTAATCGGCATGAACGAGCGGTTCGCCTACGGTTATTTCCATGCAGAGGATCACGGATGTCGCGTGACCTACTCGACCGATGCGCCGCAATCCCTGCCCGGGCGGGTCATGCGGCTGGGCTTCCGGGCAATCCTTGGCTTCGACCTTGTTCATGCGTGGCGAAACAGGACGGGCATCCTGGCGTCCGATGTGGTTTGGACGCATACGGAGTCCCAAAGTCTCGCCGTATCCCTGCTGCTGAGCCTGGTCCGACCGGAAAAACCACCAAAACTGATCCTGCAGACCGTCTGGTTCATGGACAAGTATCCCCGCCTTGATCCTCTGCGAAAGAGGCTCTGGCGCTGGCTCTTGCGCAAGGCCGATATCCTGACCTTCCTGGCGACGATCAACCGGGATGAGGCGCGCGAGCTTTTCCCAGATACCCGGTGTGAATTCATTCCGTTCGGTATCCCGAACGACGCGGCTGTGACGCCGTCCGAACGCCCGCCCCATAAGCCCATGCGGATCCTGTCGCTCGGCAATGACCGCCACCGCGACTGGCCTGTGCTGATCGAGGCGTTCGGCAATGACGATGACTTTGAAGCCAAAATCCTGTCGACAAAGCTGCCGCAATCGGCGGTGAAGCATACGCCGAACATCCAGGTGCTTCAGGCGACTTCGAACGATGAACTCTATGAAGCCTATGCATGGGCGGATGTCGTCGTGGTGCCTCTCAGCGAGAACAAGCATGCGTCAGGAATCACCGTTGTCGAGGAAGGCGTGCTCAGAGGTGTTCCGGTGGTCGCTACCGATATCGGAGGACTTCGCAGTTATTTCTCGGACGAGGAAATCTGGTATGTGCCCGAGGGGGACAGAACGGCTATGCGCGAGACCGTCAAGACGCTCGCCAACGCGCCCGGGGAAGCGCTGGGGCGGATGAAGAAGGCCACCGACAAAATGCTGCATGGGGATCTCAATTCCCGCGCCTATGCGCGCCGCCATGCCGAGCTGTCGAAAGAGCTGCTTGAGCGCTGAGCCGGAAAGACGCTCCGTTTCCCTGTCGCTTTCTGGGAGGGGCTTTTAGCCGTACTGGAAGCCCATCTCCTGAAATTTCTGCCTGGCGGTCGGGTGCATGGACAAGGGCACATTCATGCGCGGCGAAAACAGGGTGTGAAAAAGGTAAGCCCCTACCGCGACGGCGCGGGCGCGCGTCTGTTCTGTCTTCAGGGTGGCGTTGAACATGCTCAGGGAGCGGAGGAAAATGCTCAGCCTGGAGTCGAATGTTTTCCCTCTTTCTGTGCGGATCTCATAAGAGGCCAGGGGGAATTTCTCGATATCGAATATGCGTCTGCAGGCGACGATATCGTCCTGATAGTCGCGGCCATCCTCAAACCCGTTCGTCGTTTTCAGCCGACCGACCGGGCGGGTGTGTTGAACGGGCACGGAATCGATGATCGCGAAGTCTTTCTTGCTCTCATAAGCAATATTGCACCAGATCAGGTCTATGCCGACCTCGTAGCCCATCGAATAGAGGGGCATGATCTGGAACAGCGTCTTTTGCGAGAAGATCGGGCACATCATCTCGATGAAATTGACGTATCGCATATGGGCGCCCGGAACCTTTAGCTGGCCGGCATAGGAGAAGTAGCTGTCATGCGTCAGCGCGGGCTGACAGATCTTCAGGTCGTTGCTGTCGGCGAGAGTGAATAACTCACAGAGCTCTTCGGCAGTGCACAGGATGTCGTCGTCGAACAGGGCGACGTATTTGTACTTCGAGAGCAGCTCATGATGGGCTTTGAATAGCTCCATATAGCCGGCGATCTTCGCGCCAGGGCGAAATTCGAACATGACGTCGTCGTCGGTCGGCTTGGGCGTGTCCGGGCTATAAGCCGAGATCAGGAGATCGTAGTTTCTCTCCTCCGCCGGCACGGCCCATTGATTGTGAAGCCCCTTTGCCCCGGCACGGCAAATCATGAGGTAGTCTTTGGAGTGGGAATGATCGGTCATAACGGCATTGAATAGTGTAAAGCCGCGAGAATGTTTTGGAAGGCGTGTTTGTCAAGCTTAGCGGTCTATTTTGTATTATAGATGCAAAAAATATGACCGCTTTATCAGCCCTCATCACAAAACTGACCGGATATATTTCGCTATTTTGTCACCTCGGCGCGGGAGTGGCACACTTTATTGTTGATATAGCCATCACTATCGGGTTTGACGGCAGCGTTGGGGGGCTTGGGCGCCTGGACGGACGTGGAGGGTGCCTTATGGCGGGCTAAGGATGGGGCAGGTACACCTCATCCTGCCAGCGCAGATAATGTTGAAATTGGCCGGCCATCCTCTACTGCAGCGGCAATGAGGCAGCATGGTTGGCTGCGATGATTGGGAGGGGCGCGCAGGAACACGACTTGCGATAGTGTCCGGGTGGCCTTCCATGTTTGAGGAGCAGATATGTCAGTTCTAGCAAAGCGCGTTCTTGTGACCGGTGGCGCCGGCTTCCTGGGATCGCACCTGTGTGAGCGGCTGCTGGAGCGCGGCGACGAAGTGCTCTGTGTCGACAATTACTTCACGGGCCGGCGCGCCAATATCGACCATCTGCTGCCCAATCCGCGCTTCGAGGCGATGCGCCACGATATTACGCAGCCATTGGTGCTTGAGGTCGATGAGATCTACAATCTCGCCTGTCCGGCCTCACCGGTCCATTATCAGTTCGATCCCGTCCAGACGTTGAAGACGTCCGTGCACGGTGCGATCAACATGCTGGGCCTGGCCAAGCGCTGCAAGGCAAAGATCTTTCAGGCCTCCACCTCCGAAATCTATGGCGATCCCACCGTTCACCCGCAGCCGGAGGCCTATTGGGGCAATGTGAACCCGCTTGGCCCGCGCGCCTGTTATGACGAGGGCAAACGGGCGGCGGAAACCCTGTTCATGGACTATCACCGTCAGCACGGCGTGGATGTGAGGATCGCGCGTATCTTCAACACCTATGGCCCGCGCATGCACCCGAATGACGGGCGTGTGGTCTCCAACTTCATTGTTCAGGCCCTGCAGGACGAGGACATCACCGTGTTCGGCAAGGGCGACCAGACGCGGTCCTTCTGCTATCGCGACGATCTGGTGGAGGGCTTCCTGAAGCTGATGGACACCGAGGATTTCACGGGTCCCGTCAATATTGGCAATCCGGGGGAGTTCACGATCCGCGAGCTGGCCGAGATCATCATTGAGCTGACGGGGGCCAAGTCGCGCATCGTCGAGCGCCCGCTGCCTGCCGACGACCCCAAGCAGCGCCAGCCCGATATCACACTCGCGCGTGAGAAAATGGGCTGGGAGCCCAGGATCGAGCTGCGCGAGGGATTGTTGCCAACCATCGAGTATTTCCGGGGGCTCCTTCGGGAAACCATGAAGCTATAGAGCTGGCTTCGAGCCGTCCCCGCTAGGTTCTGTACCCATAAGCGGGATTCCCATATTGGACGGGTCATGATTCACTTGCCTTGAAGGAGGTGTCTCATGGCCCGTTTTGATTTGAGCGATGCGGAGTGGGCGATCATTGCGCCCTTGTTGCCGAACAAGCCGCGCGGGGTGGCGCGGACCGATGACCGCCGGGTGCTGAACGGCATCTTCTATATTCTGCGGACGGGGTCGCCCTGGCGTGACCTGCCGGAACGCTACGGCCCTTACACGACGGTCTACAACCGCTTCAACAGATGGGCGAAGGCTGGCGTCTGGATCAATGTTTTCAACGCTTTGGCGCAGCAGAGCCCGGAATCCATGGCCTTCATCGACAGTTCTATCATCCGCGCCCACCAGCACGCCGCAGGCGGAAAAAAGGGGGGCCGGATCACGCCATCGGTCTCTCTCGCGGGGGACTGAGCACCAAGATCCATGCCGTGGTCGATGAGGCCGGCCTGCCCATCCGCCTGGCGCTCTCGCCCGGCCAGGCCAGCGACAAGGCCACCGGGGCCGCCCTGATCGCCAGCCTGAGGCAGGCCCGTCATGTCGTCGCCGACCGGGGCTATGACGCCCGTGCCCTGATCGAGCAGATCGAAGCGGCCGGGGCGGAGGCTCACATTCCCACCCAGCGGGACCGCAAAGTCCAGCGCTCAGTCGCAAGGGACATCTACCGCCAGCGCAATCTGGTCGAGCGATACTTCAACAAACTCAAGCACTTCAGACGATGCGCAACACGCTTCGACAAGCTCGCAAGGAACTTCCTCGCAGCCATCGCCCTCGCCTCAACGCGACTCTGGACCAGGGTTTATGAGTCCACAACCTAG
>NZ_NCST01000066.1 GCF_002088975.1 Henriciella aquimarina
CTGAGCTACCCCCCGAAATTTGGACACTGACATAAGCTACGATTTGCAGTCTGCTGATCTTCAACGACGAGGAGATCAGAGATGTCGAAACGCAAACAGCACGCGCCCGAGTTCAAGGCGAAGGTCGCGCTGGAAGCCCTGAAGGGTGAGGAGACGGCGGCCGAGCTGGCGAGTCGGTTCGGGGTGCATCCGACGATGATCCATCAATGGAAACGCGCTTTGCTCGAGGGTGCCTCCGGCGTGTTCGAACGCGGCGGCCGGAGGAAGCCCGAGATCGACGAGGAGCAGGTGAAGGAACTCCATGCCAAGATCGGGGAGCTGGCGGTGGCCAACTCTTTTTTAGAACGAAAGCTGAAGCCCTGGGGCGGGAAGTGAGGCGCGGGATGATCGAGCCTGACCACCCTGAGCTATCCATCGGGCAACAGTGCAAGCTGCTGTCAATCGCGCGCTCGTCCTTCTACTACACACCTAAAGGCGAGACCGAGCTGAACCTCGGCCTGATGCGGCTAATTGACGAGCAGTTCCTGGAGACGCCGTTCTTCGGTGTCCGCCAGATGACATGGCACCTGCGCAACGACGGGCACCTCGTGAACGAGAAACGTGTCCGGCGGCTGATGCGCCTGATGGGGCTCATGCCGATCTACCAGAAGCCCAACACCAGCAGGCCAGCGAAGGGGCACAAGACCTATCCCTACCTGCTGAGAGGTCTGCGGGTGGATCGTCCGAACCAGGTCTGGTGCTCGGACATCACCTACCTGCCGATGCAGCGCGGGTTCCTCTACCTCGTGGCGATCATGGACTGGCACACTCGAAAGGTCTTGGCTTGGCGCATCTCCAATACGCTGGAAGCCGACTTCTGCGTCGAAGCGCTGAACGAGGCCGTCCACAAGTTCGGCGCGCCCGAGATCATGAATACCGACCAGGGTAGCCAGTTCACGTCCTTCGCGTGGACCGACCGACTGCGCAGGACCGGCGTGCGGATCTCGATGGACGGAAAAGGCCGCTTCCTCGACAACATCTTCATCGAAAGGCTATGGCGAACCCTGAAATACGAGTGCGTCTACCTGCACGCCTGGGAAACAGGATCAGAAACAAAGACGGGCATCCGGAAATGGATGACCTTCTACAACCACAAGCGCCCTCACTCAGCCCTTGGCGGCAGGCCACCAGCGGTGGTTTACTGGCAAAGAAATAATATCAAGCAACCCGATCAGCAGGTGCAACGAGTAGCTTAATCTACGCCAGATCCTGTCCAAACGATGGGGAGTAGCTCAGTGTATCTTTGGCCCAAGCGGCGAACAGGTTTGGTAGAGAGTCTTGAGTTGCAGCTCGAAAGCTCGCCACGGTCGCTGCAAATATGACCCAAAGTATCGTGGGTTTTAGCTGATCTAACTGCCAAAGCCCCACATACGATAATCCCAGAACGACAAGCCCGACGTAGCTGCCTAGAATCAGATGAAATCGTACAATATGTTTGCTGGCAGCTGCTCGAAGGACATTGAGGAATGCGTCACGAACGTCTTTTTTTCGTGCCGAGATAAGCAAAAGGGCCAACGCCCAAATGATGATTGCCCATTCTCTGCTTGTAAAAATGTCCACCGCTCGAAATCACTTAGGGACGAAAGCAGCCGGAATATCCCGCTTCATGTTGTTTTCGCCTCCAACTCCTTCATGGGCGAGATAGGTCCAAAACGTACACATCGATAAAACGCCGCAGATCGGGCGGCATTTGCTTCAAGATTTCAGCCTTTAACTCCGCCGGTTCCTTTAGAGTAGTATTCTTCTTGCCGGTGAACCGCGCCGGGTTTGCCGGAGGCCATTTTCATTGAGAGAGTGGTTTTATGACAGACAGGAAGCAGAGACATCCTTACTCGCCAGAGGTGCGTGAGCGAGCCATTCGGATGGTGATGGAGCATGGCGGGGAGTACCCGTCGCAATGGGCAGCGATCGTCTCGATTGCCGGCAAGATCGGGTGCGTGCCGCAGACGCTGCATGGCTGGGTGGCGCAGGCCGAGCGGGATGCCGGCAAGCGGGCGGGACCAAGCACCGAAGAGCGCGAGCGGATCAAGATGCTTGAGCGCGAAGTGAAGGAGCTTCGCCAGGCGAACGAGATT
>NZ_NCST01000067.1 GCF_002088975.1 Henriciella aquimarina
CTGAGCTACCCCCCGAAATTTGGACACTGACATAAGCTACGATTTGCAGTCTGCTGATCTTCAACGACGAGGAGATCAGAGATGTCGAAACGCAAACAGCACGCGCCCGAGTTCAAGGCGAAGGTCGCGCTGGAAGCCCTGAAGGGTGAGGAGACGGCGGCCGAGCTGGCGAGTCGGTTCGGGGTGCATCCGACGATGATCCATCAATGGAAACGCGCTTTGCTCGAGGGTGCCTCCGGCGTGTTCGAACGCGGCGGCCGGAGGAAGCCCGAGATCGACGAGGAGCAGGTGAAGGAACTCCATGCCAAGATCGGGGAGCTGGCGGTGGCCAACTCTTTTTTAGAACGAAAGCTGAAGCCCTGGGGCGGGAAGTGAGGCGCGGGATGATCGAGCCTGACCACCCTGAGCTATCCATCGGGCAACAGTGCAAGCTGCTGTCAATCGCGCGCTCGTCCTTCTACTACACACCTAAAGGCGAGACCGAGCTGAACCTCGGCCTGATGCGGCTAATTGACGAGCAGTTCCTGGAGACGCCGTTCTTCGGTGTCCGCCAGATGACATGGCACCTGCGCAACGACGGGCACCTCGTGAACGAGAAACGTGTCCGGCGGCTGATGCGCCTGATGGGGCTCATGCCGATCTACCAGAAGCCCAACACCAGCAGGCCAGCGAAGGGGCACAAGACCTATCCCTACCTGCTGAGAGGTCTGCGGGTGGATCGTCCGAACCAGGTCTGGTGCTCGGACATCACCTACCTGCCGATGCAGCGCGGGTTCCTCTACCTCGTGGCGATCATGGACTGGCACACTCGAAAGGTCTTGGCTTGGCGCATCTCCAATACGCTGGAAGCCGACTTCTGCGTCGAAGCGCTGAACGAGGCCGTCCACAAGTTCGGCGCGCCCGAGATCATGAATACCGACCAGGGTAGCCAGTTCACGTCCTTCGCGTGGACCGACCGACTGCGCAGGACCGGCGTGCGGATCTCGATGGACGGAAAAGGCCGCTTCCTCGACAACATCTTCATCGAAAGGCTATGGCGAACCCTGAAATACGAGTGCGTCTACCTGCACGCCTGGGAAACAGGATCAGAAACAAAGACGGGCATCCGGAAATGGATGACCTTCTACAACCACAAGCGCCCTCACTCAGCCCTTGGCGGCAGGCCACCAGCGGTGGTTTACTGGCAAAGAAATAATATCAAGCAACCCGATCAGCAGGTGCAACGAGTAGCTTAATCTACGCCAGATCCTGTCCAAACGATGGGGAGTAGCTCAGCCACCAATGAGAAAATCGGGATGTCCCAACCGCGCAGGTGAAGTTCGAAGCTTGCTATTTTCCCGCAGAAGACGTGGACTCCCCCTGCCCTGCCAAGGGTTCCTGATACGTACCAGACAGTGAGCCATGACCGTGCGCCTCTTCGAAGAAGTCTATAACAGCATTCGCCGTGACCTCATTCGCGGAGCACTGAAACCTGGTGACAAGCTGCCCTCCGAGCGGGTCCTGGCGGACAAGCTGGGCGTAGGGCGCCCTGTTGTGCGTGAAGCCCTGCGAGCGCTTGAGAACTCCGGCGTACTGGAGTTTCGAAAAGGCGCGACTGGCGGCGCGTTCATTCGTGACGGAGACGGCCGGGCGGTTTCCCGCACCGTGAATGATCTCGTTTTTCTTGGCAAGCTGTCTTTGGATCAGCTTGCTGAAGCAAGGACGCATCTGCTTAACTTGGCTGTTAAACTCGCCTGCGAGCGTAGCCAGCCAGCCGACGTCGAGGCGCTGGAGGAAAATATTGAAAGGATGCGACTGGCTCTGGAAGATGAGGATGTTGTAAGCTCGATTGACGAGATCATGGCTTTCTACGCACTGCTTGGAACGGCAGCGAAGAATGATGTTCTGACTGTTCTGATTGAATCGCTCTCTGATATCATCTCGCAAATCCTGCTTTCTCTGAGGCCGGACTATCTAAGCGAATTGGTGGCTATGAGACTGGAATTGGTCTGTCACATTAAGAATCGCGACGTCCAAGCCGCAGAAGCCGCAATGAGCGCTCATATGGATGTTCTGCACAATTATGTCATGGAAAGGTCGCTGGGGCTTCATTCGCTCAATCTGGACCCCATCTATCGAGGAATGAAGGGGACATAATTTTTGAAGCCCGAAGCGGACCTCGGACCATACCGTCGCGAAAGCGGCGGAACACACCGCATCATCCTGCAAAACACCAATACAAACAGCGCCATAAGGTCGAGAACATGTTCAGTCGACTAAATGACTGGGGACGCCTAGCGGTCTGCTACGATCGCCGCGCCGACGTTTTCCTGGACATAATCATACTCTCCGCCATCCTTATCTGGTGGCTGCAATAAATCCTGAGCGTAGTTATTGAGCGCCCGATGACTACAACGAACTTCCGGAGAAATGACCCAGCCCCGTGATCCGGGCCGTTCATTCGGAGAGTCTGTTCGCCTTTCTTTCTGTTGTTGATGGCGTGGTCAAGGCCCGGGGAGTGGAGCTTCCCCGCGGCTCAAGCGAGCCGGGCCTTCGGCGGCGCAGCCGCCGTTCGTAGGTTACGGGGCTGAGGCCGCCGAGTGATGTGTGTGGCCGGACCGTGTTGTAGTCTATCCGCCAGGCTTCGATGATGCGCCGGGCGTCACCGAGACTGTCGAAGAGATGCTCGTTCAGGCACTCGTCGCGCAGCCGGCCGTTGAAGCTCTCGACGAAGGCGTTCTGTGTCGGCTTTCCCGGCGCGATGTAGTGCCACTCAATGCCGGCCTCGCGCACCCATTTCAGGATCGCATGACTGGTCAGCTCCGTGCCAT
>NZ_NCST01000068.1 GCF_002088975.1 Henriciella aquimarina
CTCATCCTTGTCTGTTTGAAGTGTGCGATAGAGGGGTGGCAGGCGAGACCCCGTTCTCATCCTTGATTTGACGGATCGTGGCTCAGCCAGGGGCTCGCCTGCCGGGTACGACAGTTGTGTCGCCTGAACAGTTGCCAGGGGCGGTGACAGCCGACCCCGTATGACAAGGACAGGATTTTCTTCATGTCACACCCTGCTCTCGGCGTCGATATTTCCAAGACGCATCTCGATGTCTTCGATCCGCGTGACGGCTGCTTTCACCGGCTGTCCAATGATGCGGCAGGGCTCGATACCCTCTGTCTGCTGGCTCCCCCATCCATCGTCTTCGAGGCCACAGGCCCTTATGGCGAAGCGCTCGAACGGGCGATGAGCCAGGCTGGCGTGCGGATGTACCGGGTCAACCCGCGCCAGGCGCGCGAGTTTGCCCGCGCCTCTGGCGTGCTGGCCAAGACAGACCGTGTCGATGCCCGGCTCCTGTCGGCCATGGCCGGCCAGATCAGCCTGCCGGTGCACGTCCCACCCGCACCCGGCGTGCAGGTCCTGCGCGAGCTTCACGCCTACCGGCATGATCTTGTTGAAGCCCGAAAAGCCTGTCTCAACCAGCTCGAACGCTATCGCTGCGGCCCGCTGGTGCGGCGGCTGAAAGCCAGGATCGCAGGCCTGACCCGACAGATCGTCACCATGGACAAGGAGATCGCGGTCCATATCGAGGCCGATGACACCCTGGCTGGCCGGGCCCGCCTCATCGCCAGCGAACCGGGCGTCGGACCGGTCACAACCGCAGCCCTGCTCGCCTTCCTGCCAGAGCTCGGACACCTGGCCCGAAGACCCATCGCAGCCCTTGCAGGCCTTGCTCCCCATGCCCATGAAAGCGGAAGCTTCAGGGGAAAACGCCGGGTCTGGGGCGGGCGCGCAAGGGTGCGCGAAGCACTCTACCTCGCCGCCCTCTCAGCCTCGCGCCATCACCCAAGGCTCAAGCAGACCTACTGCGCCATGCGAACCGCTGGAAAACCTCCAAAGCTCGCCCTCATCGCTATCGCCAGAAAACTCCTCACAATCCTCAACGCAAAACTCAGAAAACATGACATCCAATACAGTTGCTGAGCGATGTCGGAGGGTGAGGCCGTTCGCGTGACGGCAAGGGTCAGGCGAGGTGGGACATCTACACCAAGTAATCCGCCCCTTCATTGCGGTCGGAGGCCTTGCGCCAGGCGAACCAGGAATAGGCCGCGCTGAACAGGGTGACGCTCATCACTACACCGACAAAGGCGAAGACCATCCAGATGCCGTCCAGGGTGAAGGCGGTCACGATGCCGATGAGGCCGGCAAGGATGTAGAGCGGGCCGGCCAGGCGGTGGGTCTTCTCCCAGGCATAGTCGCTGGTCAGCGTCCAGGGCGTGCGGATGCCGAGGAAGAAGCTCTTGCGCGTCTTGGGCAGGTAGTTGCCGATGACGATGAAGAGCAGGCCGCAGCCAGCCATGATGAAACGGACGAATTCGTTCGATGGATCGGCATTGGCGCCGCGCACCATCATGAGGGCGATACCGCCATGGACCGCGGCCAGCAGCACCATCACGCCCGCCCAGGTCGCCACATAGGCTTTACGCGAATGGCGCAGATTGCCCCGGAACGGATCGATCATGGGCGCGAGGCTCATGAGAGCTGCTGTGAACAGAGCGGTGCCGGGCACGATCAGAAGGCTGAGAAAGGCTTCACGGCGCGGGGCGAAGTCATCGGCCACGCCAGCGCTGTTCCAGTGGACCGGGATAGAGCCGTCGGGCAGGGCGCCCCAGGCCCACCAGAGGGTTCCGAGCATGAGCGCGATGGCGCCTGCCGACCAGATAAGTCCTGTACGGATCATTCCGCTGCCTCCTTGTAATCGTCATCGTCGCCATTGTCCTGGCCGATCAGGGCGAGGATCGAGGCGGCGGCGTCTTCCAGCACGCTGGTATTGGCGCGGTAGAGGATGCTGGTGCCCTGCCGCTCGGCGGTGATCATATCGGCTTCCTTCAGGACGTTGAGATGCCGGCTGACCGTCGGCCAGCTCGCATCGAAAGCCTCGGCAAGTTCGCCGGAGGTCTTCGGGCCTTTCCTGAGCAGCGCCATGACCTGGCGGCGCAGCGGATGACCGAGTGCGCTGAAAACACTATTTGCCATTTTTGCTAATTAGCATGAATCAAAATTAGCGGTCAAGCTAATTAAGAATGTGCGGTTGATTGTGAAGGATCGTTTGCTACCTCGGCTGATAATCTGACCCCTCAAAAGAAGGAGAGACCGATGGCGTTGCTCACCGGCTTCCTGCTCGTGGCGGTGCTCGGCATTGCCCACCATTTCGGAATTCTCTGTGTGCGCATGTGCATGCCGCGGCTGGATGGCCAGACCCATCGGACTGTGCTGACGGCCTTCCTTGGTTTGCTTGTGCTGCACACGGCTGAAATCGTCGCCTGGGCGGCCGTGTATGGCGTGATGCTGGAGGGCGCGTGGTTCGGCACCCTCAGCGGAGCCTATACCGGCTCCTTCGGTGACCTGATCTACTTCTCCGGCATGAACTTCGTCACGCTGGGCTTCACCCAGTTGAAGACCGATGGCGCCATCCGGATCATCTCGATGATGCAGTCGCTGGGCGGCTTCATGATCCTGACCTGGTCGGCCACTTTCATCTATTCGGTCTGGCAGGATGCGGTGAAGAAACGCTCGCAGGAATAAAAAAAGAGCGCCTCCCTTTCTAGAGAGGCGCTCCCGATCGGTCGTTTCGCGAGGGGATGAGATTACGCTGCGACCGAATCCCTTTGACCGTCGTGCCTGCCCTCGCAGATTTCTTCCACGATCTTGCGGTTGAAGGCGGGCAGGTCGTCGGGATTGCGGGATGTCACGAGGCCTTCGTCGACGACGACCTGTTCGTCGGAGACGAGGGCGCCGGCATTCTTGAGATCCTGCTGGATCGCCTTGAAGCCGGTCATCTGACGGCCGCTGACGAGCCCTGCGGAAATCAGGACCTGCGGTCCGTGACAGATGGCAAAGACGGGTTTCTTCTGCTCGAAGAAGGCAGAGGCGAAATCGAGCGCCTTCTGCTCGACACGCAGGGCGTCCGGATTGAACAGGCCGCCGGGGATGAGCAGGGCGTCGAAGTCTTCAGCCTTCACCTCGTCCAGCGTTTTGTCGACCTTCACCTTGATGCCGTGCTCCCGGTGCTGGTTGGCCTGGATCTCGCCGGACTTGAGCGAGACGACGACGGTCTTCGCGCCGGCATTCTCCATCGCTTCCTTCGGGGAGGTCAGCTCGACCTCTTCGAACCCGTCGGTGGCGAGGATGGCGAGTGTCTTGCCTTCAGCTCTCTGGGTCATGAAAATCTCCTTGTCGCATTCTGCGGGAAATGGCGGTCGCGTCTGGCAACCGATTTTCTTAACAACGACGGGAGAAGGCAGGCTGTTCCGGCCTGAAAACGTTTTAATTCAGGTGGGGCCTAATGCTCATGATGGCCGTGCTCCTCGATCTCGTGGGCGAGGCGGTCGACCGAGGCCATGTCATGCCGGTTGCTGGCATTGTTGGCGGCTTTCAGGAAGGCGCCCGGCCTGGCCATAGGCGGAAAACGGATCTCGCCTTCGCCGCGGCCCTCGATCTCGAGACTGCCGAATCCGAAGATGCGCCCGATAATGCCCTGGTCGAGGTCGGCGCCCTCGATGGAGGAGAGTGAGAGCTGGTCGACATGGGCTGACAGGATGCCCCGTTTCATCACGATGCGGCGGCTGGTGACGGCAAATTCCGTCGTTTTGAGCCGCAGCATCTCGTAGATGAAATAGATGATGCCGATGATCAGGATGCCAAAGATGATCAGCGCCGCCCAGGCCCGGGCATACCAGAGCCAGTGAAACTCGCCCCAGTAGAGCACCTCCTCGTCTTCCGAGAGGTTCTTCTCGATATAGCGCATGCGCTGTCGCTCCCTGTCCGCGGCGAGCATAGTTAACGGCCATCTCCTCTAGGCCGTTCCGAGAACATGCGTGTCAAGCCTCGCTTTTGGGGCCAACCCCGTGTACAGGGGCGCCAAACACGCCTTTGCTGAAAGCTACCCCTCCCATGACTGAGCCTACCGCGCTTCGCAACATCGCGATCATCGCCCACGTTGACCATGGCAAGACCACGCTGGTCGACTGCCTGCTGAAACAGTCCGGCACCTTCCGCGAGAACGAGCAGACCGAAGACCGGATGATGGACTCCAACGACCTGGAGCGGGAACGCGGCATCACCATTCTCGCCAAGACGACGTCGGTGGTCTGGGGCGATACGCGCATCAACATTGTCGACACGCCCGGCCACGCCGATTTCGGCGGCGAGGTGGAGCGTATCCTGCACATGGTCGACGGGGCCATCGTGCTGGTCGATGCCGCCGAAGGCCCGATGCCGCAGACCAAGTTCGTGGTCGGCAAGGCGCTGAAGGTGGGCCTGCGCCCCATCGTGGCGGTCAACAAGATCGACAAGCCGGATTCCCGGCCCGACTATGTCATCAACGAGGTGTTCGATCTGTTCGCCGATCTCGGTGCCGATGACGACCAGCTCGATTTTCCGATCCTCTACGGTTCGGCCAAGAATGGCTGGATGAGCCTCGACTATGAGAAGCCGGAAGAGGACATGTCCGCGCTCTTCGATCTCGTCACCCATCACGTGCCGGAGCCGAAGACCGAGGAAGGCCCGTTCCGCATGCTGGCCACCACCATTTCCGCCGACAACTTCCTCGGCCGCATCCTGACCGGGCGCGTCACCTCGGGCACGGTGAAGCCGAACCAGACGGTTAAGGTGCTCTCGCGCGACGGCGAACTGGTCGAGCAGGGGCGTGTCTCCAAGGTGCTGGCTTTCCGCGGCCTCGGGCGCGAGCCCATCGAGGAAGGCCATGCCGGCGACATCGTCTCGCTGGCCGGGCTTGCCAAGGCGAACGTGGCCGACACCTTCGTCGACCCGTCCGTCAACGAGCCGATCGAGGCCCAGCCCATCGATCCGCCGACGCTCTCCATGACCTTCCGCGTCAATGACAGCCCGCTCGCCGGCACCGAGGGCACGAAGGTCACCTCACGGATGATCTGGGACCGGCTGGTCAAAGAGGCCGAGGGCAATGTCGCGCTGAAGGTCGAGCGCTCGACCGAAGCCGAGGCCTTTACCGTCTCCGGCCGGGGCGAGCTGCAGCTGTCTGTCCTGATCGAGACCATGCGCCGCGAAGGCTTCGAACTCGGCGTGATGCGGCCCAAGGTCGTGATGAAGGAAGATCCGGATACGGGCGAGAAGCTCGAACCGGTCGAGGAAGTCGTCATCGATGTCGATGACGAGCATACCGGTATCATCGTGCAGAAGCTCAATGAGCGCAAAGCCGACATGATGGAGATGAAGCCGTCTGGCGCGGGCCGGACACGGCTGGTCTTCCATGCGCCGACGCGCGGGCTGATCGGCTATCAGGGCGAGCTGCTCTCCGATACGCGCGGCACCGCCATCATGAACCGCGTCTTCCTTGAATACGCGCCGTACAAGGGCGCGATCAAGGGCCGTCACACCGGGGTGCTCGTCTCCATGGACCAGGGCGAGGCCGTCGCCTTCGCGCTGTTCAACCTGGAAGACCGTGGCCCGATGATGATCCATCCGGGCGACAAGGTCTATCAGGGCATGATCATCGGCGAGCACACCCGCGACAATGACCTTGAGGTCAATGTCATGAAGGGCAAGAAGCTCACCAATGTCCGCGCCTCCGGCACCGATGAGGCCGTGCGCCTCACCCCGCCGCTGCAGATGACGCTGGAGCGCTCGCTGGCCTATATCGCCGAGGACGAGCTGGTCGAGGTGACGCCGAAATCCATCCGCCTGCGCAAGATCCACCTCGACCCGCATGAACGCAAGCGCGCCGCCAAGGCTGCCGCGAACGCCTAGTCTTCTGCGGCGGGGGCTGTCAGGCGTGTGATGGCTTCCTGCTTCACCGCGTCCACGGCCGGAGCGATCTGGTCAAGTGCGCTGGCCTGGGCGCCATTGGCGACTTCCTCGAAGGTGACGTGCGAGCCGTTGCCGTCGGGTTTGATCGTGATCGTCCAGATGACAGTCACGCCCATGCCCTGAAGCGGGCCGAACGGGGCGTCGAGGCGCAGCATCTTGCCCTCCATCACGGTCAGAACCGTTCCGTGGGCGACCGAACTCCCTTCCCACGCTTCCTGCCACAGCCCGCCGGCCTGCGGGTCGAGCGAGAGATTGGCCGCATCGCCCGACCAGGTGTGATCGGGCGACCACCAGGTCTCCGGCTGGATCAGCCGCTCCCACATATCCTCCGGCGACAGCGTCGACATCGCTTCGTGCTTCAGCGTGTAGTGGCTTGGGCTGGCGGCGACGATCTCGGCGCCGGCCGGCAGGGCGAGCCCGCTCAGGGCAAGGCCGGTCAGGACAGGTTTCATGGCGTCTCCTCCTCCACGCTGGAGGAGACTATCCGCCGGGCTGCCGGCTTTGGCAAGCGCTCTGCCCGGGTGTGCCGGCCGGCGGGCCATTACCAGTCATACGTGCAATGACGGTATCGACGCCCCTGAAATTTGAGCTTAATCTTTTCTCATGGAGCTGATGTCACACCGTGCTGCCGGCTGGCATATCCGACTGAGGACGACGTCGGATCATGCCGGTATCGAGGCGGTGTTCAAATCCTGCCTTGTCGAATTTCCCTGGCGCCGGCCTGAGACCGATGAAGTGCTGCGCCTGCGCCGCACGCTGAGCGGATGCGACTGTCTGGTCGCCCATGAGGCGCAGGCCGGGATCATCGGCTTCCTGACGCTCGAGCGTGAAAAGGCCTATGTCGCCCATCTCTTCGTGCATGATGACTGGCGTCTTTGCGGCGTCGCCAGCGGTCTCCTGGCCGTAGCGCGGGATCTTGCACGCGCCTCGCTGCAGCTCGATGTCGACGAGCAGAACCAGAAGGCGCTGAAGGCCTACAAGGCGATGGGCTGGACCGAGAAGGTCGGCGCCAACCCCGCGCGCGGGGGCCAGCGCCGCCTCTCTGGGCCTTAGCGGCGACGCCTATTCGGCCTCGCCCGCCTCGCTTTCGCTCTCATCCGTCTTGACCGGATCGTATTTCTCGAACCAGCCCATGATGTTGTCCGTCTTGGCGATGAGACGGCTCGGACGTCCGGCAATATAATGCGGCGAGCCCGGCACGCGGATGAGCGCGGTATCGATGCCGCGCAGCTTCAGCGCGGTATAGAACTGCTCGGCTTCCCAGGCCGGGGTGCGGTAGTCTTCCTCGCCGACCATGACAAGCGTCGGTGTTTCGACATTGCCGACCAGGCTGATCGGGGAAAGCTCCCAATAGGCGTCCGGATTTTCCCACGGGTCCTCACGGATCCAGTGGCGCCAGACATAGGGTGCGATGTCGCCGGAGAGCGCCATGGTCAGCCAGTTGATGACCGGCTTGATGGTCGCGGCCGCGGCGAACCGGTCGGTCTTGCCGACGATCCAGGCGGTGAGAACGCCGCCGCCTGAGCCGCCGGTGACGAAGAGCCGCTCGGGATCGACGTAATTGCGCGAGACCATTTCATCGACGACGCTCATCAGGTCGTCATAGTCCTGGCTCGGATAGGCCTTGTCGATCAGCTGGGCGAATTCCTCGCCATAGCCGGTCGAGCCACGCGGATTGGCCCAGACGGTGACATAGCCTTCGGCGGCATAGCGCTGGATTTCGGCAGCGAAGAACGGCCCGTACATGGAGAAGGGGCCGCCATGGATCTCGAGGATCATGGGATAGCTGCCATCGGCCTCGAAGCCGGGCGGCAGGGCGACCCAGGCCTCGATCTCGCGCCCGTCATGGCTGGAGGAGACCTTGAATTCCTCGACCTTCGCCATGTCGAGATAAGGCAGGACATCGTCATTCAGCGAGGTCAGCACGCGGTTCTCGACGTTCCGGCCGGTCACGGCGACTTCCGAGGGCGTGTTCGGGGAGCCGGCCGTATAGGCAATGACCGGGCGGTTGGTCTGCGAGATCGAGAAGTCGGCCCCGGCATAGGGCCGGCCGATCGAGGTGCCGCCCAGCCCGGTCACGGCAATGGAGGATTTCCCGCCGGTCGTGATCTCGAAGAGGTCGATATTGCCGGCATTCTCGCCTTGCACATACAGGCTGCGCCCGTTCGGGGCCCATTCGGTGTGGCCCATCGAGATGTCGAGGTCGGCGGCGATCTCGCGGACATTGGAGCCGTCGGCATCCATCAGGTAGAGATTGGCCTGCTCATAGGCGAGGACGTGATCGTCATAGCCGCGGAAGGCGATGGTCTTGCCGTCCGGGGAGACGACCGGTGACTGGTCCGGGCCGTCGCGGCTGGTGAGGGCGCGCATGGAGAGGTCGGACAGTTCCAGCGCGTAGATCTCGCTCTCGACGGTGTCGATGTCACGGTCCTCGGCCTTGTTGCCGGTCACCAGCAGCGTGTCATCGTCGAGCCAGACCGGGTTGGACATGTCGGCTTCGCCATCGGTCAGCTGGCGGGGCGAGCCGCCGGAGGCCGACAGCACGAAGACCTGTTCGGTGCCATCCTCAAGATAGCCCTGGCCGTCGAAACGGAAGGTCAGATCGTCGATCACCTTGACCGGATCGTTCCACTCCGCGCCTTCCGGCTGGTCCGGCGGGGTGGCAAAGCTCGGCTTGTCGCCCGGCACGAACATGGAGACGGCGATCTTGCTGCCATCCGGCGACCAGGCCGCCCCGCGCGGGCCTTCCTCGAACTGGGCGAGCGAGAAGCTGTCGCCGCTGTCGAGATAGAGCAGGCGCAGCTCGGGCTTGCCATCCTTCACGGTGGAATAGAGAAGCTTGTCGCCCTCCGGGGACCAGACCGGCCCGCTGGCCGGAGGACCGCCGGTGACGAGGGGGCGCTGATCGCCCGATTTCACGTCGATGATCCAGAGGTCGCCGCGATCCTGGTCGCTGCGCTGGTCCATGGAATGGCGCACATAGACGATCTTGCTGCCGTCTGGAGAGATTTGCGGACTGGTCGCGTATTCCAGGTCGAAGACGCGCTCGGCGGTGAACTTGCGGCTGTCGTCTGTCTTGTCCTGGGCCAGGGCAGGCATGGCGAGCGCCAGCATGCAGGCGGCGGGTATCAGGTGTCGTTTCACGGGCAAGGCTCCCCTCCTTCTTCAGTTGCCGGGCACCATGCGCCCGCCAGCGGGGAGAGGCAAGACGGCGATCCGTAGCATTTGCGGGCGATGATCCCTCGCCATAACGGATTTCGAGCCTGTTCGCCCCCGTTTTTGTTCGGATTGCAGGCAATTGTGCCCAATTGCCGGGACATCGCAGCGATCACTGACATAATTTATCGTGACTGCTATATGGATCCTTGACGAAAGCCCTCCCCATTCAAAGATATGGAGCGACTGGCTTTCAGCATCCTCCCAGACTTGAAGCCGGTTTCTGCCCACCCCGATACGGGGTGAAGGTAGAGCTTTATAGCGGGGTCTTTCATGGCCCCGCTATTTTTTTGCCTTCCTCAGCGGCAATGACGCTCCATTTCTTGTCATCAGCCCCATGCATAGGGCGCCAGACGGTTCCGCCTCTTGGCTTTGCAAACACTATGGCCGGTAGTTTCATGATCCGTAGTTTCGACAGATGGAGCCCCTTCGCATGACACGCCTGCTCGCCGCCTTCCGCTCCATCGCGCTCGCGTTTGCGCTTGCTTCCGGTCCATCGCTGGCCAGTGGGCAGGCGGCCGCGCCCCCTTCCCAATCTCCTTCAAAGACAAAGACGCTGGCCATCGTGCTTTTCCCGAAATTCGAGACGCTCGATGTCTTCGGGCCTGTGGAGATGTGGGGCCGTCTCGACGATTATGAGATCGTCACGGTTTCAGAGCATGGGGGCACGGTCATGTCGGCCCAGGGCATAGAGACCGTCACCCGCTATTCGTTCGAGACTGCGCCGCAGTTCGACATCATCATGATCCCGGGCGGCATGGGCACCCGCACGGAAGTGAACAATCCCGCCATGCTCGACTTCCTGCGCTCGCAAGACGAGGGGACCGAGTTCACCACGTCGGTCTGCACAGGCTCTGCCGTACTCGCCAAGGCGGGCCTGCTCGATGGACGCAAGGCGACATCCAACAAGATGGCGTGGACATTCGCGACGAGCCAGGATGACGATGTCATATGGCAGGGCGAGGCCCGCTGGGTCGTGGATGGAAAGTACATCACCTCATCGGGGATTTCGGCAGGCATCGACATGGCGATCGGGCTCGTCGAGATGATCGAGGGCCGCGAGAAGGCCGAGAATGTCGCCCGCGTCGCCGAGTATGACTGGAATGACGATCCGTCGAACGATCCCTTCGCCGTAGACGCGCTCGCCACGCACTAGGCGCGTGCCCTCGCGCGCTCATGTGACCGGGGCGGACAAGCCCCTCCGCCCTGGCGAAACCTTCCCAATCTCGCCGCGTTTGTGTGCCAGACCGGCCGCGTGGCAAAGACGTGTTTGGTAAACGGACGGCCTGCGCTACAAAGTTGGCGGACGGGCCGGCAACGGCCAGCGGAGAGGGAGCGCAATGGGATTGATCTGGTGGATCCTGCCCGCACTGGCCGGTGTTATCGGCCTGATGCTGACCTTTGCCGGCATGGGCCGGCTGATGAAGCTGCGCGTGGCCGCCGGTGGCCTGCGCTTTCTCTTCGGCATCGGGTTTCTGGGCGCGGCCGGGGTCGGCACTTTTGCCGGGCTGAACCTGCAGACCTATAAGCGCCTGACCTATGAACGCCCCGTCGCACAGGTGACCTTCGATGCCGTGGCCGGCGAGGCAAATGCCTATCGCGTCCGCGTGCTGCTGGCCGAAGGCGATGCGGTGACCTGTTTTGTCGAGGATGGCAGCGAGGAAGACTGCATCCTGCGCGGCGACGAATTCTCGATGGGCGCCCGCGTCATCACCTTCAAGCCGATGGCCAACATGCTCGGCTATGACAGCGTCTACCGGCTGGACTACATGGAAGGCCGCGAAAGCCGCCGCTACAATACCGCAACGATCAGCGAGGCGACGAGCAACGGCCTGGCGCTCTCGAAGAATCCGGGCCTTGATGTCTATGCGCTGGCGGAAGAGCAGGGCTCGACCTTCGGCATGGAGGGCACGCAGTTCGGCTCGGCGGTCTATGCCCCGATGGGCGATGGCTTGTCTTATGATGTCGCCCTGACGCAGGATGCCCTTGTGCTGAAGCCGGGCAATGAGGCAGCGCGGCGCGCACTGAACCGGGAGAACTGACGACAATGGGCCTGTGGGAGAAATACGTCGTTCCGCCGCTTGTCTCCTGCGCCTGTTCGACCAAGCCCATCATGAAGCAGCGCGCCAAGGTCGTGCCGCGCGCCCGGGGAAAAGTGCTGGAACTCGGCTGCGGGTCGGGCACGAATTTCGATTATTACAGCCAGCAGGATGTCGAGCGACTCTACGCGCTGGAGCCCTCCGGCGGCATGATCAAGCGCGCGCAGAAGAAAGCCGAAGCGCTGGGATGGCGCGACCGGATCGAGTTCATGGAAGCCGGCGCCGAGGCCGTCCCGCTCGAGGACAACTCTATCGACACCGTCATCATTACCTTCGTTCTCTGTACCATCCCCGACTGGGAAGGCGCGCTCAGCGAGGCCCGCCGCGTCCTGAAGCCAGGGGGCGAAGTTCTGTTTTCCGAGCATGGCCTGGCGCCCGATGAGGGCATCGCCAAATGGCAGCGCCGCATCGAACCGGTCTGGAAACCGCTCGCCGGGGGCTGTCACCTGACCCGCGATACTGGCCAGATGCTGACCGGCGCGGGCTTTGCGCTTGAAGGCATGGAGACGATGTATCTGCCGAAGACGCCGAAGATTGCCGGCTTTGTCTGCTGGGGAGCCGCCCGTGTCGCCTAGACAGCCGCCCTATCTGCCTTTCCTGCAGGGGCCGCCCCGGATCGCGCCCGGCCTGAAGCCGATTCCAGAAAGCCGCTGGCTGCTGCCGGACACCGAGAAGGACACCTGGCTGCCCGGTAAGCGGATCGTCATGGCCACACGCCCGCACGATACGGTGCTTGGCGAGACCGACGGCGAGCCGGCACGCGAACTCCTTTCGATGATCGGCGAGGCGATCGGCCGGTCGCCGCATCACAGCTGGGAGAATGCCGTCGAGGCGGCCGCGTCGCTGGTGTCCGACGATCTCTGCCTGTTGGAGCGCGATACCGATGGCGCCTGGGTTCTTACCGCGGCGGCCGTGGCGGCACCGACCTACTGGTGGCCGGAAGACCAGATCGGCCTGGCGCTCGACAGCCTGCATCACCCGGTCCCGGGCGGGGACCCGGAGCTTGCCACGCGCATCAACCGCATCTTTGACGGCCTGCAGCCCGACCGCGTGCTTGAACGCTTCAACTGGACGATCCAGCCCGAAGGCACGCGCTATACGCCCGAACGCCCCAGCCCGGAGGGCATGACGCCGGAGCAGCTCTTCCTGCGCGTCGAACGCCAGACCCTCCGCAAGCTGCCGGAAACCGGCGCCATCTGCTTTACCATCCGGGTCTGCATGGACCCGCTTATGCCGATCCTCGCCGATCCCGATATTCGTGAGACCTTCGAGGATGCCTGGATCGGCGCGGCCCCAGAGGTGCGCGCCTATAAGGGCTGGGATGCGCTCGAGCCCCTGGTGCGCCAGGCCTGCCGGCAATCGGCGGGGGCCTCCTAGTCGAAATCTCTCCGAACTGCTTTATGTGAGGGCGGAAAGACGATTCGACGGAGGTTTCATGGCGTACTGGCTGTTCAAGTCCGAACCGTTCAAATGGGGCTGGGATGCCCAGAAGAAGGCGGGCAAGAAAGGCACCGAGTGGGACGGGGTTCGCAACTATCAGGCGCGCAATTTCATGCGCGACATGAAGAAGGGCGATCTCGGCTTTTTCTACCACTCCAACAAGGGGCTGGAAGTCGTTGGGATTGTAGAGATTTGTGCCGAAAGCCACCCCGACTCCACCACCGATGACGAGCGCTGGGATTGCGTCGATATCCGCGCGGTGACAGACATGCCCGAGCCGGTGACACTCAAGGATGTGAAGGCCAATGAAAAACTGGCCGACATGGCGCTGGTGACCTCGTTCCGCCTGTCGGTGCAGCCGGTCAAGGAAGACGAGTGGATGGAAGTCTGCCGTATGGGCGGGATGAATGGTAAGACGCTGAAGCCGCTATAAGGGCGGGCTCAGGCCGTCAGGTCATAGGTCATGGCGACATTGGCCCGTTCATAGCGTCCGCCATAGCGGGCCAACAGGCCGGCATCATGGGTAAAGCCCGCCTTCTCATAGAGGTGGATCGCGGCTTCGCACTTCTTGTTGGTCAGCAGGAACAGCTCGTCGATGCCGAGGCCCGGTGCGCGGTTCAGGATTTCCCGGAGCAGGAATTCCCCGGCCTTGCGGCCTCGTGCCGAGGCGCGCACGCCCATCTTGGTCAGCTCGAAACTGCCATCCCCCACCGGCATCAGCGCGCAGGTGCCAATGATGCCGAGGGTCTCATCCTTCACGAAGAGGATGATGCCACCCTTGTCGATGATGTTGCCTTTCGGGTCTTCCATCAGCAGCAGGTCATTGTCTTCGAGCGAGAACATGCCCTCGACCCATTCGCGCGTGATCTCGTAGAAATCCCGGGCGAGGCTGTCGTCATAGCCGACGATCGACAGGCCGGGCATGCTGTGCCTGTTGTAGCTTGCGACAATGCGGTCATAGAGCGAGGTCTCGTTCATGGCGGTCTCCATCCGGTGCAGCAGGGTCAGAACATCGCCATCGGGCCCGGCGCAGATCTCGCGCGCAGCCGCCTCGATATGCGGCCAGATTTCCTGTCGCATACGGGCGACGGCGGCCTTGCCGTCAGCGGTCAGGCTGATGCTTTTCGCCCGGCGGTCGCCATCGACCGGGCTCAGCTCGGTAAAGCCCTGTTCCTTCAGGCTGTTATGGATGCGGGTGACACCGGGCTGGCTGGCCTGTAGCCGTTCCACCGCTTCCCCGACTGTCATCGGGCCATACCGGTCCAGCGCGACAAGCAGGGAAAACTGGCTCGGCTGCATGGGATAGCCAAGCGCCTGGTGGGCGCGCCCGGCATCGGCCTGCATGCGTTCGGCAAGCCGCTTCAACCGGCTGCCGAGAGCGAGGTGTCCGCTCATTTCGAGGATGTCGCTGTCCATGCACGGCTCCCTTCCAAACATGTTATATAACATGTTATGTTTGTGAGGTGTCAAGAGGGCGCGCCTGGGGCGATCTGACGATTGGGAAAGGTGTCTAGCCGCGCACGCCGTCTTCGAAACTGGCCAGCGCCCATTCCGCGAAGGTGGCGAGATTGCCACCGGTAAACAGGAAGGCCCCGACGCCAGCGGCACGCGCGGCCTCCATGTCGGTCTGCTTGTCGCCGATCAGGAAGCTCTGCTCGCGGTTGACCGGGAAGTCGGCCATGGCCTGCAGCAGCATGCCGGGGCCGGGCTTGCGGTCGATGCTCTCCCGGCGATAGCGCGCGATCTCGCCGGCTTCGTGCCAGGGCGCATAATAGAAGTGGTCGATGGCGGTGCCGGCCTTTTCGAGCTCTTCGGCCATATGCGCGTGCAGCGTCTGCATGTCCTCTTCGGTGTAGAGCCCGCGGGCGATGCCGGACTGGTTGGTCACGACGAAGACGAACCAGCCGCGGCGCTTGAAATTCGCGACGCAATCAATGGCGCCCTCGATCCATTCGAAGTCCTCGACACGGCTGACATAGCCGCGGTCGACGTTCAGCACGCCATCGCGGTCAAGGAAGAGAGCAGGTCGTCGGGTGGTCATCGTCCCCGTCTTTAGACGAGACTTTGCCAGCCGACCAGAGACCAAGTTTTACTGGAAAAACATGCGGAATTCGATTTTTCTGGGTCCTGGAGGCAAAGAAAACAAACAGCCTCCGGACTGGGAGGAAAACCATGGAACAGTATCTACCACTCATCCTGAGTGCCATTGGCGGCGGCGTGCTCGGCCCCGTCATCTCGAAAATCTTCGGGGGCAGCGGTACGGGCGGTGTCATTGGCGGGATCGTCGGCGGCCTGGGCGGACATTATGGCGCAGATGCCGCCGGCCTCGGAGACCTGCTCGGTGCCGGTATCATGAGCCATATCCAGGACCTGTTGGAAGGCGGCGTCGGCGGCGCCATCCTTGGCGTGATTGCCGGCATGGCGACCAAGAAGGGTGCCTGAGGACATCTCATCTGCGAAAAGGGGCAGGGCCGTCTGAGGCTCTGCCCTTTTTTGGATGGCGGCCTACTCGGCCGGGGCCAGCTCGGCGACTTCCTCGCGATTGGCGCGCACGCCGAACCAGAAGGGAATGAGCGCGAGGCCGGTCAGGACGGCCGCCAGCAGGAAGGCCGCGCCCGGGAAGTAGACCGGGGCGTCGTCGGCGGCGAAGGTGTGCAGCGTCTGCGTCATGACGAGCGGCGCGAAGATCATCGAGAAGGCGTTGAGGCTGGCGGTTGCCCCCTGCAGCTCGCCCTGCGCGTTGCGCGGCGTGAGCCCCGACATGATCTGGTTGATCGACGGGCCGAACACCCCGCCCAGCGCCCCGAACGGGATGATCGCATAGGCCATCCAGTCATTCGTCGCCAGCGCATAAAGAAAGCAGGCCACCGTGGTGATCATCAGGCCGCCAAAGGCGGTGCTCACCGGGCCGAAACGCTTGATGGCCGGGCCGATCAGGGCGGCTTGCGTCACCGCCGAGCCCAGCCCGATCAGCGCGAGCGACAGGCCGATCTCGGCTTCGCCCCAATCGTAGCGGATCTCGCCATAGAAGTTCCAGGTCGCCGGGAAAACGGAATGGGCGAACATGAAGAAGCCATAGGCCACGATGAACCAGGCCACCTTGGGCAGTTTGGCGAAGTGCTTGATGGCGCCGAAGGGGTTGGCGCGGCGGATGTCGAAGGCGCGCCGGTCTTCACGGGCAAGCGACTCCGGCAGGACGAAGAAGCCGTAGCAGAAATTGAGCAGCGACAGCACAGCTGCCCCGAAGAAGGGCAGGCGGGTGTCGATCGAGCCGAGCCAGCCGCCAATCGCCGGGCCGATGATGAAGCCGATCCCGAAGGCGGCCCCGATCATGCCGAAGGCCCGGCCGCGGTTTTCCGGCTCGGTCACGTCGGCGATATAGGCATTGGCGGTCGAGAAGGTCGCTGAGGAGATGCCGGTCAGCGCCCGGCCGATAAAGAGCAGCCAGACCGAATGAGCGAAGCCCATGATCATGAAGTCCACGCCGAGGGTCGCAATCGAGACGAGCAGGACGGGGCGGCGCCCGAACCGGTCCGACAGATTGCCGATGAAAGGCATGGTCAGGAAGTTCAGCACGCCGTAGAGCGCGGTCAGCATCCCTCCGATGACCACGGTATCGGCGGCACCCTTGCCGGTCAGCTCTTCCAGGAGCGACGGGATGACGGGCACGATGATGCCAAAGCCGATCATGTCCATCGCCACGCAGACGATGACAAACAGGAAGGCATTCTTGCCGTGCTTGCGGGTGGCAGGCGCATCAGTCATGGCGCGAGGGTTTGGCCCCGATCGCCACAGCCGTCAATCACGCGATGCCGTCAGGCCGGCCCGCCTCACGCCCATTTCCCCGCAACCAGCGGCATTCGGCCCTTAACAGGCCGGCCGACTTGCCCGATAGTCACACCCGTCGCAGCCATGAGGAGAGGGGAGCGGCGATGACGGGACTGATCATCCTGACACTGATCGCGATCGCCCTTCTGGCCGGGCTGGTCGTTGTCTACAATATGCTGGTTGGCAAGCGCCAGATGGTCCGCAATGGCTGGGCCGATATCGATGTGCAGCTGAAGCGCCGGGCCAATCTCATTCCGAGCCTTATGGAGACGGTGAAGGGTTATGCCGCCCATGAGCGCCAGCTCTTCCAGGAGGTGACGGAAAAGCGCAGCCAGGCCCAGCAGGCCGGCGACGATGCCAGGGCGCGCGGGGCGGCCGAGAGCGCGCTGTCGCAGCCCATCGGACGGCTGATGGCGGTCGCTGAAGCCTATCCCGACCTCAAGGCGAGTGAGAATTTCCGCCAGTTGCAGGATGAGCTTTCCGACACCGAGAACAAGATCGAGATGGCGCGGCGCTTCTATAATGGCGCGGTACGAGAGCTGAACACGCTGGTCGAGAGCTTCCCGGCGAGCCTCGTTGCCGGCGTGTTCGGTTTCCGCCAGGCGACCTTCTTCGAGGTGGAGACGTCCGACCGTGCGGTGCCGGAGGTCGGCTTCGGGGACGGGCGCTGATGCTGCGGGTCGCTCTGCTTTTCATCGCGGCTGTGTCACTTGGCCTGACGGCCATGGCCGAAGAGGTGATCAACCGGTTCGACGTGGCCATCGCGGTCGAGCAGGATGGCGACATCGTCGTCACCGAGACGATCAATGTCACCGTCGAGGGCAACCAGATCCGCCGCGGCATCTTCCGCGACCTGCCGCGTTATTTTACCCAGGATGGCGACCGGCTGCGCTATGATTACGACGTGCTGTCGGTACAGCGCGACGGCCAGAGCGAGCCCTATGAAACCACGACGGACGGCAATGCCTGGCGCATCCGGATCGGCGACCCGGACCGCCAGCTCAGCCGTGAGCCGCATGTCTACGCGATCCGCTATCGGGTGAAGAACCAGATCCGTTATTTCGACGAATTCGACGAACTCTACTGGAACGTCACCGGCAGCTACTGGGCCTTCCCGATCCTGACCGCGACGGCCCGCGTGACGTTTCCGGACGGGGCGCAGATGGTCGAGCAGAACGGCTATACCGGCGGGCAGGGTGCGCGCGGCTCGGCTTACCGCTTCCGGCGCGAGGGCGATGCGTTTGCCTTCGAGACGACCGAGCCGCTGGGCCGCGAGGAAGGCTTCACAATCTCGCTTGCCATCGAGAAAGGCGTGATCGATCCGCCGAGCGCGGCCGACAAGAGCGCGCTCTGGTGGCAGCGCTATGGCGCGGTCGTCATCCTGCTCGTCTCGCTCGGCGGGGTGTTCTACTTCCTCTACCGTTCCTGGCGGCTGGTCGGCGTCGATCCGCCCAAGGGGCCGGTCTTTGCCCGCTATGAGGCGCCGGAAGGCTATTCCCCGGCAGCGGCTCACCACATCTATCATCGCGGTTTCCACGACCATGACGCGCTGATCGCGACGCTGGTCAATCTGGGCATCAAGGGCCGCGTCGAGATCTATGCCAAGGACAAGAAGAAGATCGCGCTGACACCGAAATCCGAAGGCACGGCCCCGCTCGCGAGTGAAGAGGCCCTGCTTGAACGCAAGCTGCTGTCTGGCGGGCCGGTCATGCTGGGCGGGAAATACAATTCGGCCTTCACCAAGGCCTATATGAGCTTTCGCAAGCGGGTCTCGCGCCGGTTCGGATCGGACTATTTCAAATGGAATGTCGGCTACACGATCTTCGCCGTGGCGCTTTCGGGCGCGGCTATCGTCTGGGCCATCCTGCAGGCGACCGGCTGGACGCCGCTGCTGACAGGGCTGGTCCTCGCCATCGTCGTGATGAATGGCGTCTTCATGTATCTGATGCCCGCACCGACGCCGAAGGGCCAGGACGTGCGCACCGAGATCGAGGGCTTCAAGCTCTATATGGAGAAGGCCGAGAAGCTGCAGCTCAATGTCGCCGATGTCGGCTCCGGCCAGCCCCCGCCGATGACGACCGAGCGGTATGAAAAATTCCTGCCTTATGCCATCGCGCTCGGCGTGGAGAAGCCCTGGACGAAGTATTTCGAGAAAGTGCTGCCGGAAGAGGCGGCCAGCTATCATCCGGCCTGGGGCCATATGGGCCGCTATGGCTCCTATTCCAGCTTCAACAGGGCGATGGTCGCCTCGATGAGTTCGGCCGTGACGAGCGCCATGCCGCAAAGCTCAAGCTCCTCGGGCTCCGGTGGCGGCGGCTTCTCGGGCGGCGGCGGAGGCGGCGGCGGCGGTGGGGGCTGGTAGCTCTCCATGTGAAGCGCGTGTCATCTTCAAGACGGCAGGCAAAACACCCTCAAAATTAAGAATGACTCTCATTCGCAGTTCATGTTAGGACCGGTCATGTCCTGTTACAGAGCGCGTCCGTTCGCAGTCGGCGCTTGCGGTTGGAGGAGTGATGAATGTCTGAATGGTTCGAAGAGGTTGAGCCGGGAATCTATCAGTGCGCGGGTCTCAAGCTTGAAACCGCCGCGCAGGCCGAGGCGTGGACGGATGCCTTCGGTGCCTTGCTGGCGCGCGCCACCCCTTTCAGCCTCATCATCGACACAGCACAACAACCTCATCCAGAGGCAGGGAAGGTCTTCATTCTCTGGCTCAAGGCCAATCGGGCCCGGTTGGCTGAAAAGGTGAGGCGGGTGATCTATGTGATCGAGGATCCGCAAGAGCGGGCCGTTTCGCAGGAGCGGTCTGACAAGGCGGGGGCCGCGATGCCTTATCCCGTCGAGATTGTCGCGACGTTTGACGATGCGCTGCAGGCGGCGCGCAGGGCTTTGGTCACCCAGGAATAGGCCATAGCGCTCGTCCTTCGACTTCGCTCAGGATGAGCGCGGGCAAAAACCGGATGCGCCCGGCAAACGCCGTTCAGAACGCCCCGTGGCGGCCCTTGCCGGACTTGAAGGCGGTCGCGCCCGAGACCGTTTCGCCCGACTGGATCACCTCCAGCCCGCCGGCGACTTCGGCTTTCAGGGCGGTCTCTTCATCGAGGCTCCACTGCGTCAGGGCCGACAGCCGGTCGGCGCGCAGGCAGTGCTGCGGGAAGGCGGCGATCTCGTGCGCGAGCGTCTTGGCTGCGGCGAGGGCTTCGCCCGCCGGGGCCCGGCGGTTGGCCAGGCCGATGCTCATCGCCTCGTCGGGGGCGACTTCGCGGCCGGTCAGGATCAGGTCCATCGCCCGCGACTGGCCGATCAGCCGGGGCAGGCGGATCGTCCCGCCATCGATTAGCGGCACCCCGAAGCGGCGGCAGAAGACCCCGAAGCGGGCGGTCTCGGAGACCACGCGCAGGTCGCACCAGACGGCCAGTTCCAGCCCGCCGGCCACGGCATAGCCCTCGACCGCCGCGATGACGGGCTTGGACAGGCTTAACCGCGAGGGGCCCATCGGCCCGAGATCGCCATCCGGTTTCGTGACATTGCCGCGGCCTTCTGAAACCGCTTTCAGGTCGGCGCCTGCGCAGAAATTGCCGCCCGCGCCGGTCAGGATCGCGACCGACAGGCTGTCATCGGCATCGAACGCCTTGAAAGCGTCGTAGAGCGCCTGCGCGGTGTCGCGGTCGACGGCATTGCGCGCCTGCGGGCGATTGATCGTGACGGTGAGGATGTCACCGTCCGTCTCTGTCAGGACCGGATTGGTCTCATCGTTCATTCCGCATTCCTCCCTAGTCGCGGATCAGCCAGGCGAAGGCTTGGCGCAGATAGGCGTCCCCGCCGGTGTCCACCCATTCGCCATGGGCCATGATGACCCGGTCGGGATGGCTTGCCATGATCTTGCTGAGCGCCTGGCGGGCGGGCGCGCGGTTCAGCCAGCTGAGCCGCCATTCCAGCGGCGCATAGCCCTTACCGACGACGATGCCCCAGGCTTTCGCGATGGCGCGCTGCCAGCCCTTCCAGTGGCGCTTCAGAAAGCCGTCGCTGAAATTCTCCGACAGGTCGGCAAAAATGACGGTGTGGGTCGGCTCATGCACGAAGGCGATCTCGTCCATGAAGAAGGAGCCGCGGAACCAGGCCTGCGTGATGACGCCTTGCCAGGCCTCGGGAGCGGTGTCTTCCAGCGCCGGCTCGAAGGGTAGCGAGTCGCATTTCTTTATCGTGGCCGCCGGGCCCCAGAGTTTCGCCTCCGGCCAGGCTTCGTGCCACTGCGTGAGGAAGAGGTAATGGATCGCATTCGGGCTGACGAGATGCGCGACCGGGCCGAGCGCCTCGACCTCTCGCTTCAACTCATCGGTGAGGGCGATGGGCGACCAGACCCACAAATCGCCGTCCGGCAGGCGCGCGACGATCATGCGGGTGGGATAGGGAAAGCCGTGAAAATTGACCACCGGGCCCTCTCCGAGCCAGAGGCCGGTATCAATCGGCTGCAGGATTTGCTCGCTCATGTCGCGTCCGCACGCGCCTCCTCTGGCACATGCCGGCCAAGGAAGGGCACGATGCGGTTGAGCAGCACCGGGACGATCTTCTCCGGCAGGTCATGGCCCCATTTGTCGATGACCTCGATCTCCGCGCCGGGAATACGCTCGGCAATGTCGCGCCCGCAATCGGCCTTGATCAGCGGGTCCATGGCGCCATGCAGGACGAGGGTGGGCTGGGTGATGCCGGACAGGCGCTCATGCCAGCGCGGCTGGGCGAGGATGGCGGCATATTGCCGGGCAACGCCCATCGGCCGGTCGGAGCGGTTGAAATCGGCGATGGTCTGGCGGCGGGTCTGTTCGTCGCTGTTGCGGACATCCTCATGCGAGCCGATCGCCTTGCGCGACTCCACGGCCAGTTCGGCGATGGCTTCGGCCATGCGGATCTCCGGCTGGGCGGTGAGCGCGGCCTGGGCGTCCGGGTCTGCCTGCGGCAGGCCGGGCGCGCCGGACGTGGTCATGACCGGGATCAGCGTACGCACGCGCTCGGGGTGGTTGAGTGCCAGGAGCTGCACGATCATGCCGCCCATGGACGCGCCGAGCACGTCGGCCTTTTCCGCGCCCAGCGCCGCGATCAGCGCGGCGGCATCGGCGGCCATATCGTCGAGGATGTAGGGCACCTTCTCATGCACCGGCTCACCGGCGGCGGCACCTTTCACAATATCCTTCGGCGCGATCGGCACTTCATTGGTAAATTCCGTCGACAGGCCGATGTCGCGATTGTCGAAAACGACGACCCGGCGCCCGGCATCGACGAGGCCCTGGATGAAGTCCGCCGGCCAGCGCGTCAGCTGTCCGGAAAACCCCGAGATGAGCAGCATCAGCGGGTCATCCTTCGACCCGTATTCGGCATACTCGATCTCGATTCCATTGGCTTTGACGCGCGGCATTCATCTCTCCCGTCATGGTTTCTGGCGCGAGAGTAGAGGCCTTGCCGTGGGGGCTGTAAATGCCCCGGACAGAAAAGATTAGCGGCTGAGTTCCTTCATCGCATCCTCGAGGCCCTTCAGGGTCAGCTCGAACATGCGGTCAGGGCCGATCAGCTCGTTGATGAGCTTGATGGAGCCGGTGTATTCCCACGCGCCGGACTTGACCGGATTGAGCCAGACCAGGTTCGGGAACTGCTCCACAAAGCGCTGGATCCAGACGCCGCCGGCCTCCTCGTTCCAGTGCTCGACCGAGCCGCCCGCATAGGTGATCTCGTACGGGCTCATCGTGGCGTCGCCGACGATGATGACCTTGTAGTCGGAGGGGTATTTGTGCAGCACGTCCCAGGTCGGGATGCGTTCGTTCATGCGGCGGCGATTGTCCTTCCAGAGGCCCTCATAGGGGCAATTGTGGAAGTAGAAATATTCGAGATTCTTGATTTCGGAGCGCGCCGCCGAGAACAGCTCTTCCATGACGCGGACATGCGGGTCCATCGAGCCGCCGACATCCATCAGCAGCAGCACCGAGACCGTGTTGCGCTTTTCCGGGCGCATCTCGATATCGAGATAGCCCTGTTTGGCGGTGTTGCGGATCGTCTTGTCGAGGTCGAGTTCTTCATCGGCCCCATCGCGGGCCCATTTGCGCAGGCGCTTCATGGCGACCTTGATGTTGCGCGTGCCGATCTCGACGCTGTCGTCATAATTCTTGAAGTCGCGCTTGTCCCAGACCTTCACCGCCCGGCGGTGGCGGGACTTTTCCTGCCCGATGCGCACGCCTTCCGGATTGTAGCCATTCGCGCCGAAGGGCGAGGTGCCGCCCGTGCCGATCCATTTGTTGCCGCCCTCATGGCGCTCGGTCTGTTCCTTGAGGCGCTCCTTGAGCGTCTCCATCAGCTTCTCGAAACCGCCCAGCGCCTCGATCTCGTCCATTTCCTCCTTGGTAAGGAATTTCTCCGTCATCTTGCGCAGCCATTCTTCCGGCAGCTCCTGCACGTCGACGGCATCCTGCATGCTGTCGAGGCCCTTGAAGACATGGCTGAAGACGCGGTCGAACTTGTCGAGGTTGCGCTCGTCCTTCACCAGGGCCGCGCGCGAGAGATAATAGAAGTCCTCGACCTCCATGCCGATGACATCCTTGTCCATCGCCTCGAGCAGGGTGAGGTATTCCCTGAGCGTCACCGGCACCTTGGCCTGGCGCAATTCATTGAAGAAGTTCAGGAACATGGGGCACAGATCTCCAGTCGCTGCCCCTAAGGTAGCGTGCGTCAGCCGACACTCCAAGGGCTGACGCGGCGCGAGTTCACAATTGACGGGCCAGCGCGGCGAGGGCGTTAGTACCGGTTCTTGATCAGCATGACCGTGCGGATGGCCTTCACCATGTCCTCGTCGAGCTGCATGACCTCCGCAATGCGGGCGAGGAAGTCTTCCTCGTTCTCGCGCAGCTGGCGGTCGGCCAGCACGATATCGACGCAATGGGCATAGACCGACAGGCGCATGTCGACCGGCAAGGCGAGGCAGGCTTCGCGCAAGCCATCCTTGCGCTCGCGCATGCGCTCATTGACCGTCTGGTTTACCGCCGCCATCTGCTGCGGGCTCAGCCGCTTCATCGTGCGTGAGCGTTTGACCAGCGCGGCAATCTCTTCCTTCTCCTCCATCGCCAGCGAGCCGTCGGCAAAGGCGGCTTCCAGCAGGAGGCAGAGGAAGGCTTCCGGAATGGTCCAGTCGGACTCGCTGTTCTCATTGAACTCCTGCTCGAGTTTCGCAATGTCGGGGAAGGCGTTGCCGGTGCTTTCCATCTCTTCGCCTGTATTGAACAGTATTTTCACGTCGCTCATGACTTCATGTCCCATCGTTCAATTAAATTGGCCCGCACGGGCGGGTCTCCTGTAAGTGCTCAGCAGTTTTCCGGATCATTGCAGGGCGGAAGCGGATTGCGGGCCGGCCAGGTCGTGACCTGCTCGACGCGCTCATTGAGATAGTCGAGATAATCGCGAAGCGTCTTCTCGGCGTCGGCAATCCAGGTCGGCACGGCGTCGATCTCTTTCGCGCCGTCAGGCATGCGCTGGCGTTCCGGTTCGGCGAGGAGTTCGTCGATGTCGTCGCGCCGCTCTTGGATGTCGGCTTCCAGGTTCTCCAGCTCGCGATAGCGGGCACTGGCATCGATGCGCGCCTCCAGATCGGCCGTCAGGCTCGCGACCTGGTCTTCGAGGCCCTGGATCTGGTCGGCGACCGCGCTTTCCTTGAAGCTGTCGATCTGGCGCTGCAGTTCGGCGTTCTGCTCACGCAACTCCTCAAGCTCCGGGCTGGTGGTGGCGCCTGTCCCGGCTGCCGAGATGACAAACCAGACGATGATGGCGGCCACCGCCGCGGCGAGCGCGGCGACCAGAAGGACGCCGGCCGCCGACAGTCCGGCTCGTTCCCGCCGGGGCGGTTCGGGCTGTTCCTGGACCGGGGAGGGAAACAGGGTCCGGTCTTCATAGAGGACCGGGGCGCCTCCGGACGATTGGCTGGACATGAACTTCTCTCCTCATAAACGCTTGGCCGGGCGCGCTGCTCTGGGGCAGGCCGCCCATCGAACTTGTCATCAGGTGCACAGCCGCGACTTGTAGACGTCGAGGAAGTTGCGCGCGGCGGCATAATCGGCGGCCGTGAGCCCGTTCCCTTCCGGCAGATTGAAGGTGTAGTTGCCGCCGCAGGCGAGCGAAGCCTCCTTCAGATACAGCAGGATCGCGCGCGTCTTGACCGGCGCCAGTGTCGTCTCGGACGGCCAGTCGAAATCCGTCATCGCGCCCGGCTGGACGGTGGCTAGCGCGCTGTCGATCGTGTCGCGCGCGCTGCGGCGGATGCGGTTGGCGCTGTTGGTGCCGACATGCTGGGCCTTGCGCATCTCGAACATGGCCTGGAGCAGCAGCGCCTCCGGCGTCGTGCCGAGCGAGCATTTCGCGCTGTTGGCACTGTTGGTGACGCTGGAGCCGCCGCGATAGATGCGCGCGATGCAGGCCTGACGGCGATAGATCGGATCGGCGCTGTCGAGTTTCACCGCTTCATCGGCATAGGTGACCGCTTCGGTCAGGTCGGGGTTCGGCCGGCTCGCCGCCAGCGTGCTGAGCTGGGCCCAGGCTTCGGCCCTGTAGGCGGTGGCATTTTCCATCCCGCCTGCCGTGATCCGCCGCAGCGTCGTCTCTGCGGCCGACCAGTTGCCGGTGCGCATGTCATGACGCGCCAGCGCGATGGCGGCATCGGCGGAGGCCGGTGCGGTGTTGCTCGCATCCTGCAGCAGGGCGCGGACATCGGCGGCTGAGTATTGCGCCATGTTGGCGCGCACGCCGGCATGATCGATCAGGGCTTGGGCAATAACGCTGCCCGGTGCCCCATCGCCGCGCAGGCGGGCAATCCCCTTGGCGTAATTGTCATCGGCGCACGCCCAGTCGCCTCGCGCATCGCAGGCCTTGGCGAGGGTAAGGTAGGCGTCTGCCGAATTGGCGAATTGGGAGGCGGCCTGATAGTCCGCGATGGCGCCCTCGCGCGAGGTGCCGAGCAGGCTGGCCAGCGCATCGCGTGTCGCGCCCCGGCCGGAATAGGCCGCCGCTTTCTGAGCATCGGTGGCGGCATATTGCAGGGCGTCTGTATAGGCCTGCTCTGCCGTGTGCAGCTGGTCGACATCCCCGGCGCGGCTGGCCATGGCAAAATAGATGTTGCCCAGCCCGATCATCGGGGTCGGGTCCTGCGGCTGGGCCTCGCGGGCGATGTTGAAATAGCGGATGGCGAGCCCCGCGCTGCCGGAATCGCCCCTGGCCATTGCGGCCTGGCCAAGCTCGGTCGCCAGGCCCGCGAGTGCCTGGCGCGCTTCGGCGCGGGCCGGGCCGGCGAGCGGGCTACTGGCGACTTTCTGATAGGCCGTCAGCGCCGGTTCGGTATCGGCGGCGGTGGCGCGGGCCTCGTGCAGCTTGGCGAGCTGCAGGTAATAGGCGTCATATTGCGGCGAGCGCGCCTCGGTGGTCGAGCCGGCGAGGTTGGCGGTCACGCCTTCTTCCGCCGTCATGCGGCTGATCGCTTTCGATAGGCAGTCCATACGGCTGGAGCAGAGCCCTGATGGCGCAGTAGCCGCCGATGCGCCGAAGGTGTCTGCGAGACCGCTATAGGCTTCGGCATATTGCAGGATCCGGTCGGCCTGGAAGGTCTGCCGCGGGGCTGTCCAGCTTGCCAGCTCGCGCCCGGACACTCCGGCGGGCGGCGTGGTCAGCCAGCTATCGGTCGTGGCCAGTTCCGCGAAGGAGCGCTCGGCCATGTCGGCGGCGGCCCTGTAATCGCCAAGGGCATTATAGGCGGAGGCAGCATGATAATAGGCCAGCGCGGATTCGCGGCCGAGAATGTCGGAATCGTCGGCCCGGGCCGCACACTGGCGGGCAACCGTTCCCGGGGCGCCGGACGGGGGTGTGAAGCTGGTGCAGCGGGCAATGCCGGCGACAGGGCCGGACGATGGCGGCGCGCTTTCGCAGGCCGATGCGAGGGCGATGGTCGCCGTCAGGGCCAGACCCACTCCAAATCCGGGGCCGAATCCCGGCGTGCGCTTACAAAACCAACTCATTTTCCCCACCCTTATGGCTGTTAACCATAAGGCAGTTTAAGAGGAATTAGTCGCGCGGGTAAAGATATCGCGTCGATGAATTCTTGTCCTGCGGGAGAAGGGCACGTGTATTCGAAGTGTAGTATTTTGCGAGTTCTGTAGTAAATGCAGCAGGATTGGCGCGGCCCGCATTTATGCTTCGGGCCGCGCCAGCCGCAGAGCCTTACCAGCGCAGATCGGCGCGCATTTCCGGCAGGGCGTCGTGCTCTTCAGCGCCGTACCAGTGGATCTCGGCGCCATTTTCGAGTGCCAGAACAGCCGTCAGGTTTTCCGCCGTCTGCTCGCTCTCGCCGTCAAAGGCGCGCAGCTTCACATGCTCGTCGGCCTGCTCATGCATCGTCTCGAGCATGGCGTGCTCGATCGGCAGGTAGAGCGTGCCGAGCTGGCCGGACTTGGCCGCATCCTGCAGGTCCGGAAGGTTCTTGCCTTCGGGCAGATAGTCGTCCGCAGCCGACTGTTCGCCGAAGACCTCCTGGATATGCGTCTCGACCTCATTCGGTCCGCCGACATGGTGCTGTTCGATGTCGAACCGGCCATGCTCCATAACCTTGGCGAAATGGCCGACCGTGCCTTCCTCCCCGATGATGTGCAGGGTCTTCACCTGCGGCGGCAGCGCCAGGTCGGCGGCATTGGCAACATCCTCGTAAAAGGCGCGGTCTGTCTTGTCGCGCTCCTCGTCCTGGCCGGTGCCGAGCGCGTGATAGGCCGACTCGCCGTCGCCATTGCTGGCCGAGCCGCGCGAGACGGAATGGAAGAAGACATCGTCATGGACGTGGCGGCGCGCCTCGACCGAGCGGTATTTCGGCGCGTCCAGCCGGTCGCTCATATCCTTCACATGGCCGCCGGAATAGAGGAACAGCTTCGGTTCGCCGCGCGTGATGAAGAGTACCCAGTGGGTCTCGCGGCTCTGGAAATCGGCCAGAAGCGGCAGGATGAAGGGCGGCTGGCCTGTCGTGATCGAGGCGACCGGGCGCGCATTGAGGTGCGCCATGCGCCGGTTCTTGCCATCATCGAACAGCGCGATCCCGTTGGCCCGGAAGTCCGGCAGTTCGAAATTTTCAAGCCGTTCGAGGATGAAGTCCGCCTGCGGGGCGTGGTCCTTCACCTCGTCGATGACATTCTTGCGCAGGATGCGCCACTTCTCGCCGCCGATCTCGATAGCGGGGCGGGGCACATACACACTGACCGTCTTGTCAGAGAAGTCGGCAAAGGCCTGCCGGAATGTCTCGAGCGATGTGTGGTCGGACATGATTGGGTCTCCTGTATTGTCTGCTTGATGACAAAACGGCTGCGCCAATGCGGCGTTCCGAAATTGCGGGCAATTCAGGTGCTGACGCCGGGAGCAGGCAGGAAATCGCGCAGGCGCGGAACGAACGGCCTTGCCGGCCCTTGATATGACATGTCGTTCATTTGCAAGCAGACAGCGCCCGGGCGCCGGAGGTCGGCGTGAAACACTGGGCCGTCTTCACCACCACGGGCCTGATCATCCTCATCGGGGTGGGCGCGCGCTTTGCCATTGGCGAGGTCTACAGCGAGGCCGAGGCCACAAATCTCATCAAGTCACTGACCCAGACGGGCCTCTATCTCGGCTCGGCGATTGCCGGGGCGGCCGCGACCACGCTCGCCCTGATGCTGACCCTGCTCGGCCTGCTCAGGAATGCCGAGGCGAATTTCGACGAGAACGCTTACAAGAGCATCTCGCAGGTGGCCTGGCTCTCGACGATCAGCCTTGTCGGCGCGGTGATCCTTCTGCTCCTGCTCGTCCTGCCGGCCGGCGAGTTCGAGAAGATGCCCGATGGCTGGTATCTCTATATGTATGAAGTGATGTTCTGGCTGACCGTAACGGTCTGCGCGCTCCTGACGGCGACCGTGATGCGGCTGTTTCTCACCATCCGTCACGTGATCGCGCACATCACGCCGGGCGAGGCCGTCTAGACAGCAGCTTGTCTGAAAGAAGGGAAATGGCGCACCGGGGAGGACTCGAACCCCCGACCCCGTGATTCGTAGTCACGTGCTCTATCCAACTGAGCTACCGGTGCCACGCCAAGTCGAGCGCGGACACATAACGGCGGGTTCGAAGCGATGCAAGCGCTTATGCTGCAACTTTCTGATCGGCTTCATATACGCCCCGCGCAATCGCCCGTGCCAGGGTCGATGCGGCCAGTTCCCCGACCCGCGCCAGCTGGATCGGTGTCGGTTCCTCGAGTGGCACCTTGCCGGTGGAGAGGATGAACAGGGCATCGCCGTCGAACGGCGCGAAGACCGGACGGATGGCGCGGGCAAAGCCGGCCAGCGCCATCTGCGCGACGCGCTGCGCCTGCGCCGGGGTGAGGATGAGATCGGTGGCGATGCAGCCAATGGTGGTGTTCTGGCCGGGCTGGGGATTCATCTTCGCGTCGCCCCATTCTTCCGGGTCGCACTCATATTCGGCCGACGGGCGGTGGCCGCCATATTCGCCGTTGAGTTCATAGGGCCAGGCCCAGAAGCAGGTCGTGCCCGGCATGAAGACCGAGCCGAAGCAGTTCACCCCCGCCACGGCGCCGATGGTGAAGCCGTCATTCGTCTGGAAGGAGGCCGAGCCGAGCCCGCCGGCATGCGCCCCGGCATTCGCGCCCAGGCCGCAGCCGACATTGCCGAGCGGGAAGCTCTCGGCGCGGTTCTCGCAGGCCTCTTCGCCGAGCTGGCGATAGGGCGGCATTTCGCCCCAGTCTTTGTCGCCGCCATTGGCAAGATCGTACAGGATTGCGGCCGGAACGATCGGGGTCTTTGGTACGCCCGGCAGGTCTTTCAGGCCATAACCGCGCCCCTCCGCGCCAAGCCGTGTGGTGACGCCGTCGGCGGCGGCAAGGCCATAGGCGCTGCCGCCGGAAAGCACGATGGCATCGACCTGTTCGACCATTGTGTCGGCGCGCAAAAGGTCGGTCTCGCGCGTGCCCGGTCCGCCCCCGGCGACCGCACAGGCTGCCGTGGCCGGTTCGTCCGCCACGATCACCGTCGTGCCGGTCAGCACGTCACGATCTTCGGCATTGCCAACGAGGATGCCGCTGACATCCGTAATCAGGTTTCTCGGTCCAGGACGTGACATGCGCGAAAAACCACCTTTCATCTGCATCGTGAATGACTAGTCTTGGCCTTGAACCACAGAAAAGCGAATTATCCCAACCATGAAACAGCGAATTTTCAGCCTGCCGCTCGCCGCTCTCCTGCTGGCCGCGGCCTGTCAGCCCGAACCGGCGGCCCCGGCGGAGACCGGGACGGATGCAGAGACAACCGATGCTGCCGAAACGGCTCCGGAAACTGCAGGGAAGCGGGAGTGGACGAAAGGCGGCATGGTCGCCGCCGCCGACCCCCGCGCGGTCGAGGCCGGCCTGAAAGTGCTCAGCGAAGGCGGTAACGCCGTCGATGCGGCAATCGCTGTCCATACCGTGCTGGGCCTGGTCGAGCCGCAAAGCTCCGGCATCGGGGGCGGGGCCTTCATGGTCTATTACGATTTCGAGGACGACCAGATCACCGTCTATGACGGGCGCGAGGCGGCGCCGATGGCGGCCGACGAGAACCTGTTCATCGAGGATGGCGAGGTTCTGGACTATGTGCCGGCCTGGCAGTCGGGCCGGTCTGCCGGCGTGCCGGGCATGGTCGCGCTTTACGAGACGGCGCATGAGGCGGAAGGCCAGGCCGATTGGGCGAGCCTCTTCCAGCCGGCCATCGATCTCGCCACAGAGGGCTTCGAAGTTTCGCCGCGCCTGGCCGGGCTGCTGGCCAATGAGCGGCTTCGCGCAGCCATGCGCCTCGACGATAACGAGCCGAGCGCCTCCTATTTCTACCCCGATGGCGAGCCGCTGCAGGCCGGCACGGTCCGCGACAATCCGGAGTATGCCGCGACGTTGCAGGCCGTTGCCGAGAATGGGGCAGGGGCCTTCTATACCGGCGAGAATGCCGAAGCGATCGTCGCGGCGGTCACGGCCGATCCGCTGCCCGGTGAAATGACGACGCAGGATCTCGCCGACTACAAGGTGAGAATCCGGGCTGCGCTGTGCGGCAACCATGGTGCCATTCGCATCTGTTCGGCGCCGCCGCCGTCTTCGGGCGGGATTACGCAGAACATGATCTACGGTCTCTATGACCGCATGGTCCCCCAGACGGACGATCTCGCCGAAGAGGATGCCCTGATGGCCTGGGTCGAGGCGCAGCGCCTCTCCTATGCCGACCGGGACCATTATGTCGGCGATGCCGATTTCGTGCAGGTGCCGAGCGAGGACCTCATCAATGAGGAGTATCTCGATGCCCGCGCCGGTCAGGCCGGCCCGCTCGACGGCACGCCGCAGCCGGGCGATCCGGGCGAGGTGCTCGGCCGCGACCCGATGATCGACATGTGGGGCCGCGACCTCACGGAAGAGCATGCCGGCACGACCCACATTTCCATCGTCGATCAGTATGGCAATGCGGTCGCCATGACCGCCACCGTCGAATCGGCCTTCGGCGATTCGCGCATGGTGAACGGCTACCTGCTCAACAATCAGCTGACCGACTTCTCGCGTCAGCCGCGCATCAACAACAAGCCGGTGGCGAATGCGCCCGGACCGGGCAAGCATCCGCGCTCGTCCATGTCGCCGACGCTCGTTTTCGACACCGATGACGGCGCCCTGCGCATGGTGACGGGCTCGCCGGGTGGCAACTCGATCGTGGCCTATGTCTCCAAGACGCTGCTGGGCGTGCTGGAATGGAATCTCTCCGCGCAGGAAGCGGTGAACCTTCCCAACGTCGTTGCCCGCGGCCAGAGCGTCGGCGTCGAGGTCGATGTCGCCAAGGGCCAGGAATGGGCCGATGCTCTGAAAGAGATGGGCTTTGTCGTCGAGGAACGCACCGGCGAGAATTCCGGCTTGCATGTGATCGTCGTGCGCGACAATCACCTCGAAGGCGGGGCCGACGCGCGCCGGGAAGGTGTCGCCAAGACGCTGTCTGCGGACTAGGCGTCGTCCGGCAGGGCCAGGCGGAAATGCGTGCCTGACGCGCCGGTTTCAACCAGCGTCAGGTCTCCGCCCATGGAGCGGGCCAGGTCTCGTGAGAGTGCGAGGCCGAGGCCCGAGCCATCCCGGCGGGACGAGGCGGCAAACGGCTTGAAGAGATTGTTGCGGGCTTTCGGCGCCAGGCCGGGGCCTGTGTCCTCGAAGTCGATGGCGCCATTGCTTTGGTTCACGGTGATGGTGCCTTCGCCCTGCATGGCTTCGGCCGCATTGCGGATGAGATTGGTCGCGATGCGGTGCAGGTGATCTGGGTCGGCCGCGTGGACGAGGCTTTCGGGCACCGCATTCCGGAATTCGACCTCTGGCCAGGGCGCCAGCGCTTCCATCGCCGCTTCGGCAATCACCTGATGGGGCTTCACTGGCTGCAGCTTTGCAGGCTGTGTCCGGGAGCGGCCATACTTCAGCGTTTCGCTAGCCAGGTTGATGGCGCGTTCCAACGCCCGTTCCAGCCGGGGGACGGCCCGTTGCACGCGCGGATCATCCGAAGCCGAGAGCGCATCGGAGGTCAGCTGCGCGGTGGCGAGCGTATTGCGCAGATCGTGATTGATCTTGGCCACCGCTTCGCCGAGCTGGGCGAGGCGTTCGCGCTGGCGGAAGCTGTTGGAGACGGCGCTTTCCATATCGGCCAGCGCATTCTGGGCGCGCCCGATTTCGTCCTTGCGCGGCGTTGGTGACAGCCGCTTGGTCCAGGCGCCGGGATCTTTCTGGAACTGGATGACCGAGTCGGTGACCCGCTGCATCGGCCGGACGACGAGAAAGAAGAGCAGCAGATAGATGATCGCCCCGGCCGAGAGCGAGATGAGCAGGGAAATGCCCATGATCCGCCAGCCAAAATCCGCAAGCCCCGCCTTCAGGGGGGCCTCGGGCACGATGATCTCCAGCACGCGGCCGGGCGCAGAGCCCATGGCATGAATGATCAGCATGCGGCCTTCGGGGGCGTTCCAGGTCGCCACCGTCTGGCCGATGGAGCCGAAGAAACCTTCCTCCATCAGGTCGACTTCCTTCATCGGCCCGTCCAGCGGCATGGAAGGCGGCAGGATCTGCTCGCGCATGTCGTCGCTGAGCTCTGCCACGGCCAGAACCTCGGCGCGTTCGAGCAGCTCGTTGGAGAGTTCTTCCGACACCATCCGGCTCGGCGCGGCTTCCAGCGACAGCGCGGCGATGCGCGCGGCCTGGACCCGTTCGGTCAGCCAGCTGTCGCGGTAATTGGCGGCGCTCGGCAGGAAGACCAGGAATTCCACCAGCAAGATGGCGAAGATGGTTACGAGGAAAAGCCTGACCGACAGGCTGTCGAACCAGCCCGAATGGCCGTTGCGGGCAGGGGGTGACGGTGCGTCAGACACGCCTGCGGAAATAGGTCAGAGGATGCGTTGAAGCAAGCTTACGAGCATCTTTGCCGGTTTTCCGAAGACCGCATCGCTGAAATGCGCGCTGGCGGCGCGCTTCACGACTTCGGTGCGGGTCGGGTAGGGCGAGATGAAGTTCGTCAGGGAGGTGAGCTTCATCCCGTTCGACATCGCATAGCCGACGAGCTGGATGATATCGCCGGCCCCTTCGCCGACAATCGAGGCCCCGACCAGCTTGCCCTTGTGCAGGATCAGCTTGCACTCGCCGTCGGTTTTGCCCTCGGCGATTGCGCGGTCATTCTCGTCGAAGCCGAAGCGGGTGACCTGGACTTTCTCTCCATGCTTGTCGCGCGCCTCCTGCTCGGTCAAGCCGACCTGGGCGACTTCCGGCGAGGTATAGGTCACAGATGGAAGGGGCAGCGAGGAAGAGGTCGAGCCCTGTTTGAAGAAGGCCCGGCGCACCAGCACCGAGGCGTGCCATCCGGCCAGGTGGGTGAACTGGCCCTTGCCGGCCACATCGCCCAGCGCCCAGACATGCTTGTTGGAAATCGAGCGAAGCTTGTCGGAGACCTTGATGCCGTACTGGTCATGGTCCACTTCCCCGGCGTCGAGGGCGAGCCCGTCGGTGAGCGGGGTGCGCCCGGCGGCGACGAGCAGGTGGGTGCCGCGCACCGTTTGCGTTCCGTCCGGACCTTCGGCTTCCACACAGATCAGCCCGCCTTCGGTCGAGATGCCGGCAGCCTTGTGGTGGTCGAGCAGGGTGACGCCTTCCTGCTTCAGCGCCCGGGCGGCAATGGCGGCGTGGCTTTCATCCGACCTCGCCAGCGCCCGGCCCATTTCGATCACGGTGACATTCGATCCAAGCCGCCGGAAAGCCTGGGCCATTTCCATGCCGATGGGGCCAGCGCCGAGAATGACGAGATGATCGGGCAGTTCGGGAAGGTCGAAGATGGTCTCATTGGTGAGGTAATCGACGGTCTCGATACCCGGCACGGGTGGAATGGCCGCTTTGGAGCCGGTCGCAATGGCGACACGCTTGGCACTGACAATGACGCTGTCGGAGGCGACGGTGCGCGGGTTTGTGAAGTGGGCATGCTCGCGGATGACCGTCACGCCGAGGCCCTCGAATCGCTCCTGACTATCAACGGGTGCGATTGTGTCGATGGCCTTGCGGATATGCGCCTGGACCTTTGTCCAGTTTGTCTTCGGTTCGCCGGAGGTGACGCCATAGGCTTCGCTCTCGCGGGCGGCGGCGGCATATTTCGCGGCGGTCAGCAGGGCCTTGGAGGGCACGCAGCCGGTGTTCAGGCAGTCGCCGCCCATTTCGCCTTTCTCGAAGAGAACGACATCGAGCCCCAGCATGGCCGCGCCGGCGGCCGCTGACAGCCCGGCCGAACCCGCCCCGATCACGACGAGATCGGCTTTCATCATGCGCGGCTGTTGCCGGGAGGCAGAGCCATCCGGAACGGACGTCTCGTCCGCCAGGTCCGGCGGCGTCGTGTCTGTGGTGTACTCCTCGGTCATTGCGCAGCTTCCTCAAGCCGGGCGGCTTTGCGCCCGGCAATCTTCTTGTAAATGACCGGCAGAAGCGCCACGACGGCCAGAGCGACAAAGGCCGGAATGAAGTTCTTCACGACGTCGAACAGATCTTGTGTCTCGCCCGCATCGAATGTCGCGCCGAGGCTGGCGCCGATCCATGTATAAGCGACAACGCCCGGAATGATGCCGAGTGCCGTGGTGATGACATAGTCCCTGAATTTCGCGCCCAGCAGGGCCGGGGCGATGTTGGCGACCGGGAAGGGGACGACCGGTAGAAGGCGTAAGGCAAACATGTAGGAGATGGCGTTCTCGCGGAAGCCGGCTTCCATGCGGCGGACAAACTTGCCGGCCCTTTCCTGCAAGGTTTTGCCGATCGAGGTCTTCGCCGCGAGGAAAAGCACGCTTGCCCCGAGGGTGGCGCCGGCCACCGTCGCCAGCGAACCGCCGACAAGGCCGAAAACCAGCCCGCCCGTAATCGTGATCCAGAGTGCACCTGGGATCATGAAGGCGGTCGCGGCTGTGTAGATCACGATATAGGCGATGACGGCCATCCCGATATGATCGGCCACGAAGGTCTGCAGTTCTTCATTCTTCGCCTGCAGGGTTTCCAGCGAAAGGTACTGGAACACGCCGAGCTGCCAGGCGGCGAGCAGCCCCGCGGCGATGACATAGACGGGCCAGAGCCGGATCCAGATGGATGTGGTCTTCTCGGTGCCGGACATGGGGGAGGGTCTTTCCTGCAGGGCGTTTCGTGGAATGGCGCTTGATACGTGCCCTTACCTGTATTTGCGATATAGAGCGTTCGCGGTTAAGGCACACATCACGACAGGCCGCGCCGGCATCAAACTCCCGTGAGGGTCAAAGGACTGGCATCACAGCCTTGACCGGCCCGGGATCAGCCTGTATCAGCCGCGGTTTCCGAATTCGGTCAACACAAGTCCAAGGCGTAAGCCCATGAAACGTACATTTCAGCCCAGCCGCCTGAAGCGCGCCCGCCGCCACGGCTTCCGCTCCCGCATGGCCACCAAGAATGGCCGCAAGGTGCTCGCCCGCCGTCGTGCCAAGGGCCGCAAGAGACTGTCCGCCTAAACCGGCGCATGTCTGCGCTTGGGGGCAGCCCCATGGCAAACGAAACTGACTCCATGACTGAGGTCGTCCGGCTTACCGTGCGGCCTCAGTTTCTTTTTGTGCGCGGCGGATTGTCCGAGCGCCGGCGCAGCCTCGTCATACAGGCGCGCCACCGCAAGGATGGCAAGGCGCATATCGGCAAGGGTTTCACTGCCACGAAGAAGACCGGAAACGCCGTCAAGCGCAACAGGGCGCGGCGTCGTCTCAAGGCTGCGGCCCGCGAGCTTCTGCCGCACTTCGGTGTGCCCGGGGCTGATTATGTCTTCATCGCCCGCATGGAAACCGCCGGGATCGACTGGCAGCGCTTGCTTGACGATATGGAAAGCGCGCTGATAAGCCTCGCCGCAGCCTTGAATCAGGGGTCGGGCACGGCCTGACCCCCTTTATTTTTGTAATCACCGCGGACACTCGACATGAATCAGGGGATGGACCCGCAGGACCAGCGTAACTTCATCATCGCCATGGTGCTGATGATCGCCTTCGTGTTTGCCTACCAGGCCCTGGTCATCAATCCGGAACAACAAGAGCGCCGCGAGGCCCAGGAACAGGCCGAAGCCGAGAAGCAGGCCGAGACACCCGACACCAGCAGCGCTGCCAGCCAGGCCGTGACGCTGGCGCCGAGCGTGGACGAGGCCCTGGCGGCGAATGAGCGTGTCAGCTTCGATGCCGACCGCGTCGATGGCTCGATCCGCATGACCGGCGGTATCCTCGACGACCTGCAGCTCAAGGATCACTTCACCACGGTCGAGCGGGTGCATGAGCTGCGCCTGCTTCGCCCGACCAATGCCGAGTATGGCTATTATGCCGGCTGGTACTGGTTCGACGGCAACACGCCGGTGGCCGGCCCGTCGGCGCAATGGCAGGTCCAGGGTGACGGGAACCTGACGACGAATTCGCCGGTGACCATGACCTATCAGGGCAATGGCGTCTCGATCGAGCGCACGGTCAGCGTCGACGAGAACTACATGTTCACCTTCACCGACCGTGTCACCAATACCGGCAGCGAAGCGCGCACGATTGCGCCGCTCGGCTCGATCCGCCGGCATGGCGAATGGAAGGACTTTCTCGACGCGACCGATCCGGGCTCCTCGCGTACCTCGGGCATGGCGCACCAGGGCCTCCTGGCGGTCTTCGACGGCAAGCTGACCTGGCGCAACTACAAGAACCTCGACAAGGGCAAGGGGCTCAAGGACGCCGACGATATGGGCCAGCGCCGCGCCTCCGAAGGCGGCTGGATCGGCTTTACCGACAAGTACTGGATGACAACGCTCATCCCCGAGCAGCAATATGAGTTCGCCGGACGCTATCAGCGCCTTTCGCGTGAAACCGGCGCGGTCTTCCAGGTGACCGCCGCCAGTGCCGGGCGCGTCATCGAGCCGGGCGAGACGATCACCTCGCAGAACCGTATCTTCTCCGGCGCGAAGGAATTCGCGGTGCTGAAGGATTACGAGCAGGCCGGCGTGCCGCGCTTCGAGGATGCGATCGACTGGGGCAATATCCTCTACTACATCACCAAGCCGCTCTTCAGCCTGCTGCGCTGGCTCGAGCACAATCTCGGCACCTTCGGCGCGGCCCTGCTGGCGCTGACCGTGATCGTGCGCCTGCCGCTGGTGCCGCTGTACAACCAGTCGTACAAGTCGATGGCGAAGATGAAGAAGCTCCAGGAGCCGATGAAGGAGATTCAGGAGCGCTTTGCCGCCGACCCGCAGCGCCGCCAGCAGGAGATCATGAAGCTCTACCAGCGGGAGAAGGCCAACCCGATTGCCGGGTGTATCCCGATCCTGTTCACGATCCCGATCTTCTTCGCGCTCTACAAGGTGCTCTATGTGACGATCGAGATGCGTCACACGCCCTTCTGGTACATCCAGGACCTTTCCTCGCCGGACCCGACGGCCATCGGCAACCTGTTCGGCTTGCTGCCCTGGGCGGCGGCTGACGTGAAATCCATCCCGATCCTCGGCCTGATCCTCGGCATCGGTATCCTGCCGATCCTCTACGGCGTGACCATGACGGCCATCCAGTCGCTGTCGCCGCCGCCGAACGACGCGACGCAGAAGATGATCATGCGCTTCCTGCCGCTCATCTTCATGTTCGTCTTTGCCGGCTTCGCCGCAGGCCTCGTGCTTTACTGGGTATGGTCGAACACGCTGTCGCTGATCCAGCAATACTTCATCATGCGCCGCAATGGCGTCGACACCGAGCTGGACAAGCTGATCAAGCGGATCCTGGGCCGGGGTGAAAAGGAAGAGGCTTGAGCGAGACATCCGAGTTTGACGAGGCAACGCTGGAGGCTGCGCGTGTGCTCTGCGCGGGCCCGTGCGACTTTGTCCTCGGCGCGGCTTCGCTCTCGCAGCTGCCCGACGCCGACCGGCCGGAGATCGCCTTTGCCGGGCGCTCGAATGTCGGCAAGTCCTCGCTGATCAATGCGATGCTGAATCGCAAGAATCTGGCACGGGCCTCCTCCGAGCCGGGGCGCACGCGCGAGCTCAACTATTTCGATCTCGGCGAGGGCCGGCTCTGGCTCGTCGACCTGCCGGGCTTCGGCTATGCCAAGGTCTCGCGCAGCCAGGCGCAGGAATGGCAGCGCCTCACGCTTCGCTACCTGCAGGGCCGGGTCAATCTGCGCCGTGTCTTTCTGCTGATCGACAGCCGCCGCGGGCTGATGGACACTGATGGCGAGGTCATGGACATGCTCGATGCCTCGGCGGTGACCTATCAGATCGTCATGACGAAGGCCGACAAGGTGAAGAAGACCGAGGCCGAGAAGACCAGGGCGAAGATCGAGGCGGCGCTGGCAAAACGGCCGGCCGCGCATCCGGTGATCCGGGTGACGTCAGCCGAGAAGGGCTGGGGCCTGCCGGAGCTGCGGGCCGAGATCCTTCAGCTCAGCGCCTGAGTCTCTTTGAGGGCCTAGTCGTGGTGCGTGGGGTTGGTAATGCTCCGGTCGCCGCGCAGCTCATCCCTGGTTCTCTGAATCATGCGCCGCTCACGGCTTTCCCTGCGCTGGCGATCATTTGCGCGCTGTCGATGGTCACGGCCCCGGTCGCGGGATCTGTCTTGCCGGTGATGCCTGTCCCCCCGGTCTGACCGGTTCCCACGGCCCCGCTCTCCCCGGTCCCGGCGGTCTCTCCGGTCTGTGCGGTCATGCCGGGGGCGATGGTTGCCGTCCCGGCCGCGGTCCCCGCGATGACCGGTATGGCGGGGATCCGGCCTGTGTCCGGCCCGGTCTCCACGCGGGCGGTGACGCTCATCCTTGCCATGGCCGCGATGGCGGTCACGGATGTAGCGGTCGCGATAATGCTGGCGCGGCGAGGAATAGTAGATCGTCTCGCCATAGCTGTAGCTCGGGGCGTAATAGCCGGGCTCGTAATAGCTGCCCTCATAATAACCGTCGCCGTAATAGTACGGGTCGTAGCTCTCGCCATAATAGCCGTAGCCAGTGGTGCAGCCTGCTGTGAACAGGCCGGCCGAGAGCAGGCCAAGGGCGAGTCCGGCCCGTGTCCATCTGGTCCTGGAGGGGTGGCTCATGTCATGCTTTCCGGGTCGCTTGACCGAAAAGCTAGCGCACGTCACCTGACTGCGACATGAATGCGGCGTGAGGCGGGCTCAGAGGTCCTCGACATCCAGGCCGGCCAGCGCGGCGACCTTGTAGAGCGTGCGCATGTTGCGCCCGGTCATGGCCACGCCAAGCGCCCGGTCGAGCTCCTTGACGAGGTCCGAGCGGCCAATGCCGTCGGGCGCGTGCAGGTAGAGGGCGTCGTCCGTCAGTTCGAAGGCTTCGTTGTACGCCTTCAGTTCAGACAGGCGCTCCAGATTGGCCTCACCGGCCGGCTCGGCCAGCAGGAAGAAATGAACGGATTTCGGCGCTTCCAGCCCTTCTTCCTTGTACGGGTTGAGCTGGATGATCCGGGAGATGTCCTGAGGCGAATAGACATGGCTGCGCGGCGTGATGCCGAAATGCTCGCGCAGCAGGTCCGTCAGGTCATGAGAGACGTCTGCATAGTTTTCGTGCCCGGAGTCGAAGACGATATTGCCGCTCTGGATATAGGTCTCGACCTTTTCATAGCCTTCCTCTTCCAGCACCGCGCGCAGCTCCTTCATCGGCAGGCGGTTGCTGCCGCTGACATTCACGCCGCGCAGGAAGACGATCCATCGCTTCATATGTGTCGGAACGCGCTGCAGGGCGCCCAGCGCCTAGTCGTCATCATGGATGATGACCTCGTCAGGCTTGCGCGGGCCGTCATAGGCACGATTGCGCTGCCAGCAGCCGCACTCATTGCCCCAGGTAAAGGCCTCGCCCCGACCGTTCACGCGCAGTGAGCTGGAGGCATAGGAGCCGTCCTCGGCATCGCCATAGGAATCGGCCAGCCCGTCGCCATTGGTGTCGCAGGTATAGAAGCTGCCCGTGTGGCGGCACTGGTTGTAGCCTACAAAGTCGCCATAGGTGTAATTGGCTGGCCAGCCGCTATAGCTGCCAAAGGTGCGCGGGGACCAGTAGGGCCCGGAATAGCCGTAGCCATAGGAGGGGCTGTAGGACGCGTTGCCGTTGTAAGAGGCGGTATAGGCCGCGTTCGCGACCTCCTCCTGCATCGAGGCCGACAGCATCGACATGTCCTGGCTGGAGCAGCCGGCGGCGAGCATGAGCCCAGAGAGCCCTGCGCCAAAGCCGGCTGTCGTCCATTTCCGTGCGTACGTCATCCCCACAACCATCGCCATTTTTCGTCCGTGCCGCAAGGGGTTAGCGCGGTTTGTCTGACTGCAGGATGAACGGATCTGAGCAGCAGGCGCCCGCCGCCTGCCCGTGTCCCAACGGCAACAGCCGCAAAAATGCGCGGGCAACCGCCGGATCGTCGTCTGACTGTTGCAATGCGGGCCTATGAGCCGCTCCGCCAACACAAAAACAGTGGAGCCTCCCGATGAAATCGATCCTGTTTACGTCCACCTCGCTCGCCTTGCTTGCGGGCCTGGCCATGCCGGCCAGTGCGCAGGACACGAGCGATGAATTGCGCCAGTCGACCATCACGGTCACGCTGCAAAAGCGCGCGGAAAATCTCCGCGATGTGCCTGTCGCTGTCTCTGCGATCGATGACGCGCTGCTGGACGATCTCGGCCTCGATGAGTTCAGCGAGCTGGCGCGCTATGTGCCGGGCTTTGAGGTCCAGGAGCAGAGCCCGAACAATCCGGGCTTCGTGATCCGCGGCATTACCTCTGACAGCGGCGAATCCAACATCGAACCGCGCATCGCCATCTTCCAGGACGGTGTCTCCATCTCTCGCTCGCGTGGCTCCATCGTCGAGCTGTTCGACCTTGAACGCGTCGAGGTGGCGAAAGGCCCGCAGCCGACCCTGTTCGGCCGGGGCGCGCTGATCGGCGGGGTGAACGTGATCCAGGCCAAGCCGGAATTCGATTTCTCCGGCCAGGTCACTGCCGGTATCGGCAATTATGACGAGCGCTATCTCGACGGCTATGTCACCGGCCCGATTACGGACAAGCTGGCCTTTCGCGTGGCCGGGCGCCTGCGGGAGCGTGATGGCTATGTCGAAAGCCTCAACCCGGAGGAAGAAGACTTCAACAGCCAGGACATGAAGGCCGTCCGCGCTTCGCTCGCCTTCGAGCCCTCCAGCGAGCTGCGCTTCGACCTGATCGCGAACTATCAGAAGGACGAGCCCTCCGGCACGAGCTTCAAGTCGAAGCGTTTCGACCCGCTTCCCGGCCGCTCCTCCGACCCGTGGGAGCCGGCCAATCTCAACACGTTCGGGGATTTTCTCGGCGGCAAAAAACTGGGCCTCGAGCGCGAGGTCCGCAGCGTGACCCTGCTCGCCGACTGGACGATCAATGACAAGCTGTCGCTGACCTCCATCTCCGGCTGGCGGGACTTTGACAGCCTGGAAGTGTTCGATCCCGACGGCTTCGGGCTTGATCTGCTGATTTTCGGGGAAGACGCCAAGGGCGAGCAGTACAGCCAGGAAGTCCGCCTCAACTATGATGATGGCGGCCGGGTGCGCGGCTTTGTCGGGGCGAGCTATCTCGACGAGGATGGCGAGCAGGGCGTTCCGCTGACCTTCGATGAGCGCGCCGTCCAGGCGCTTCTCGGCGGCTTCCTCACCCCGCCGAACGCGCCGCCGGCGAGTGCCTTCCCGGACATCAACCTCACCGCCTTCCAGCAGTCTGGCGGCACGCTGGTCGTTCCGCTGAAGCCGATCCACGAGGAGATGTACACCAATTACGGTGAGACCCAGGCGATCGACGTCTTCGCCGATGGCACGGTCGATCTCACCGACCGCTTCCAGCTCACCGCCGGCGTTCGCTACACCACCGAGGACAAGACCAGCGGCCTGATCGTCGACCTGCTGAATGGGCCGAGCGCGCTGACCGGGGCGGGGCTTTTCGTGCAGCCGTCGAACGGCCTCATGGAAGAGAGCAAGACTTTCGACGACCTCACCTGGCGGGCGGCGGCGAAATATGAGCTGACCGGCACGGTGAACCTGTTCGCCAACTATGCGCGCGGGCGCCGGCCGGAAGTTATCACGGCTTCGGCCTCCGCGCCCTCGGCGGGGTTTGCCATCCTTGATGCGGAGATCGTCGACGCCTATGAAGCCGGCATCAAGGGCGTCTTCCTCAATGGCGCGCTCAATTTCGACGCCTCGGCCTTCTATTACGACTACAGCAATTTCCAGTCGACCGAGATCACCGAAGAGGGCCTGATCGAGCCGATCAATGCCGGCGATGCCAAGGCCGAAGGCATCGAGGCCCAGGCCAACTGGATCGCCAGCGACTGGCTGAACCTCGTCGCCTCCTATGGCTACAACCACGCCCGCTTCGACGAGGACGAGGCTGCGCCCTATAGCGGCAACAAGCTGCGCCTTTCGCCGGACCACAAGGCGAGCGTCTCGGCGCGCATCCTGCTGGCCGATGCCGGTTTCGGCGAGGTGACGCTGGTGCCGAGCTATACCTGGCAGTCGGAGGTCTATTTCGACAATACCGAGCGCGACCTGATCAGCCAGGACCCCTACGGCCTGCTCAATCTCAACCTCCAGCTCGACCTGGAAAACGGCTTCGGCGTGGAGGCCTATGTCACCAATATGCTCGGCGAGGAATACATCATCGACGCGGGCAATACCGGTGACGGTTTCGGCATTCCGACCTTCATTTCCGGCGCGCCGACCTTCTTCGGGGCGCGGGTCCGCAAGGCCTTCTAGAGGCGACGGGAACAGGGGACAGAACGGCCCCTGACGGAGCGGTTCCGGCGCCGGGGGCCATGGCTGGCCGGGGCCGCTCCGAATCCGCCTTGATCTTCACCGCAGAGGGCCAACATACACCGCTGACATGAGCATCTCCATCGAGCTGGCCGACCTTGAGGCGGAAGACGTTGTGAGCCTGATCCGGGCCCACAAGGCGCTGATGCTCGAGACTTCCCCGCCCGAAAGCTCGCATGCGCTGCAGATCGACGGGCTGAAACAGCCGGGCATCACCGTCTGGGCGATGCGCGAGGGCCATGGCGTGCTCATCGGCTGCGGCGCGCTGAAGACCTTGTCCGGCGGGCGCTCCGGCGAGATCAAGTCGATGCACACCGTCGCCCAGCTGCGCCGGGGCGGGCTCGGCCGGCAGATGCTTTCCCACCTGATCGCAGAGGCCCGCGCGCGCTACTGGTCCGCGCTCTATCTCGAGACCGGGGCCCAGGACGCCTTCTACCCCGCCCGCAAGCTCTATGAGCGCCACGGTTTTGCCTATTGCGGGCCGTTCGAGGGCTATCGGGAGGACCGGAACTCGGTCTTCATGCGGCTGGACCTGTAGGCCGCACGGGGTTTTGTGCGAGGCCATCCGCGCCGCTCATGCCGGCGAAGGCCGGGACCTCGTGAAACCGGGCGGACCGCTTCAATGGCATGAGATCCCGGCCTTCGCCGGGAAGATCGGCCCGTGGAGGCAGCACCAGCGGCCGCAGACTCCGGTGGGAGCGCGGCAGGAAAATGTCGGGATGGAAGCGCTCATGGTGAGCGAAGTCGAACCACGAGCGCGGATATCGTGAGCCCGGCCCCCGTCCTTCGACTTCGCTCAGCAACTGTATTGGATGTCATGTTTTCTGAGTTTTGCGTTGAGGATTGTGAGGAGTTTTCTGGCGATAGCGATGAGGGCGAGCTTTGGAGGTTTTCCAGCGGTTCGCATGGCGCAGTAGGTCTGCTTGAGCCTTGGGTGATGGCGCGAGGCTGAGAGGGCGGCGAGGTAGAGTGCTTCGCGCACCCTTGCGCGCCCGCCCCAGACCCGGCGTTTTCCCCTGAAGCTTCCGCTTTCATGGGCATGGGGAGCAAGGCCTGCAAGGGCTGCGATGGGTCTTCGGGCCAGGTGTCCGAGCTCTGGCAGGAAGGCGAGCAGGGCTGCGGTTGTGACCGGTCCGACGCCCGGTTCGCTGGCGATGAGGCGGGCCCGGCCAGCCAGGGTGTCATCGGCCTCGATATGGACCGCGATCTCCTTGTCCATGGTGACGATCTGTCGGGTCAGGCCTGCGATCCTGGCTTTCAGCCGCCGCACCAGCGGGCCGCAGCGATAGCGTTCGAGCTGGTTGAGACAGGCTTTTCGGGCTTCAACAAGATCATGCCGGTAGGCGTGAAGCTCGCGCAGGACCTGCACGCCGGGTGCGGGTGGGACGTGCACCGGCAGGCTGATCTGGCCGGCCATGGCCGACAGGAGCCGGGCATCGACACGGTCTGTCTTGGCCAGCACGCCAGAGGCGCGGGCAAACTCGCGCGCCTGGCGCGGGTTGACCCGGTACATCCGCACGCCAGCCTGGCTCATCGCCCGTTCGAGCGCTTCGCCATAAGGGCCTGTGGCCTCGAAGACGATGGATGGGGGAGCCAGCAGACAGAGGGTATCGAGCCCTGCCGCATCATTGGACAGCCGGTGAAAGCAGCCGTCACGCGGATCGAAGACATCGAGATGCGTCTTGGAAATATCGACGCCGAGAGCAGGGTGTGACATGAAGAAAATCCTGTCCTTGTCATACGGGGTCGGCTGTCACCGCCCCTGGCAACTGTTCAGGCGACACAACTGTCGTACCCGGCAGGCGAGCCCCTGGCTGAGCCACGATCCGTCAAATCAAGGATGAGAACGGGGTCTCGCCTGCCACCCCTCTATCGCACACTTCAAACAGACAAGGATGAG
>NZ_NCST01000069.1 GCF_002088975.1 Henriciella aquimarina
CTCATCCTTGTCTGTTTGAAGTGTGCGATAGAGGGGTGGCAGGCGAGACCCCGTTCTCATCCTTGATTTGACGGATCGTGGCTCAGCCAGGGGCTCGCCTGCCGGGTACGACAGTTGTGTCGCCTGAACAGTTGCCAGGGGCGGTGACAGCCGACCCCGTATGACAAGGACAGGATTTTCTTCATGTCACACCCTGCTCTCGGCGTCGATATTTCCAAGACGCATCTCGATGTCTTCGATCCGCGTGACGGCTGCTTTCACCGGCTGTCCAATGATGCGGCAGGGCTCGATACCCTCTGTCTGCTGGCTCCCCCATCCATCGTCTTCGAGGCCACAGGCCCTTATGGCGAAGCGCTCGAACGGGCGATGAGCCAGGCTGGCGTGCGGATGTACCGGGTCAACCCGCGCCAGGCGCGCGAGTTTGCCCGCGCCTCTGGCGTGCTGGCCAAGACAGACCGTGTCGATGCCCGGCTCCTGTCGGCCATGGCCGGCCAGATCAGCCTGCCGGTGCACGTCCCACCCGCACCCGGCGTGCAGGTCCTGCGCGAGCTTCACGCCTACCGGCATGATCTTGTTGAAGCCCGAAAAGCCTGTCTCAACCAGCTCGAACGCTATCGCTGCGGCCCGCTGGTGCGGCGGCTGAAAGCCAGGATCGCAGGCCTGACCCGACAGATCGTCACCATGGACAAGGAGATCGCGGTCCATATCGAGGCCGATGACACCCTGGCTGGCCGGGCCCGCCTCATCGCCAGCGAACCGGGCGTCGGACCGGTCACAACCGCAGCCCTGCTCGCCTTCCTGCCAGAGCTCGGACACCTGGCCCGAAGACCCATCGCAGCCCTTGCAGGCCTTGCTCCCCATGCCCATGAAAGCGGAAGCTTCAGGGGAAAACGCCGGGTCTGGGGCGGGCGCGCAAGGGTGCGCGAAGCACTCTACCTCGCCGCCCTCTCAGCCTCGCGCCATCACCCAAGGCTCAAGCAGACCTACTGCGCCATGCGAACCGCTGGAAAACCTCCAAAGCTCGCCCTCATCGCTATCGCCAGAAAACTCCTCACAATCCTCAACGCAAAACTCAGAAAACATGACATCCAATACAGTTGCTGAGCGAAGTCGAAGGACGAGCGCGGGAAATGGAGAGCGCAGCCCTGAGCGCGATTCATCGCGCAGGCGAAGCTGGAGCGGGGATCAAAATGAAAGGACACAGCCCTGAGCCCGCTCCATGTGAGGCGCAAAGCGCCGCAACGGGAGCAGGACAGGAAGACAGCCCTGAGCCCGATCCATCGCGCAGGCGAAGCCGAAGCGGGGATCAAGGCCAAAAAGCCGGAGCAAAGAAAAAACCACCACCCATAAAAAAAGCCCCGGGCGCCGGGGCTTTGGAAGTCCTTCGATGCGCCCGGGGCTTTTGTGTTTCTAGACCAGTTCGATCTGGTCGACGGCCGACTTGCCCTTGCGCGGGTCGATGGCGGTCGTGAACTGAACCTTCTGGCCTTCGGCCAGCGAGCTCATGCCGCAGCGCTCAAGCGCGGTGGCGTGCACGAACACGTCGTCGCCACCAGCGTCGGGGGCAATGAAACCAAAACCTTTTTGGTCGTTGAAGAATTTAACTGTGCCTTCGGTCATGGAGACCTCCTCACAAAGCGTTATCGCACGCGACATTGCGTACGGGGGTATCGAAACATTTCTGGGGAGTCGTCTAAGTCGAGAGCGCAGCAAATCCCCGATGGGGCAACCGCAAACAAGGCCTGATAGTCCGGCGAAAGGGTCGAGGCCCCCTCCATCACGCCTTTTGCCGCGCGGCGCAAGCAGAAACATCCGTGCGCGG
>NZ_NCST01000070.1 GCF_002088975.1 Henriciella aquimarina
CTCATCCTTGTCTGTTTGAAGTGTGCGATAGAGGGGTGGCAGGCGAGACCCCGTTCTCATCCTTGATTTGACGGATCGTGGCTCAGCCAGGGGCTCGCCTGCCGGGTACGACAGTTGTGTCGCCTGAACAGTTGCCAGGGGCGGTGACAGCCGACCCCGTATGACAAGGACAGGATTTTCTTCATGTCACACCCTGCTCTCGGCGTCGATATTTCCAAGACGCATCTCGATGTCTTCGATCCGCGTGACGGCTGCTTTCACCGGCTGTCCAATGATGCGGCAGGGCTCGATACCCTCTGTCTGCTGGCTCCCCCATCCATCGTCTTCGAGGCCACAGGCCCTTATGGCGAAGCGCTCGAACGGGCGATGAGCCAGGCTGGCGTGCGGATGTACCGGGTCAACCCGCGCCAGGCGCGCGAGTTTGCCCGCGCCTCTGGCGTGCTGGCCAAGACAGACCGTGTCGATGCCCGGCTCCTGTCGGCCATGGCCGGCCAGATCAGCCTGCCGGTGCACGTCCCACCCGCACCCGGCGTGCAGGTCCTGCGCGAGCTTCACGCCTACCGGCATGATCTTGTTGAAGCCCGAAAAGCCTGTCTCAACCAGCTCGAACGCTATCGCTGCGGCCCGCTGGTGCGGCGGCTGAAAGCCAGGATCGCAGGCCTGACCCGACAGATCGTCACCATGGACAAGGAGATCGCGGTCCATATCGAGGCCGATGACACCCTGGCTGGCCGGGCCCGCCTCATCGCCAGCGAACCGGGCGTCGGACCGGTCACAACCGCAGCCCTGCTCGCCTTCCTGCCAGAGCTCGGACACCTGGCCCGAAGACCCATCGCAGCCCTTGCAGGCCTTGCTCCCCATGCCCATGAAAGCGGAAGCTTCAGGGGAAAACGCCGGGTCTGGGGCGGGCGCGCAAGGGTGCGCGAAGCACTCTACCTCGCCGCCCTCTCAGCCTCGCGCCATCACCCAAGGCTCAAGCAGACCTACTGCGCCATGCGAACCGCTGGAAAACCTCCAAAGCTCGCCCTCATCGCTATCGCCAGAAAACTCCTCACAATCCTCAACGCAAAACTCAGAAAACATGACATCCAATACAGTTGCTGAGCCTGCCGAAGGATGAAGCCACCTGCAGCCCTCCCCACACGTCACCCATGGACGAAACCCACGCCCGGCGCCTACACCCTATCCCTGATAGACAGACACATCGGAGAGGAGACCCGCCATGGAGCCGTATCAGGAGCTGTCCCGCTCGATCGCAGGCAAGACCGCCCTCATCACAGGCGCAGCCAGCGGCATGGGCCGGGCCACCGCCCACCTCTTCGCGCGCGAGGGCGCCAATGTCGCCGTCACCGATCTCGACCCGGAGGCCGTCGAGGCGGTCGTGCAGGAGATAAAGGACGCCGGCATCACCCATGTGCGCGGCTGGACGATGGACGTCTCCGACCCCGACACGATCAAGCGCGTCATCGACGAGACGGCGGCCCATTTCGGTGGGCTGGAAATCCTCGTCAACAATGCCGGTTTCGCCATGCTCGCCGATCTCGGCGAGGAGGGCTATGAGGACTCCTGGGACAAGAGCCTCAACGTCATGCTGAGCTCGCACCAGCGCGCTGCCGCCGCTGCCCTGCCGCATATGCGCAAGGCCGGCTGGGGCCGCATCGTCAACGTCTCCTCCACTGAGGGCCTTGGCGCGACCCCGCACAATTCCCCCTATGCCGCCGCCAAGCACGGCGTGATCGGCCTGACGCGCGGCCTCGCGGTCGATCTCGGGCGGGAAAACATCACGGTGAACTGCATCTGCCCCGGCCCGATCCGCACCGGCATCACCGACGCCATCCCCGACGAGCACAAGGAAATCTTCGCCAAGCGCCGTGTGCCGCTACGCCGCTATGGCATTCCCGAAGAGGTCGCCAATATCACGCTGTCGGTCGTGCTCCCGGCGGCGAGCTTCCTCAATGGCGTGCACATCCCGGTCGATGGCGGGCTGACGATCAAGAACGCCTGAGCCGGCTAGTCCGGCATGTGCAGTTTCTGCCCCGTCACCGCGCCGCCATCAATGACGAACTCGCTGCCGGTCGAGAAGGTCGCCTCGGTCATCAGGAAGCGCACCATGCGGGCGACCTCGTCGGCCTCGCCGAAGCGCGGCATGGGCTGGGCTTCGACCATCTCCTGGCCGAAATCCGACGTCATCGGCGTCGTGATCGGCCCCGGATGCAGCGACACCACGCGGATGCCCGCCTCGCTCAGGTCCAGCGCGGCCGCCTTGGTCAGGCCGCGCACGCCCCACTTGCTGGAGACATAGGCCGCGAGCCCCGCATAGCCCTGCAGGCCCGCCGTCGAGGAGGTGTTCACGATCACCCCGCCGCCGGCCTCGCGCAGCACCGGCGCACAGACATGCAGGCCCAGGAAAGCGCCGTAAAGATTGACGTCGAGCACCTTGCGGAAGTCGCCCGGCGTGCAGGTCTCGACCCCGCCATAGGCGAGGATGCCGGCATTGTTGAACAGCGCATTGAGCCCGCCAAACGCCTCTTTCGCCGCCGCCACCGCCGCGCGCCAGTCGGCTTCCTTCGTGACGTCGAGAGATTGATAGACGACGCGCTCGCCCAGCTCTGCAGCCAGCGCCTCGCCCTCCTCATCGAGGACGTCGGCCACCATGACCTGCGCGCCCGCCTCGGCGAGCAGCCGCGCGGTGGCCGCCCCGATGCCGCGCGCCCCGCCGGTCACGAGCACGCGAAGGGTCTCGGCGGGTATCGGTTGCGTGGTCATGCGGCACTTCCTGCAGTCTATTGGGGCTCAGATGGCCCCAGTCTGCGGGAGCGGCCCGCCGCATGAAATGCGGAAAAGCCCTTAGTGAGAGGGGGAGTGGCCGGCGTGCACCCCCCTCGATGGCAGACTGAAGATCAAGACCGCTTAAGTGAGATTATCTTTTTCTGGCAGGCAGCAGCGCTTGTATTTTTTCCCGCTACCGCAGGGGCATGGCGAATTCCGACCTGGCTTCTTCTGACCTGATGCGACGGCAGAATTCAGTCTTGTGGCTTTCGATGCTTCTTCAAGTGAAGGATCGTACTTCCAAGGCTGTTTGAGTTGCACAGCCGCCGTCAGTTCCCCTGTTGCGCTAAGCAGGATCCCAAACCAAACATCACTACGACTTATATACTTCCGGATTTGGCAATGTGCGCTGAGTCGAGCTTTCGCTTCGCTATCGGACCTTCTACTTCGGTGTACGGTTATGCCAGACGTAGCTTTGCCAAACAGCATAGTGAAGTCCTGCTGCTCCGCGCCTTCATTCATGTTTGAGGCCATCAGATCACAGTAACGGTTGAACTCCCTCACGCTGGTTTCATCCAGCTCCAACATTAGTAGACCCAATTCAATCGCCGTTGGGTGAGCCTCACGCTCAATTTGAGAAATCAGTCGATCAAACGGTGTGCCTACGAACTTTGTGAGGATGCCCTCAGGAGTTCGTTGCCCGGGAACACTTTCGCGCCTCGCTGTCATTGCGATGTCTAGATCCACTGAAATGTCATCGCCCAACATCATGAAGGTGAGGTCGTCGCGTACCCACAAGTTCATTTTCAGGTGATATGACAGAAGCGTCAGCTCGTGACCCGAAAGTAACTGATCCCCGAATTTAGCCCTTAACTCCAAATAACTGAGGAGCCTGAGTGGCGTATTCAGCATTTCCGTAATTGCATCGAGTGCAAAAACATCGGTGACCAAGGGTACCGCTACTCTTGGATGATCCTCAATTTTCAGAAACTGGCGAGATTGGAAGCTTAATGACGGATAGTGATCCGCCACAACGCAGATTGGGAGAATCCTCGAGAGCGGTTCAGCTAATTGTATGGAGGAGCCATCTTGAGCAACCAATTTGTGACTATCGGCTAAAAGCGCTTCGGCACAGGCGAAAGCTTGATCGGCGGCTTGTTGAACAGCTTTCTTAAAATCCGACTGTAGTTGCCCGTCGTTGCCTTTGCGCGCCTTAAGAGTAAGACGCTTTGTTTTCGCTTGGAGCACGATTGCACGGTCTCCAAAAACTGCGAGAACGTCTACTTCGCCAATGCGCTTTCCCTTACTTTCATAGATGTCGACGCCCCTATACGTCTGCGCCTCTCCAAAAATCTTCGAGAGAAACGATTCTGACAGTCTTTCAGCAAAGACACCTCTATTATTCGAGGCGACCGAACAGTACTCGGCGTCGTTGGACATCCAATAAAAGGGCGTCTCGTAAGCCGCCTGCGCTAACGCTTGGAATTGGAAGACGTAATACTCGCCTTTGGCGTGTTTCAGGATTGGATAAGCATTTGCGACGTTATAATCTGATAGAGAACTGAAGGTAGCGTTCCGATCGGAGCCATCATGAGCAAACGCATCTACAAAGGACTCAACTTCCTTTAAGTCTACGCATGACAGCTTAGAGATCGCCTCAAGGTCCAACCGGCATGCCGGCAAAACGGACCACTCCTCCACAGGCAGGCCTTCGAGGATAGGACGAAGATTACTGTGCTGCGAATTGAGAAAATGTAGTATGGCATCGAGAAGATGGGATACGTTCTTCGCATTGAAGTGCTTATGTTTAGTAATCCAGGCCGTGTCGTCGCCATACTTTTCCGAAAACCATTCCCGATACTGAAATGAATAGGCTGACTCGGCCGAATAGAAAATCGACTCACGCAAAACTGCCGCGTCCGCGAAAGGATTAGTTGAATTGTTTTCTGTCGATGGAAGCGATTCCATCATCGGGATTACTAGCGCTTGATGTAGTTCTTCTAGGAGCCTTTTTGCTTCGTCGATGTAATTCTGGAACACATCTGGCTTAGGTACATCAAAACTGATTGGGGCTTTCAGCATTAATCCATGCAGCGTGGAGAGCTCTGTGCCTATCAGCCTGTCGGCAGAGTACCTTGGCAAAAGGTCCTCTTTGGTTAGCTCTCCTGTGTAGCCGACGTAATTATATTCCCTACACATGATGGCCAAGGCATGCACAAATCCTGTTGAGGCACATAGTGTCTCTAGATCGGCGAATATCGCTGATTCTGAGCGGAGTGGGAGTCTTGGAGGATTGGGACGCCCATGGTGCGTCTGCGACTTCCTGGACCGTCGATTCTTGCTGCGCTTTTTACCCATTTCTACTTTTGTTTTAAACGATGCCAACTAATCTTATCGAGAGTCGCTCCAACCGGATAGCCATTCCCTCCTATCCTTCCCGCCATGACAGCCGAGCGGGATTTTCTGGCCGAGGGCCTCGAGGCGGTGCGCGATGTGGTGTGTGAGGCCATGGCGCGCGCCG
>NZ_NCST01000071.1 GCF_002088975.1 Henriciella aquimarina
CTCATCCTTGTCTGTTTGAAGTGTGCGATAGAGGGGTGGCAGGCGAGACCCCGTTCTCATCCTTGATTTGACGGATCGTGGCTCAGCCAGGGGCTCGCCTGCCGGGTACGACAGTTGTGTCGCCTGAACAGTTGCCAGGGGCGGTGACAGCCGACCCCGTATGACAAGGACAGGATTTTCTTCATGTCACACCCTGCTCTCGGCGTCGATATTTCCAAGACGCATCTCGATGTCTTCGATCCGCGTGACGGCTGCTTTCACCGGCTGTCCAATGATGCGGCAGGGCTCGATACCCTCTGTCTGCTGGCTCCCCCATCCATCGTCTTCGAGGCCACAGGCCCTTATGGCGAAGCGCTCGAACGGGCGATGAGCCAGGCTGGCGTGCGGATGTACCGGGTCAACCCGCGCCAGGCGCGCGAGTTTGCCCGCGCCTCTGGCGTGCTGGCCAAGACAGACCGTGTCGATGCCCGGCTCCTGTCGGCCATGGCCGGCCAGATCAGCCTGCCGGTGCACGTCCCACCCGCACCCGGCGTGCAGGTCCTGCGCGAGCTTCACGCCTACCGGCATGATCTTGTTGAAGCCCGAAAAGCCTGTCTCAACCAGCTCGAACGCTATCGCTGCGGCCCGCTGGTGCGGCGGCTGAAAGCCAGGATCGCAGGCCTGACCCGACAGATCGTCACCATGGACAAGGAGATCGCGGTCCATATCGAGGCCGATGACACCCTGGCTGGCCGGGCCCGCCTCATCGCCAGCGAACCGGGCGTCGGACCGGTCACAACCGCAGCCCTGCTCGCCTTCCTGCCAGAGCTCGGACACCTGGCCCGAAGACCCATCGCAGCCCTTGCAGGCCTTGCTCCCCATGCCCATGAAAGCGGAAGCTTCAGGGGAAAACGCCGGGTCTGGGGCGGGCGCGCAAGGGTGCGCGAAGCACTCTACCTCGCCGCCCTCTCAGCCTCGCGCCATCACCCAAGGCTCAAGCAGACCTACTGCGCCATGCGAACCGCTGGAAAACCTCCAAAGCTCGCCCTCATCGCTATCGCCAGAAAACTCCTCACAATCCTCAACGCAAAACTCAGAAAACATGACATCCAATACAGTTGCTGAGCGGCGTCGAAGGATGGGCGGCCTCGCATGCCCCTTGCGGCAAAGACCTGCGAAGGCAGGTCACCATGGCGGGGCGATCTGCTTTCTGTCCTGGAGGACCATTATCACCCTGGCCCCTGTCTTCACGGGTTTGTAGAGCGCGAGGCAGCGGGGTGTTGAGCGTGATCTTCCCACTCATCACGCTTAACCGCGCCGACGGCCTCAAGCGCGCACCTCCGGACGGTTAGACGGGCAGGATGGGCGAATGCTGGAGATGGGCCATCAGATAAGCCTGCGGCTCATCAAGTGTGACGGGTGTGGGGAACAAGCGTGGACTGCGGCGATTCTCGCTGCCCCCCAATCAGCTCAAAAAGTGCTAAAGATTACGCGATCTATTCACAAAAAGAGTGACGAGTGATGCGCATGCTCCGAGCATGAATATCGCGTCCTGTTCATCGATTTTTTCAGCAGTTTGGAAAACCTTGGCGTGTCTTATGCCTTCTTCGTCGCAGGTGTACCCATATAACTTGCTTATCGCATCTTTCAGGGCCGAATGAATTAGCTTGTTCTTTTCCAGCACTTTTATAGCAGCGCCAAGGGTTTTCTCACTTGGCGCTAATGTAACGCAAACCGATTCAACCGCATGAATGCTCTCCCTTATCGACGAAGACCACTCGCCATTTCGCAACAATTTGGCTGCTTCAGTTAAATGATGCGTGGCGCCATCGAACTGGTTGCCTCTTGCCGTGGAAAGGGCATCTTCGAACGCACTAGCTTGCTGATCATTCGCGAGAGGAACGATCTGGTCTGAATCCAAAATGCGATATGCTGAACGGGACATAGTGAAGCCCGCGGCCAATGAGTCGCCCAAATCGCTTGGACATAAGTCATGAGACAATATAAACTCCAAACAGTCGAAGAGCTTATCGTACGGTGCGTTTTCTAAGACATCTTTTATGATTCCTGCCGCCATATCTGCACTGACGGGGAATTCGTCTGACATTTTATGAAGTTCAATGATCCAATAATGGTGAATGATTGAATGCCATGGATCTCTAAGGCGGTAGTGCCCAGCTACGTAGGTATCCACAAAGCTTTGCTGGATGCTTCCGTACAACACGGCCCACAGAAACGCTCGCAACTGCTGGTTCACCTGACCCAGTTCAAGCTGGGAAGCACTCACTAGGCCATTTCGCTCCGAGAAACTTGGCATGGCTTCCTAAACATCCACCTCCGCCTCGAGCGCGTTCTCCTGGATGAAGTCGCGGCGGGGTTCGACGATGTCGCCCATGAGGCGGGTGAACATCTCGTCGGCATCGTCGGCGTGGGCGACCTTGACCTGGAGCAGGGTGCGGGCGTTTTCGTCCAGCGTGGTTTCCCAGAGCTGGTCGGCGTTCATCTCGCCGAGGCCCTTATAGCGCTGGATCTTCAGGCCCTTGCGCCCGGCTGCCAGCACCGCTTCGAACAGGCCGACGGGGCCGTAGACGGTGACTTCGCCGGCCTTGTCGTTGCGCAGCACGGACGGCTCGACATAGAGCGAGCGGATGTCATTGGCGATATTGTTGAGGCGGATCGCGTCCTGGCTCGCCAGCAGGGTCTTGTCGAGCACGGACTTCTCTTCCACCGAGCGGACCTCACGGCGCAGGATGAGATTGCCGTCCTCGAACTTGCCTTCCCAGGTGTCCTCGCCCTCTTCGGCGAGCAGGTTGAGCCGGTCGGCGGTCTTCTGGGCTTCGTCCTGCGAGGCGCCGGGGGCGAGTGCGCCGGCAATCGCGGCCTGCTCGACCATCGGGCCGGGCGCGCGCAGCTGCAGGCGCCACAGGGCCTGCTTGAAGCTTGCCGCCTTGCGGACATTCTCGCGCAAGTCCTCGGCCGCGATCTGCGTGCCGTCGGCGAGGATCAGCGTCTCGCCGGTCGTGCCCTCGCTGATGAGGTAATTGTCCATCTCCAGGTCGTCCTTGAGATAGCGCTCGGAGCGCCCGCGCGTCACTTTGTAGAGCGGCGGCTGGGCGATGTAGAGATAGCCGTTCTCGATCACTTCCGGCATCTGGCGGTAGAAGAAGGTGAGCAGCAGGGTGCGGATGTGGGCGCCGTCGACATCGGCGTCCGTCATGATGATGATCTTGTGATAGCGCAGCTTGTTGAGATCGAACTCGTCGCGCCCGATGCCGGCGCCGAGCGCCATGATCAGCGTGCCGACCTGGTCTGAGCTGAGCATCTTGTCGAAGCGCGCGCGCTCCACATTGAGGATCTTGCCGCGCAGCGGCAGGATGGCCTGGTTGGAGCGGTCGCGCCCCTGTTTGGCGGAGCCACCGGCCGAGTCACCCTCGACGATGAACAGCTCGGATTTGGACGGGTCCTTCTCCTGACAGTCGGCGAGCTTGCCGGGCAGGGAGGTGATGTCGAGCGCGGTCTTGCGGCGGGTCAGCTCGCGCGCCTTGCGGGCGGCTTCGCGCGCGGCGGCGGCCTCGACGATCTTCTGCATGATGTTATGGGCTTCCTTCGGGTTCTCCTCGAACCATTCGGAAAGCTTCTCACCCATCAGGCTCTCGACCACGGGGCGCACCTCGGAGGAGACGAGCTTGTCCTTGGTCTGGGACGAGAATTTCGGGTCCGGCACTTTCACCGAGAGCACGCAGGTCAGCCCTTCGCGCGCATCGTCGCCGGAAATCTCGACCTTTTCCTTCTTCGCCACGCCCGTCTCGGCGGCATATTTGTTGATGATGCGGGTCAGCGCGCCGCGGAAACCGGCCAGGTGCGTGCCGCCATCGCGCTGCGGGATGTTGTTGGTGAAGCAGAGCACCGTCTCGTGATAGCTGTCGGTCCAGGCGAGCGCGGCCTCGACCGTGATGCCGTCCTTCTCGCCGACGGCATAGATCGTATCCGGCGTCAGCGTCTGGCGCTGGCGGTTGATGTGCTCGACGAAGGCTTTGACGCCGCCTTCGTATTCCAGCACGGCCTCATAGGGCTCCGGCCCGCGCAGGTCGCGGAAGACGATGCGCACGCCGGAATTGAGGAAGGCCAGTTCCCGCAGGCGGTGTTCCAGCGTCTTGCGGTCATACTCGGTCATGGTGAAGGTTTCCGAACTCACCATGAAGCGCAGCGCCGTGCCGGTATAGGGCTTGCCGTCGGCGCGCGCGGGGCTGTCGCCCACTTCCTTCAGCGGCGCCTCGACCTGGCCGCCGTCGATGAAGCGGACATAGTGCTCCTTGCCCGAGCGGTGGATGCGCAGCTCCAGCCAGTCCGACAGGGCGTTGACGACGGAGACGCCGACCCCGTGCAGGCCGCCGGAGACCTTGTAGGAGTTCTGGTCGAACTTCCCGCCGGCGTGCAGCTGGGTCATGATGACTTCGGCCGCGGAGACGCCTTCTTCCTTGTGCGTCTCGACCGGGATGCCGCGGCCATTGTCGGTGATCTCGGCGGAGCCGTCCGGGTGCAGCGTGACGGTCACTTCGTCGGCGTGGCCGGCCAGCGCCTCGTCGATCGCATTGTCGACCACCTCGTAGATCATGTGGTGCAGACCGGAGCCGTCATCGGTGTCGCCGATATACATGCCGGGGCGCTTGCGGACCGCCTCCAGCCCCTTCAGGACCTTGATGGAGTCGGCGCCGTATTCGGGCATGTTTTCAGCTGTATCGGCCATATTGATCTGCCTGTTCTCGTGATTCGTCACAATTCTTTGAAATTATAGAGGATTCAAGCTCAAAAGGGAAATCTGGAGCGGGCGGATAAACGCCTTTGAATCAGGGTGTTATGGCCCCGTATGCAGTTGTTCGCGGGGGCGGTGCCGGAAAGCCACGCAAAAAGCCCGGTTTCCGGCGTCCGGCGGGGCGGAGGGAGAGGCGCATCTAGGGGTTTTAACGGATAGTGCGCGGGCGCGGGAGCGTGCATCTGGCGGGCATGAGACAGGACTGGCTTTCCTTCGCCCAGGCGGCCGTGCCGCGCTATACGAGCTACCCCACAGCGGTGCAGTTCCATAATGGCGTGGCCGCAGCCGAGGCATCCGACTGGGCCGGCATGGTGCGACCGGGAAAACCGATCTCGGTCTACGTCCATGTGCCCTTCTGCGAGCAGCTTTGCTGGTATTGCGGCTGCCATACCAGCGTGCCCAACGGCTATGAGCGGATCAGCCGCTATGTCGACTTCCTGCACCAGGAGGTCGACCTCTGGTCGCGCCAGCTCGGCGCGCATGGCGGGGTCAAGCATCTCCACTTCGGCGGCGGCTCGCCCAATGCGCTCTCGGCCAGCGATTTCGTGGGCCTCGTCAATCACATCGAAGCCGCCTTCACGCTGCGCCCGGATGCTGAAATCGCCGTGGAGATCGACCCGCGCGCGCTGACGCCGGAACGGATCGCCGCGCTCGCTATCAGCGGGGTCTCGCGGGCGAGCCTCGGCGTACAGACGCTGGCGCCGCATGTCCAGAAAGCGATCAACCGTGTGCAGCCGCAGGAGATGATCGAGACCACGCTGGAAGACCTGCGCAAGGCCGGCATTGGTGCGATCAACATGGACCTGATGTACGGCCTGCCGCAGCAGACCGTCGAGGATGTCGTCGAGGCCGCCCGCTTTGCGGCCAGTATGGGCACAGACCGGGTCGCCGTCTTCGGCTATGCGCATGTGCCCTGGTTTGCCAAGCACCAGCGCGCCATCGAGGCGGAAACGCTGCCCGGCCTGGTCGAGCGGTTCCATCAGGCCGAGGCGGTCGGCGCCACGCTGATGGCGGCCGGCTATAGCGCGATCGGGCTGGACCACTTCGCCCGCCCGGGCGACGAGATGGCCGTGGCGGCAAAAGCCGGCCGGCTGCGGCGCAACTTCCAGGGCTATACGACCGATCCGTGCGAGACGCTGATCGGGCTCGGCCAGTCGTCCATCTCGGCCTTCCATGAGGGCTATGTCCAGAACACCAAGGACCGCCGGGCTTGGGAAGCGGCCATCGCCAGCGGCGCTTTGCCGAGCGAGCGCGGGATCGACCTGGTCGGGGAAGACCGCCTGCACGCCCGCGCCATCGAAATGCTGATGTGCAATCTTGCCGTCGATGCGGCCGCCGTCTGCCGCGAAATGGGCGTCAGCGAAGACCGTCTCGACGCCTCGCTGGAGCGGGCCCGCCTGCTGGAAGCGGCCGGCCTGTGCGTCATCCGCGGGCGCCAGCTGGAGATTCCCGAAGAGGCGCGCGCACTGATGCGCACCGTGGCGCGCTGCTTCGATGCCTATGTGCCGGCCGAAGACGACGCGCCCCGCCACGCCAAGGCGGTCTGACGGGCAGGGCGGATTGCTAGAGGCCGGCTTCGGAATTCGGTGAATGGCCGGAATGGCCGATAGCGAGCGCGACATCGCCGACGCGCCAGTCCGTGTCGCGCACGACCCGCTCGGCTTCCTCGATCTGTTCCTGGCTCGGCTTGCGGTCGCCGGTCAGCGTCAGGAAGGCGTCGCCGAAGACGAGGTGGCCCACTTCGCGCAGGCGCACATCGGCAGCCTCGATCCAGTCGAGCGCATTCAGCCGGTCGCAGATGGCTTGGCGCAGTTTTTCGCCATTCGAGCCGAGCGGTTCCGGCGTGCGGTCGAGCAGCTGGGCGCCGGAATCCTTCAGGTTCGAGAAGCCGTCATGGATGATGCTGAACGAGATGAAGAGCGCGGCCACCGCGTCAGCCCACCAGAAGCCGAGCCCGATGCCAAGAATGCCGACAATCGCGGCGGCGGCCGTCTGCCAGTCGGCGGAATTCATCGCGGCGTCTGCATAGAGCGCCTTGTCGTTCAGCTTGCGCGCCAGCGGCAGTTTCATCCGCCCGAGAATGGCCGCCGGCAGGCCGGACCAGGTGAGCACGGCGATCATGATCCAGCCCATCCAGACGGTGGTGCCGAACATGTGCACGGTCGGGATGGTGGGCTTCTCCTGTTTGAGGAGCGCCATCGAGGAGTCGTACATCAGATAGGCGCCCATCAGGAAAAGCGCGAGCGAGCCGGCGAGATAGGCAATTGAGGAGGCGCGGTGGAAGCCGAAGGGGAAGATCTTGGAGGGCGCCTTGTGGACCAGCCGGATCGCGATCAGGAAAGAAAGCGGCGGGATCAGGCTGAGCGAGTCTTCCAGCCAGGCGGCCTTCATCGCCTGCGAGGCGCCCATGACGAGGTACATGACGCCGACGACGCTGAGCAGGTAGGCGAAGGTGATCCATTCCAGCAGGATGGCCTTGCGGCGCTCGGGCTGGAGTCTTTCGGGATATTCGTATTGCTGGGCGAGTCTCATGGGCGGCCCCCTTCAAGCGGCAGGCAGCCGGGCCGGGCCGGCAGGGCCCTGGTCAGCGCGGCATAGAGCGCGTTCTCGCCATGCGGTACGGCGAGGACATGGGTGGTCCTGGCGAGGGTGTCTCCGACCGGCGTGAGACCGAGTTCGGCCAGCCGGTATTTCTCGGCGGCGGCCGGGCCGGCGCCTTCGGACAGGTCCTGCACGCGCTCGACCGTCGCGCCGCGTTTCTCAACGCGATGGGCAAGGCCGCCGGCCCGTTCCACGCGCACGGTCAGGGCCTTGATATCCTTGTCGCTCAATGTCGGGGCGCCGGTAGCCGGTACGCCGATATAGGCCCTGCAGGTGGAGACCGGTTCGGAGAGGCTGACATGCTTTTTCCAGGGCGTCTTCTTCGTCAGGCCGGCGGCAACGATGTGAAGCTCGCCATGTTCGAGCGCCCGCAGCAGCGTGTCTTCGTCACGGTGGACCCACTCGATGGCGAGGTCTTCGCGCGCGGCGAAGGCGCGGATCAGGTCGGCCTCCACACCGGCCGGCTTGCCCTCATTCCATGCGATCCATGGCGGGGCATCGGCGACCCCGACTTCCAGCGCGTCCTGTTTTGCCTGTTCGAGCGACCCCCGGATATCGGCGGGGTAGCGGGAGCAGGCCGCGATACTGCCAGCAACAAGGAGCGCCAGCAGTATTCGTCCTGTCTTTCCGGTCATCATGCGGGCCAAACGCCCGTCATGCCGGCCTGTTCCGGTGTGTCAGGACGGCAGGTGCGGGCGCGTTAAGCCTGATTATTCGGGCTTCCTGCACAGGATGGCCGTCGGTACGATCAGGCCTGCCTGATAATTCTTCTTCAGATTGGCGGCCTTTTCCTTCGCCGTTTCGCCCATCACCAAAGCGAGGCTCATCGGCGATTTCGGCTGGCCGGCTCTGGCCTCCATCGCTTCGAAGAAGCGGTCGGCGATATCGTGGCGGGGCTGGGCTTTCTCGATGGCGAAGCCGGCGGCTTCGAGATGTTCCTCATAGCGCTCGGCCGGGCGCACGAAGCTGGTCGAGGCATCGCTCGCCCACGGGACGGGGAAGGTGAGCGGGGTTTCCGCATCCTCGCCGCGCATCACGTCATAGACGAGGAAGCGCGCGCCGGGTTTCAGCACGCGGAAGACCTCGGCGAAGAGCGAGCGCTTGTCCTCGATGTTCATGGCGACATGGAACATCCAGGCGGCATCGAAGGTCTCGTCCTTGAACGGGGTGTGGAGGGCGCTTTCCCGGTGCAGGGTGACCTTGCTGGTCAGTTTGAGCCAGGAGGTGATGGTCTTGCCGGCCTCGATGAAGCTGCCGGTCAGGTCCACCCCGTCCACCTTGCAGCCATACCGTTCGGCGGCATAGCGCGCGACCCCGCCCGTGCCGCAGCCGACATCGAGGGCGCGCATGGTCTCGTCGAGCTTCAGGCCCGGCATCAGCGCGATGGTGGCCGCGCGCGCGCCCATATGGAATTCCTCGATGGGGGCGAGGTCCTCACTGGTCACGGTTTCCGGCGACTTGCCGGCCGCGCCGAGGGCCCTCTCGACCTGCGCGAGCAGGTCGGGCCGGTTGTAATGATCGCTGACCGGACCACGCATGCCATGCCTCTCATTTGCTGGGTGCCCCCTGGACGGCTCAGACTTAATCATCCCGGCACAGCCGCTCAAGGCTTGTTGCAGGCGGCCCGCGACAAACCGTGATTTGAATTGACTTCACCCGGCGGACGTCGGATTCATTAACCATCATGGGGACGATGAACCGGCTCATTGCCCGCCACAGGGCGCAGATCAAGGACCGCGCGCGCCTGTCGCGCTATATGCTGGTCTTTGCCATCCTGGCGACGCTTGCCTGTTTCGCGACCTTCATCTCGACGCTCAGCGGGCGCTATCCGCTGCCGCTGGGCAGTGCCGTGTTTGCGCAGAACCCCGAGCGCATGCTGGGGGCGACGAATTTCTTCATGATGACGGCGGTCGGGGCCGCCCTGCGCATGTGGCGGTTCCGCCAGATGCGGGTGAAGATGATGATCGCCGAGGCCTTCATCCGCGAAGGCGATGACGAGACTGCGATGAAGCTGATGCTGGAGCCGGTCTTCGGCGATGAGGTCTGGCAGGACGGGACAGAGGCGGCCGGTGCGCCGCGCACACAAGAGGTAGCGGCATGAACGACTCGTCGCACGAGCCGAGGGTGACCTCCGCAGACCTGCTGGCGGAGTTGCGCGAGGAGCAGCAGAGCTTCCGCTTCCTGATGACGGCGCTGGCCGCGATCATCGGCATGGCGGCGGTGATTGTCGCGGGCAGTGTGATCTATTTCTTCATGGAGCTGTCGGGCCTGAAGTCGCAATATGCCGAGCAGACCCGGCTGAACGAGATGAACCTGCGCATCGTGGCCGGCGAGGCCGGGCGCCAGCGCGAGTCGACGCAGTCGGCGCTTGTCGCGATCCGCGAGGAGAATGAGGCCGCCCGCCGCCAGGCGGGGCTCGCGCGTGAGATTCAGCGTGCCGATTCCGTCACCCAGGTCGCCGGCTACAAGCAGAATGCGCTCGAGCTCGCCCAGAAGCATTTCCTCGGCATCCCGCTGAACGAGGTGACCTCGCAGGTCGTCGCCATCGTGCTGCGTGCCGATGGCAGCGATGGCGAGTTGCTGGCCCCGGACGAGCGCCTGCTGTTGCAGGCCGCGCTCGACGATTGGGGCGGGCAGAACATGGATGCGGTGCGCGCGGCCATGTCGGAGCTTTACGATTCCGGCAGCACGCTGGAAATGAAGGCGCGCGGCGCGGCCGGGCTGGCGGCGCTGGAATATCGCGCCGCGGATGAAAAGTCGCTCGGCTGGAACCGGGGCTGCGCGACCGTGGTCGACTATGTGAACCAGGCCCAGGCGCGCGGCCTGCAGGCGCCGATGCTGCTGCTCTGGAAGGGCCAGTGCCTGAGAAAGCGCGGCGATGCGCTGACAGCCTATGAGGCGTTCAGCAAGGCCGCCGCCATGCTGGAGGGCGGCGAGCATGAAGAGACCCTGCTGAATGCCCAGATGGCGCATCACGGCGTCGGCACGACGCTGGTGGCGCTCGTCGCCAGCGAGCAGCTGCCCGAAGGCGAGGACTCCGAAGCCGCGCTGCAGGAGGCGCTCGGTGAGCTGCGGGAAGCCGCCCGCATCCGGGCCGAGCGCGGGGCGACACCCGTGGGCGTGGCTTATACGGAAGAAAATATCGGCTTCATCCATGTCCTCGACGGGGACTGGCCGGCCGCGCTCGAACATACCGCCGGCATCGACCGGATCCTGCCGCTCGCCTGGAACCTCACCGTGCGCCACATCGCGGCGATGGAGAATGAGAAAGCGTTGATCGCGGCCGGGGCCTCGCGCGACGAGATCCGGGAAATGGAGACCGTCCAGACCGACACCGCCCTGGTGCTCGGCCTGATGGAATGCACCCAGATCGACCGGCCGGAGCTGAAACGGCTCTTGCCGTCCAAGTATGGACGCACGGTGGATGAGCTGTCGCGCCATTGCGATGCGGATGCTGGCGGTCAGCCTTAAAGCTTTCGGGGTGGGGCCGGTTCAGCCCGATGCCTCGATTGCATCGCCATCCCTGACCTCGAAGCCCTGGGCGCGGTCGCCGAAGGCTTCGAAGAGGAAGCTTTCCGTGCCCGTCAGCCAGGCCTGCCCGCCCAGGTCGCAAAGCTCGTCGAAGAGGGCGGCGCGCCGGTCGGCGTCGAGATGGGCGGCGGCTTCATCCAGCAGCAGGATGGGCGAGGGGCCTTCGCCGCCTTTGGCAAGCGCGGCCGCCGAAGCAAGGATCAGCCCGATCAGCAGCGCCTTCTGCTGGCCGGTCGAGGCGTCGCCGGCGGGCATGCCGGTCGGGCGGTGAATGACGGTGAGGTCGGTGCGGTGCGGGCCGGAGAGGGTGCGCCCGGCGGCCATGTCGCGTCGCCGGCCTGCCTGATAGGCCTCGCTCAGGCGTTCGAAAATGGTCTTGAAATCCTCGCCCTCCATGGCCGCCTGTTCGGCCTCGCCGGCGAGCGACAGGTCGCCTTTCGGGAAGAAGCCTTCGGGTCTGCCGTCGACGGCCGCCTGCAGGGCTTCGAGCACGCTTGCGCGGTTGATGGCGATTTCGGCGCCGGCCTCGGCCATGCGCGTCTCTATGGCGTCGGCCCAGGCCGGGTCGACATGGCCGCGCTCCAGCAGCGCGTTGCGCTCGCGCATGGCGCGTTCATAGCGGGCCGCCGCGGTGCCATGGGCGGGCACATGCGCCATGACCTGCCGGTCGAAGAAGCGCCGCCGGTCGGAGGC
>NZ_NCST01000072.1 GCF_002088975.1 Henriciella aquimarina
GCTCAGCAACTGTATTGGATGTCATGTTTTCTGAGTTTTGCGTTGAGGATTGTGAGGAGTTTTCTGGCGATAGCGATGAGGGCGAGCTTTGGAGGTTTTCCAGCGGTTCGCATGGCGCAGTAGGTCTGCTTGAGCCTTGGGTGATGGCGCGAGGCTGAGAGGGCGGCGAGGTAGAGTGCTTCGCGCACCCTTGCGCGCCCGCCCCAGACCCGGCGTTTTCCCCTGAAGCTTCCGCTTTCATGGGCATGGGGAGCAAGGCCTGCAAGGGCTGCGATGGGTCTTCGGGCCAGGTGTCCGAGCTCTGGCAGGAAGGCGAGCAGGGCTGCGGTTGTGACCGGTCCGACGCCCGGTTCGCTGGCGATGAGGCGGGCCCGGCCAGCCAGGGTGTCATCGGCCTCGATATGGACCGCGATCTCCTTGTCCATGGTGACGATCTGTCGGGTCAGGCCTGCGATCCTGGCTTTCAGCCGCCGCACCAGCGGGCCGCAGCGATAGCGTTCGAGCTGGTTGAGACAGGCTTTTCGGGCTTCAACAAGATCATGCCGGTAGGCGTGAAGCTCGCGCAGGACCTGCACGCCGGGTGCGGGTGGGACGTGCACCGGCAGGCTGATCTGGCCGGCCATGGCCGACAGGAGCCGGGCATCGACACGGTCTGTCTTGGCCAGCACGCCAGAGGCGCGGGCAAACTCGCGCGCCTGGCGCGGGTTGACCCGGTACATCCGCACGCCAGCCTGGCTCATCGCCCGTTCGAGCGCTTCGCCATAAGGGCCTGTGGCCTCGAAGACGATGGATGGGGGAGCCAGCAGACAGAGGGTATCGAGCCCTGCCGCATCATTGGACAGCCGGTGAAAGCAGCCGTCACGCGGATCGAAGACATCGAGATGCGTCTTGGAAATATCGACGCCGAGAGCAGGGTGTGACATGAAGAAAATCCTGTCCTTGTCATACGGGGTCGGCTGTCACCGCCCCTGGCAACTGTTCAGGCGACACAACTGTCGTACCCGGCAGGCGAGCCCCTGGCTGAGCCACGATCCGTCAAATCAAGGATGAGAACGGGGTCTCGCCTGCCACCCCTCTATCGCACACTTCAAACAGACAAGGATGAGGGCCTTAAGGCAGGCTCAGGGCGGGTCGAGGGTGCGGGGGTGCAGCGGTGCAGTGACGGTACACCTGGAGGGTGCAGTAAACCGTCCGCAGGGTGCCGTGAGAGTGCACCAATCGAACAGCACCGCGAGCGCGCCAGGGTCGAGCGGGGCAAGCCGCGTCCAGGGCGTGCGGTCGAAATCGCGCGGCAGCTCACCGCGGGCGGCGCGCTCGGCCTCGGAGGCATCCATGAAGCTCACGATAATGACGCCGGTTTTCATCAGGTGCCACATGAAGCCCTTGCGGCCTTCGGCGCGGCACCTCGCCGCCGTCGCCTCAAGGCGGATGAGATAGACCCACAGCACCGGCCAGAAAATGACCGGCACGTGAGAATGGCACCTCAGAAGCATCCGCGCATCCATGACCGGGAGCATAGGGCCGGATCAGGGGGAGGGGGATAGATTCGCGACCGTGCCTGCTTTGGGCGCACAGCGGAGATTCGCACTGCTGAGTCTTTCACTGTCCAGAACTAAGGAGTTGCTTGGGGGCAGCACTTATCGCACCGGTAGACTGGCTCGGGCCAAAAATTTGCTTCAGAAGCTTGCTTCTTTTATTACTTCCTCAACGTAAAGGTAATGGAGGGGCTATGGAGGCCGCATTTTGGTTCTTCCTGCTTGTTGGCGCATTTTTCACTGCGCTAATAGGCGCGTGGCTTGGATCGAAAGTCCATCAGGAGGGAACCGGTTTTTGGCTTGGCCTTTTGCTGGGTCCGATTGGTTGGATCATAGTTTTGCTTCTTCCCCGGGAGGCTGATCCGGCTACGCGGCCCAGTACAAGCACAGCCTCACATTCGGGATCGATAGCCGCAACGAAGTGGTCTGAGTTGCGGACAAGCACAGATATCGCGGAACTGTCGGCATTCATTGAAGCTTTTCCCGGCACCAATGAAGCGTACGAAGCTGCAAAGCACAAACAAACTGTCGCTTCCTGGCGTGCTGCCGACCAAGAAGACTTAAGCGTTCTCAGAGAATTCTATCACCGCGATGATTTGCCTTGGCTTAAACTAGAAATTTGGGAAGCAATCCGACGAGCAGCTCCAAAACATACGGAAATCGCTGCGTTCAAAACTGAAGTTGAAAAAGAGGAAGACCGCCAGCGAGAACAAGAAGAGGAAAAACGGCGTGTCGAGGCTGAACAGCAAAGAGTGATTGCCGAAGAGGAAGCAGAACGAAGAAAAGCTCGTGAAATTAAAGACAAGAAGAACGCGTATTTGGTCATGTGGATATCGATTGGCGCAGTCGTCATAGGAGGATCCGTGTATATCGCTTATCATTACCAGAAATACCAAGCACTCTCACCCAACCCGTTAAGGGCTGAATTGGATCAGAAGCTACAAGCGTGTTTGCCTTTAGCTGAGCAAAGAGATGAGCTTGTGGCCCAACGCAACGCCATGCCCCTTTCTCCGGAAAGAGACGAATTAGCCTCTCGTATTGAGGAGTTAGAGTACGATAAATTACCCGAATGCATGGGCAATGTTCGACAACTACAAGACGATCTGCGCGAAACAGAAGCGGAAACACCGAACAATTTTTTCGACTACCTAGTATCGGGATCAAATTAGCCGAACTATATGCTTACGCAAACAATGAGGCAGTGACCGTTTTGGCAAATGGTGTTGCGATTAATCGCCGCTACCTAAACCTTACCTGACTGTCGAACGGTCACCGCTCAGTCTCTACCTAATGTCCGCTTTCGGGCTACAAGAGATATTCGCGGCGCCAAACTGTTTTCCCTACTCCCCCGCACTCCATCCCCCCGGCGGCGGCATGGCGCTGGCGACTTCGCGGTAGGGGGTCCATTCGCCTTCATGTTTCTTCAGGATGAGCAAATAGGTGTTGGGGATCTCGACGCGCGCGCTTGCGCCTTCGGGCCGGTATGACTGCACCGTGGTGCCGTATTCATACGCCCAGTCCTCATTGACGATGACGAGCTCCTTCGGCGTGATGTCGAGGCGGTAGCCGGGCGGCAGGGGCGCCTCGCCGGCGGCGGCATACATCTGAAGGTGCGCCGGGCTGCCGGGCACGGTCTGCTGGAAGTCCGGATGGCTGAGTGCGCCGAGCGCGGCGAAATCCGCCCCGGCCATGGCGGCCATGAAGTCTTCACGGAGCCGGTCGATCGCGGCGGCCTCCGTGCGCTCGTCGAGCGGGGCGGTCTCAGGCGGCGTCGTGGTGCAGGCGCCGAGCGCCAGAGCGAGCCCGGCGGCGGCAAGTCCTGTGCGGCACTGTCCGAGGATGTTCATGGGCGTCCCTCCCTTGTGTGTGCGTCCCGGCGGGAAGAATGCGCGGCGTCTGCGCGCGGCGCAAGTTTTCCGGGCTTAACGCCCACGGCAAACGCCGCTATACGGCTCGCCCATGAGCGAGACGAGCCCCAACCCCGCCCAGTACACCGCCGAGACGCTGTCGGAGGCGCTGCCCTATATTCAGCGCTATGACCACCAGACCGTGGTCATCAAGTTCGGCGGCCATGCCATGGTGGACGAGACGCTGTCGGACGCGTTTGCGCGCGACGTGGTGCTCTTGAAGCATCTCGGCATCAACCCGGTCATCGTGCATGGCGGCGGCCCGCAGATTGCGAGCCTGCTCGACAAGCTCGGCATCAAGTCGGAGTTTCGCGACGGGCTGCGCGTGACCGACGATGCGACCATGGAAGTCGTCGAGATGGTGCTGTCGGGGCCGATCAACAAATCCATCGTGCGCGCCATCAACAAGGCCGGCGGCAAGGCGGTCGGCCTGTCGGGCGCCGATGCCGACCTGATGAAGGTGAAGCGCGCGGCCCGCAAGTCGAAGGATGCCGACAGCCAGGTCGAGAAGCTGATCGATCTGGGCTTTGTGGGCGAGCCGGAAGCCATCGATGTCTCGGTGCTGAAACTGCTGTCTGCCTATGAGCACGACTTCATCCCCGTCATCGCGCCGGTCGGCTTCGACGGCGAGGGCAAGCGCTACAACGTCAATGCCGACACCGCGGCCGGCGCCATCGCCTCGGCGCTGGGGGCGAGCCGGCTGCTCCTGCTCACCGATGTCGCCGGCGTGCTCGACAAGAACAAGCAGCTCATCCGTGAGCTGAAGGCCGACGACGTGCCGGGCCTGATCGCGGAGGGCACCGCGCAGGGCGGTATGATACCGAAGCTTGAAACGGCTGCCGGAGCCGTCAAGAATGGGGTCGGAGGGGCCGTCATTCTGGACGGGCGCGCCAAGCACGCCCTGCTCATGGAGCTGTTTACCGAACATGGAGCCGGCACGATTGTTCTCTAGAGCGCTGGGCGTTTTCGCGGGGCTGTTTCTCCTCGGCCTGGTGGGCGCAGGCAGCGCGCAGGCGCAGGACAAGTCCGGCCAGGGCTGGTCGATCTGCAACCGCACGAGTTTCGTTATCGAGACGTCGGTGGCCCGCTATGAGGGCCAGGGCGTCGTCGTCGAGGGCTGGAAGCGGCTGCGGCCCGGCAGCTGCGAAGTCGCGCTCGCCGGCTCGCTTCGGCCCGGCGTGCACTATCTCTTCGCGCGCAGCTCCACGGCCCATCGCGGCGGGCGGCGCATCTGGGGCGGCGACACGCCTCTTTGCGTCGACACCACCGGCAGCTTCTCGGTCGAGAGCCCGCAGGACTGCGCGGCCATGGGGCTGGAAAGCCGCGACTTCCGCCCCGTCCTGATCGAGAACCGCGACACCTGGAAGACCTCGCTCACCGAGATCGAGGAGTACAGCCTGGAGCAGGCCGGCAATGCGGGCATCCAGCGCCTGCTCGCCGATGCCGGAGTGTTCAACGGCAATATCGACGGCGCCATCGGGCGCAAGACGCGCGCGGCGATCAACGACTTCCTAACCAATAACGATCTCGACCAGGAGATGAGCGATCCGGACCTGATCGACATCCTTGAACAGATCGCCCAGGACCGCGGGCGCAATATCGGCATGACGCTGTGCAACCGCACGCGCAACCGCATCTGGGCGTCGATTGCGCGCCGGCGCGGTGAGGGTTGGGAAAGCCGCGGCTGGTGGCAGCTGGAAAGCGGCGGCTGTGCGCGCGTCATCGACGAGCCGCTGCTGACAGCCGAACACTTCGTCTATGCCGAGATGGAGGATGGCGGCCAGACGCGCATGCTGAAGGACACGACCGACCCGTTCTGCATCGGCCATATGCGCTTTGCGATCACGGGCCGGAAGGATTGCGAGGCCTCGGCCTATGAGACCGCGCTCTTTGCCGCCACCCCGCAGCCGGAAAACCGCCGCCTGCTTTACGAATTCTTCGAGCGCGACTTCAAGGAGCCGGACTCGTGAGCCAGCCCAGCATCGACCTGAGCCGGATCGAAGCGCGCGATGTCTGGGTCTTCGACCTCGACAACACGCTCTATCCGGCCGAGTGCGACCTGTTCGCCCAGATCGACCAGCGCATGACGGATTTCGTGGCGCGCTTCCTGCGGCTCGACCGGGCCGAGGCGCGCGCGCTCCAGAAGCAGTATTATGCCGACCACGGCACGACGCTCAAAGGCCTGATGACGATGCACGGCATGGCGCCGGACGACTTCCTCTCCCATGTCCACGAGATCGACCTGTCGCCGCTGCCGGTGAAGCCGGACCTCTGCGACGCCATCGCCTCGCTGCCCGGCCGAAAGCTCGTCTACACCAATGGCTCGCGCCGCCATGCCGAGCGGGTGACGGAGTATATGGAGCTGCACACCGTCTTCGACGGCCTGTTCGGCATCGAGGACAGCACCTATCATCCAAAGCCCGCCCAGGCCGCCTATGACGCCTTCTGCGCGCATCACGATGTCGACCCGGCGCGCGCGGTCTTCTTCGAGGATCTCGAGCGCAATCTCGCGCCCGCCCACGCCATGGGCTTTGCCACCGTGCTCGTCGGCTCCACCAAGGACTGGAGCCATGAGCCGGCCGGGGCGCGGCCTGCCGGCGAGGCCGACGCCGACCATCCGCATGTCGACTATCTGACCCATGACCTGACAGGCTTCCTGCAGGACGTGTTGCGGACCTTGAGGCCGGAAGACGAAACGGCGCCGGACGCGGCCACACCGGCGCAAGGCTAAGGCGGCCATTGCGCTGAAAGCGGTCTCTCCGGCATAAAGAGAGACCTAGCCCGAAGGAGGATTGGCATGAGGCAGACATCCGGATGGACCGCAAAGGGCCCGGCGCTCGGGCTGGTGATCGGTCTGGCCATGGCAGGCCTTGCGGCTTGCGGCGGCCCTGACACCCCGCCGGAAGACACGACGTCCCCGGACACAAGCTCCCAGGATGAGGTGAGTGACGTGACGACGAGCGATGCGGCGATGGTCGAGAACGGCCGCGCGATCGTCGAGATGCAGTGCGCGACCTGCCATGCGATTGGCACCGCAGACGAAAGCCCGCGCACCGATGCACCGCCACTGCGTACCGTGCTCGCCGACTATGACCCGGATGCGCTGGCCGATGATTTCCGGGAAGGCATCCATGTCGGCCATCCCGATATGCCGGATTTCAATCTCGGTCCGAAAGGCACCGATTCCGTCCTCGCCTATCTGATCTCCATCAGGGCGGACGACTAGGCGCCTTCCGGCTGAGGGCAGGGCTATTTTTTGCCGAGATATTCCTCGTCGGTCACGAGTTCCATCCATTCGACATTCTTGCCGTCCAGGGCTTCCTGGATGGCGATATGGGTCATGGCGGTGGTGGATGTCGCGCCGTGCCAGTGCTTGTGACCGGGCGGGCACCAGATCACGTCGCCCGCCTTCACCTCGACACGTTCTTCGCCTTCGCACTGAGTCCAGCCAACACCGTCGGTGACGATCAGCGTCTGGCCGAGCGGGTGGGTGTGCCAGGCGGTGCGGGCACCGGGCTGGAAGGTCACGCTGGCGCCAGTGACGCGCGACGGGTCCGGGCGGTTGATCATCCAGTCGATGCGCACATCGCCGGTAAAGGTTTCGGCGGGGCCTTTCACGGCCTCCTTCGAGCCGTTCCTGATGATATCCATGATGTCTGCTCCTTTCGGCTTGGCCCGTGGCAGCCTGTGATAGCTGCCGTCCGGGGTGAGGATCATCCCTGTCAGGACATCCAACCGAAAAGATAGGGGCTTGGTTGCAGGCCGATTACCGCGCTGTGCGCGATGAGACTGGTGAACAGAATTCAGGAATGGCCGAAGCGGGCAGGGCCGGGCCTCAGGTTTCGGCGCCCGTCTCGCCGCAGGCCCTGAAGGCCCTCAAGGCGCTGGAAGGGAAGACGCCGTAGTCTTTCGCCGGGCCGTGCCTGTCCGCGCAAGGGGATGATTGCCAGCCTGATCCGGCCTGCTAAGCTCACCTGAAAAAGAGGGGAGGAGCAGGCATGTCGGAGACATTTCACCTGCCGGAGGTCAATCGCGTCGGGCTCATGGCACCGTTTGAGTGGCTGAAACTTGGCTGGCGGGATTTCCGCCGCGCGCCGGTGACCTGCCTGGCTTATGGGGCCGGGCTGGCGGCGCTCAGCCTGCTGGTCACCGCCACGCTTTATCTGACCGGCCAGTTCACATGGTTCCTGGTGCTCGCCGGGGGCTTTCTGATCGTTGCGCCGATCCTTGGCATGGGGCTCTACAAGGCCGCATGCCTGCTGGAGCGTGGAGAGAAGCCGGCCCTGCCCGCGATCCTGCCGCAGCCGGGCATGGTGCGTGCCGACGTGATCCTGCTGGGCGTCGCGCTCTTCGTGCTGTTCGGCGTCTGGGCGGAGGCTGCCTATATCGTCTACGGCCTGTCGACCTACACCCTGCACGAGACGATCCCCGAATTCCTCACCTTCCTGCTGACGACCGAGGAAGGCCGGCAGATGGGGCTGGTTGGCAGCGTGATCGGCGGGGGCATCGCCTTTCTCGCCTTCACGCTCGTGGTCGTCTCTGCGCCGATGCTGCTGGACGAGGCGAACAATGTCTTCATCGCCGTGATCACCAGCATCCGCAGCGTGATGAGCAACCTGCCGGTGATGCTGCTCTGGGCCTTCCTGATTTCTGCCCTGGTCGCGCTCGGCATGGCGTTCGCTCTGGTCGGGCTGGCACTCGTCTTCCCGTGGATTGGTCTCTCCAGCTGGCACGCCTATCGCAGCCTCGTCGCGCCCCGTCCGGCCCTGGCCGGCTGAAGAAAAACACCCTGCCGGAAGAAACCTGTCGCGGGGGGCATGCATTAGACGGGGAAGTCCCGATGCATGCCAACGAGAGGCGACATGCCGTGGATACGTCCGGCCCTGGCCATCCTGCTTCCGGCCCCGCTCCTGCTGGCGCCTACCGCGCGCGCGCAGCCGCTGAAGGTGGGCGATGTCGAGATTGGCGGCGCTCTGCGCTTCAATTTCTGGGACAAGAGCTGGCAACGCACCAATAACCGCCCGATCGACGAGCTTGAAGTCGACACGCTGCGCGCCGAGCTTCGCTATGACGAGGGCGGCGACTGGTTCGCTTCGGCGCAATATCGCTACTATTTCTATCAGGATGAAAAGAAGGACTCGTCTTTCTTCCATAGCGCCTATGTCGGCTATCGCCCGGACGAGGAGAGCGAGGTCGTCGCCGGCATCAACAAGGTGCCGTTCGGCCTCATGCCTTATGCCGGCAACAGCTATTTCTCGACCATCGCCTACTATGTCGGGCTGGAGGACGATTACGATCTCGGCATCCGCTATGGCCGCGATGAGGGCCCGTGGCGCGTCGATGTCGGCTGGTATCCGTCGGCAGAACCTGATGGCGTCGGCCAGAGCCGTGACAGTGCGCGCTATTCCTATGATGTCGTGGCGTCGGGAACCTCCGGCAATAGCGAGGAAAACCAGTTCAACGCCCGGGTCGCGCGCAGCTATGAGTTCGGCCCCGTCACCGGCGAGGCAGGGCTGTCGGCCCAGTATGGCAAGATCCCGAACGAGACGACGGGGCGGACCGGCGATCACTGGGCCGGCGCCGCGCACCTGGCAGCCAATTACGAGCGCTGGTCGGCGAAGCTTCAGACAACCGCCTATGAGTACGATCTCGCCAGTGCGCCCGGAGAAGATCGGCGCCGGGTGACGATGGGGGCGTATGACTATCCCTATAAGGTGGCCGCCGCAGGGCGGATCCATTCACTCGCGCTGAGTTACACCCAACCGGTCGACGCGATGGGGGTGGAGGCGGTCACGCTTTACAATGACTACAGCATCCTGACGAAGCAGGCCGAGGGCTTCGGCGATACCCAGCACAATGTCACCGGCGCGGCGATCGATTTCGAGGGGCCGGTCTTCGTCTATGTCGATTATGCGCTCGGTCAGAACAATGCCTGGCTGGGCCCGAATTTCGGCACTGCGCTCGCCGAGGGCGGCCCGGACAATGACTGGGAGCATCGCTTCAACATCAATGTCGGCGTCTATTTCTGATCGAGGGCGAGCCGCGCGCGCCCGTCTGATTTTCACCGTGGCTCTTGCAGCCTCGATCCAATCAGGCTTGAAGGCGTGGCAACAAGACGTGACCACAATGGAGAGCGCGCCATGACCGCGAAGCTGGAAAGCATCATCGAACAGGCCTGGGAAGACCGGGCCAATGTCTCCGTCGAAACGAAGGGTGAAGTCCGCGACAGCGTCGAGGAAGCCCTCGCCATGCTCGACTCCGGCAAGGCGCGCGTCGCCGAGAAGGGCGGCGATGGCGACTGGCATGTGAACCAGTGGCTCAAGAAGGCCGTGCTCCTGTCGTTCCGCCTTAATGCCAACGGTCCGATCAAGGGCGGCCCGGATGGCTCGACCTGGTGGGACAAGGTGCCGTCCAAGTTCGATGGCTGGGGCGCGGACGACTTCGCAGCCTCCGGCCTGCGCGCGGTGCCGAATGCGGTGGCGCGCCGTGGCTCCTATATCGCGTCCGGCGTCGTGCTGATGCCGAGCTTCGTGAACATCGGCGCCTATGTCGACGAGGGCACCATGGTCGACACCTGGGCGACCGTCGGCTCATGCGCGCAGATCGGCAAGGGCGTGCACCTGTCGGGCGGCGCCGGCATCGGCGGCGTGCTGGAGCCGCTGCAGGCCAACCCGACCATCATCGAGGACAATTGCTTCATCGGCGCGCGCGCCGAGGTGGCCGAGGGCGTCATCGTGCGCGAGGGCGCCGTGCTCGCCATGGGCACCTATCTCAGCCAGTCGACCAAGATCGTGCACCGCACGACCGGCGAGGTCGTCATGGGTGAAGTGCCGCCTTATTCGGTCGTCGTGCCGGGCTCGATGCCGGCCCCCGACGGCAAGGGGCCGGGCCTCTATTGCGCGGTCATCATCAAGACCGTCGACGAGCGCACGCGTGGCAAGGTCGGCATCAACGAGCTGCTGCGGCCTTAAGGCAAGCGCCTTTGGGGGCGTGATAAGCTCATGGCATGACGACAGACACTCTCACCCGCCCATCCGCGCTTGCGGCAATCGGCGAGACCGCGCCGGAAGAGGGCGGGCGCTGGGAGGTGCATCTGGCCTACCGGCTGGAGACGTCGAACACCGTGGTCGACTTGCGGGCTATTATTGACTTTGTCCGCATCGGCCAGTTCTTCAGCGGGCAGACGGTTGTGGCTTTTCAGGCCGGTGATGATGTCAGGTACCGCGTCGATGCCGATGTCGAAGGCGAGCTGACCAAAAGCCTCGTCATGCTCGACCTGCACATGCAGGAAGGTGTCCTCAGCGTGTCGCCCTTCTTTTGTACGGGCGAGGCGAAGACCGAGGGCAAGCGCTATGAAGGCCACTGGCACATGCCCTGCCTCAAGCCCCAGACTTGCGGGTGCGATGGCGACGATGGCGCCTTCTCGTTGACGCGCATCGGCTAACGTTTTTGCGCTGGCGTCGGCTTCACGCCAGCGCTGGGGAGCGACCGCCGCCAAGCCCCCACAGGGGTCCGGCACCGGCGCTTGGTTGGCGACCACCGGTGCCGGAGAGGGATACTCTATTCGGTCGTGTCGCCGATGACCGTATAGAGGCTTTTGAGCTCCATCGCCGGGGCAAAGCCGGGCTTCAGAGCAATCGTGTCCTCGATCCAGGCATAGGCCTGCGAATACTCGCCGAGATTATGGTGGGCCAGAGCGAGGTTGTGGGTGTACTTGTAGCGCTCCCCGCCCTCGGGACCGCCGGTTGCCTCGAGCACGTCGATGGCGGCTTGCGGGTGCCCGGCCTCGATGAAGACGGCCGCGCAGGATACCCCGGCTTCCGGGCCGCTCAGCCCGATCCCGATGGCGCGCTCGCAGTCCTCTACGGCAGCGGAGACCTGTCCCAGGCGGCGCTTGAGCGTCGCCCGGTTGACCAGCGTGGCGGAGCGTTTCTCATCGTTCATCCACGTCTCCTCCAGGGCGAGCGTGCAGCGGCGGATATCCGACGCCTTCGAGGTGGCCTCTCGCGTGGCTTCATAGCATTTCAGCGCATCGCCCTTCTCAAAGCGGAGGATGCGCGGACCGGCGTGCGCGGTCATGGCCGGCACGAGCGTTAGCGCGGCGAGCAGGGCCGCCGACAGGGTCCGGCAGCGGAGGGCGATTCTGTGTGTCATGTCTGTCTCCTTTGCAGGTCAGCATTGAGCCTGCGGGGAAACTGGCCTCTTGAAGCCTCGATCGGAATTGGCGATAATGACAATACATGGTCGATTTCCGACAAGGTGGAGGCAGAACATGACCACAGCAAAGTCCGACCGGCTGCACCGCGTCGTGGCCATCACCTATGACCGGCTCTGGCCCTTCGAACTTGGCATCGCCTCGGAGATCTTCGGCTGGAAACGCCCGGAGCTTGACACTGACTGGTATGACTTCCAGGTCGCCGGACCGAAGCAGATCCTGTGCGCGCAGGGCGGATTTTCCATCATTCCGGATGCCGGCTATGAGGTGCTGGCCGAGGCCGACACGATCATCATTCCGGGCTGGCGCGATTACAATGAGATCACACCCGACGAGATCATGGAGCCGCTAAAGGCCGCGCATGCGCGCGGGGCGCGGCTTGTTTCCTATTGTACCGGAGCGTTCGTGCTGGCCCATGCCGGCCTGCTGAACGGGCGCAAGGCCACGACGCACTGGCGCTATCTGCCGGCGCTCTGCGAGCGCTTCCCCGAGATCGAGGCGGTCGAGGATGTGCTTTATGTCCATGATGGCAACATCGTCACCTCGGCCGGCAGCAGCGCGGCCATCGATTCCAGCCTGCATCTCGTGCGCCAGGATTTCGGTTCCGAGATCGCCAACAAGGTGGCGCGCAGCCTGGTCACGCCGCCGCACCGCGATGGCGGCCAGTCGCAATATATCGAGGCGCCCTATCAGGAGCGGGCCGGCAAGTCGGTCGCCCTGGTGCTTGACTGGGCACGCGAGCATCTGCACGAACCGCTGACCATCGCGCAGATGGCCGAGCATGCGGGCATGAGCGAGCGCACCTTCCTGCGCCGCTTTCGTGAGGGGACAGGCATCACGCCGCTCAAATGGCTGCGCCGCGAACGCGTTTTCCGGGCGATGCGCCTGCTGGAGAAGACCCGGCTGGACCTCGCCGACATTTCCGACCAGTGCGGCTTCGGCTCGCTCGAGACCTTTCGCACCGCCTTCCGGGAGATTGCCGGCACCTCGCCGCATGCCTATCGCAAGCGCTTCGAAGCGGTGTCCGATCAGCCGATGGCGACCTGAATGCCGGCCAGCCCGACATAGGCGGCCAGGATGGCGAGGCCCTCGAAGCCGATGCCGCGGCGTTCGCGCATGATGAGGCCCATGAGCAGGATGGCGGTGATCATGATCGCGCCGACCAGCATCAGATCGTCGGCCTCGGTCATGGCGTGATAGATCGAGCCTTCGCGATAGGCCGCATCCGACAGCGACAGGAAGAGCACGTCGAACGTGTTGCCGCCAATGATGCCGCCGACGGCCAGCTGCAGCGCCCCGCGGCGCACCGCCGCCAGCGTCGTCACCAGCTCCGGCAGCGAGGTCGCGACCGCCGTCATCAGCGCGCCGACGACGGTTCCCGAGATGCCGAGCTCCTGAGAGAGGACGGCCCCGGCGCGGGCAATGGCAAAGCCGCAAAGGGCCAGAACCACGCTGAGACCGGCAAAGACAGCGATCATCACCGGCAGGGGCTGCTTGTTGGCTTCGCCTTCGTCGGGCGTGTCGGCGCGGGTTTCCGGAGTGCTTGACGGGCGCCACATCGGTTTGTCCCTGAGCGCCACGGCGGCCCGCGTGCCGAAGAGGTAGGCCGCGACCAGCAGGAGCGAGATCGGGTGGACACCGTAGACGGTGACCGGCGGGGCAAAGGCGGCGGCCAGCGGCAGGCTGACCAGCAGCATCAGCAGGGCCGCCATCAGCATGTTGTTCGCGTCCGCGGCGGCATGTTCGAGATTGACCCGCCGGTAGATCATGTCCGCGACGACGAGGAAGGCCGTCTGGGCCGTGATCCCGCCGACCGCATTCGAGACGGCCAGTGAGGCAAAGCCGTCGCTGGCCGCGGTCACGGAGGTCACGATGCCTGACAGGGACGTCGCTGCGCCCAGCAGTATACCGCCGAAGATCGCTTCGCCGAGGCCGGTGCGGTCGGCCAGGCGGTCGGCTTCCGTCGTCAGACGTGTGCCGGCGAGCGCCACCACGCCTGCCGCGATGAAAAAGACGAGCAGGGCAAGCGGGGTGGAAATGATGATGGCCTTTCTGTCGCCGGGTTAAGCTGGTGCCTTGGCAATGCCTGCCCGGCGCGATGGTTCCGCCCGGCGACGGCGCTTAGCTGGCCCGGGCGGTGATTTCCCAGCAAGCTGCGGTAAAGCGGATTTCCCCGTCTTCGATATGCGCTGCAAAAGCGGCCCGCAAGGCGTCGAGCAATTCCGCGCGTTTTGCCTCCGTCATTTCAGGCAGGCGGCTGCTGACGGGGCCAAGCCGGGTGAGGAACAGGTCGAGCGCGTCGGCCGGAATAGCGCAGGCGATATCCACGGGTGCGATCTTGATACCGGTCCAGCCGGCCTCATCCAGGATGGTGCGCACACGGGTGTCATCGGCAAAGCCGAACTGGCCCGGCGCGTCCGGGTTGGGTGCGGGCAGGTCCGGCAGGAAGGGGCGCGCGGTGCGTCCGGCGAGCGTCATGAACGGATTGTCCGCAGGGCTGCGCCAGGCATAGGCGTGCAACTTCGCCCCGTCCGAACAGGCGCTGCGGAGATTGGCGAAGGCGGCGACCGGGTCGGCGAAGAACATGATGCCGAAGCGCGAGAGGACCATGTCGAACCGGCCCGGCTCGAAGGCATGGGTTTCCGCGTCGGCGGCGATGAAGTCTATCTTCGCCCCGGCCTCTGCCGCGCGTTCGCGGGCGCGGGCCAGCATCGGGCGGGAAATATCGATGCCGGTATAGCGGGCCTTGCCGTCTGTGGCGCGCCAGGCGGCCAGGCTGACGGCACCCGTGCCGCAGCCGATTTCGAGAATATCGCCGGGCTTTTCCGCCTGCACCGCGTCGGCGAGCGCGGTCTCGAGGCCGGAGAACATCGCGTCCATGACGCCTTGCGCCTCGACCCAGGCGGCCCCGCCGGCCCCGTTCCAGTGCGCGCTCTGCTGGCTGCGTATCTCGTCCTGCTGGCTCATGCCCGTTTCCTTTCCGGTTGACTGTCTGCCCGCTTGAATATTGGGCCTCGATGCCGCATCCTGCCACTTGAAGTCAGCTTTAGGTCAAGCCTGTCATGGATCCTGATATTTCGGAAGTGGCCCGGCGGGCCGGTGTACCTGCCTCCACGCTACGCTATTATGAAAAGAAGGGGCTGATCGCCTCGACCGGGCGGCACGGGTTGCGGCGCCAGTTCGACCCGGACGTCTATGAACGCCTCGCCCTGATCCAGCTCGGCCAGGCGGCCGGCTTCTCGCTGGATGAGATCGCGCAGATGTTTGCCGGCGGCGCGCCGCAGATCGACCATGCCCAGCTTGCCGCCAAGGCCGATGACCTCGACCGCACCATCCGGCGCCTCAGCGCCATGCGCGACGGGCTGCGCCACGCCGCGAACTGTCCGGCGCCGAGCCATATGGAGTGCCCGAAATTCCGCCGGATCCTGAAGGCCGCCGCAAGCGGCGCCTTCCGCCCGCGCGACGGGAGCCCTGCCTAGTCGTCTTCCATGACGTCCGGGTTGCGCACCTTGATGAGCCCGTTGCCGATCATGGTCATGACCAGCTCGTCATTCTGGTTGAAGACTTTCTGCTGCGTCTTTGTGAGCCCCATTTCCGGCCGGCTCTTCATGCGGCGCTTGGACATCAGCGTTGTCTCGACGCGCAGCTCGTCGCCCGGATAGACGGGCTTGATCCAGCGCAACTCGTCGACGCCGGGCGAGCCGAGACTGGCGCTCTCTTCCTGGTCTTTCCAGCTTTCCACCATCAGCCGCATCGTCATCGCCGCGGTGTGCCAGCCGGATGCCGACAGCTTGCCGAAGAAGGTCTTCGCGGCGGCCTCGTCATCGAGGTGGAAGGGCTGGGGATCGTACTTTGAGGCGAAGTCGATTACCTCCTCGCGGGTCACCTTGTAGGGGCGCGGAGAATGGGTGACGGTGCCGACGACCATGTCTTCATAATATTTCATGCGGGGCTCATCCTTGAGGCTCGATCCGCGCCTAGATCGGCATTGTTGCGGCCCGATGCAAACCCTGACCGTGCGGCAGCTGAGGCTTGCATGAAGCGCTGCCGCCTGCTTCCTAGGCCCCATGCAGACGCTTCTTCCCCTGGCGGCCGAGATCGGCAACCGCCTCAAGGCCCGCGGCGAGACCGTCGCGGTGTCGGAATCATCTTCCGGCGGACTGATTTCCGCGGCCCTGCTGGCGCAGGCTGGCGCCTCGGCCTGGTATCGCGGTGGTGGCGTGATCTACACCCCGCAGGCCTTTCGCGGGCTGATGGGGCTCACACGGGACGACATTGACGGCATGCGCTCGGCGACCGAGCCCTATGCCCGGCTGATGGCGCGGACCATCCGGACCCGGCTGGATGCAAGCTGGGGGCTTTGCGAGACCGGCGCGTCCGGGCCCGGCGGCAACCCTTATGGCGATGCGGCCGGCCATACCTGTGTGGCGATCGCGGGCGAGGGCGGTCATGCCCCGATCCTCTCGCGCACACTGGAAACAGGCCTCAGCGACCGGGAAGAGAATATGCGCCGCTTTGCCCGCGAGGCACTGGAACTTCTCCATAACGTACTTGCATGAGCAATCCGGCATTGTCGCCGCATCGCGGACGGGGCTAGACTTCACCTGAAGCAAGCGAGGGGGAAGCGATGGACGGCACAACGCCAGCCGGCGAAAGCTGGGATTTCGGACAACCGGTGGCCGGCTATGCCTGGCGGGTTCCCGCGCCGCGGGCGAACCTGCTGCTTCATCATGGCTATGGCGAGTATGCCGAACGGTTCGTGGAGAGCTATAGCCGGCTGATCCCGACGCTGAACGCCAAGGGCTTCAGCGTCTTTGCCTATGACGCCGAGGGTCATGGCCGCTCTCCTGGCCCGCGCGGGTCGATGGACATGATGAAGGCCGTGGCGATCCACCAGGCCGCCCGCAAGGCGCTGGCGGACGCAGACGAGCCGCTCTTCCTGATGGGGCATTCGCTGGGCGGGCTTGTGACGGCGGCGAGTGTCTCTGACGCGCCGGATGGCGCGGCCGGCGTGGTGCTGACCAACCCCGCGCTGGAGATCGAACTCAGCCCTGTGCTCAAGGTCATTGCCGGGGTTGTGGCGGCCGTTGCCCCGCATGCCCGGCTGACCCCGCAGCTCGAAAACGATGCCATCTCGCGCGACCCGGAGGTTATCGCGGCCTATGACGCCGATCCGATGGTCATCAACGAGGCGCCCACGGCCCGCGTCGGAACCACGGCCTTGCGCCTCATCAAAAAGGCCTGGGCGCAGTTTCCGGACTGGACGGTGCCGGTGCTCGTCCTGCATGGCGATGCCGACCGGATCGTGCCTGTGGAGGGCAGCCGGCGGTTCTTCGACACGATTGCCAGTGCTGACAAGAAGCTGGAGGTGTTCGAGGGCGGCTATCACGAGCTGCTGAACGATCTCGAACGCGAGCGGGCGCTGGCGGCGATTATTTCCTGGCTCGATGCGCGGACGGGATGAAGATCCGGGCCTACCGCGCTGAGGATGCCTCGCGTCTGGAAGAGATCTTCCGGCGGGCGGTGCATGAGATCGGGATTGATTTCTACACGGATGAACAGGTCTCGGCCTGGGGCGGCCCGCGTGTAACCGCCGCGCACCTGCACAGGAAATATGCCGATGGCCGGGCGACCTTCATTGCCGAGGACAGGGCCGGAGCGGCCATCGCCTTCTCGGATCTCGAAGCCGACGGCCATGTCGATATGCTCTATTGCCATCCGGACTATGCCCGCAAGGGGATTGCCTCGGCGCTGCTCGAGGCCGTAGAGCGCACCGCAAGGGCCAGCGGCATCGAGCGGCTGTACACCGAAGCTAGCGACGCGGCGCGACCGGTCTTCGAGCGGGCCGGTTACACGGTGCTGTCGCGCCAGGACCTCGATATCGATGGGGTCGCACTGCACAATTGGAAAATGGAGAAACGGTTTTGACGCAGAAGATGGATGGGGCGCCCTTGCAGGAAAGCGATATCGCGATCCGCCTCCACACCGGCCATGCCGACTTGCTGGAGCAGGGGGTGCGGGCGGCTTTCCCCGGGATCGAGCTTGCCCGTGGCCCGCTGGAGACCTCGCGCCGCGAGCGGATGCTCGTCACCTTCATCCCGCCCCGCGACGAGGACCTCTCCAAGTATGACTGGGTGCATTGTGTCGGCGCCGGGGTCGATGCGATCTGCAAGACCTTCGAGGCCATTGATCCCAAGCCTCTCGTGACACGGACCGTTGGCCGTATGGGCGACCAGATCGGGGAATATTGCGTCGCCTATGCCCTGGCGCATCTGCAGAAGATGGCGCTGCGCCGCGCGCTTCAGGCCGAGGCGCGCTGGGCAAGGGGCATGTGTGCGCCGACCTATCTCTTCGAGACGAGCGTGGCCGTTCTCGGCACCGGCGCAATCGGCCAGGGGGTGGCGCGCGCCTTCAGTGCGCTTGGTGCCACTGTCACCGGGATCTCGCGCTCCGGGACGCCGGTCGACGCCTTCGACCGGGTGATCCGGCTCGATAATGTCGCCAGTCATCCGGGGGCGGACATTCTTGTTGCCGCCCTGCCGCTGACACCGCAAACCGACGAGCTGGTCGGTGCCCAGGTCTTCTCGACGCTGAAGAGCGCGCTTTTCATCAATGTCGGGCGCGGGGCGACCCTGGACGAGGGGGCCTTGCGCGGGGCGCTCGATGCCGGGCAAGTCTCGCATGCCGTGCTGGATGTCTTCCGCGATGAACCGCTCGATCCGTCGAGCTGGCTCTGGCGGCATGAAGCGATCACGGTCACCCCGCACGTCTCGGGCCTGACCCGGCCGGAGGATTCCGTCGAGCGGCTGCTGCAGCTGTTGAAGACGCGCCTGTCGGGTGAGGCAATCCACTCCGACGTCGATATTTCACGCGGCTATTAGGCGGCCGACAGCGGCAGGCCGAGGGTGCGCAGCATGAAGTCGGCACGCGCGCCCACGCCTGTTTTTGGCAGGTCGATAATGGCCAGCCCGCGTTTGGGGTAGGCGAGCCGCAGCCAGTTATATTCGCGCACCGCCTCTTCATAGGGCAGCGGGCGCTCGTCGTCCTGCTCATAGAGCGCCGGCCAAGGCGGGGCGAAGAAGACCGGGCTGGAATAGACACAGGCCCTTCCGCGTGCCTCGAGATCCGCCGGCAGCGGGATGGAGAGCCGCTCGAAATGCGCCAGTGCGTCGATGGCCGAGCGGTCGAAGAAGGCCGGCGCGTTGAGGCCCCGGACGGAGGCGAGGCTCGTGCACGCATATTCGATGGCCTTGCGCACGAAAGCTTCCGGATTGACCCAGGGCAGGGCATCCGACCCGGTTGCCAGTGCTTCGCGGACAATGTTGCGGCCGGGCTCCTCTACGGTGTGAAAGCCGCGGGCAGCGAGCTCTGCGAGCAGCGTGGACTTGCCGCCCGACGAGCAGCCCGAGATCACGATGCGGCGCTTGTCTGTCATGTGCCCCAGGGGTGGTCATCATACATGACGCGTTCGAGATAGAGCCCGTCGGAGGGGGCGACCGGCCCGCAGGCGGTGCGCTCGCGTGCCTCCAGGATCTCCGCGATCCACTCCGGCGGTTTCATGCCGCGGCCGACTTCGACCAGGCTGCCGACAATGGAGCGCACCTGACGGTGGAGATAGGAGCGCGCCGTGGTCGTCACTTCCACCCGGTCGGCAAAGCGGTGCACCTCCAGCGTGTCGAGCGTCTTCACCGGGCTCGCGGCCTGGCACTCGGTATCGCGGAAGGTGGAGAAGTCATGCTCGCCGATCAGCAGGTTGGCGCCAGCCTGCATGGCATCGGCGTCGAGGTGCTGGGCGACGCGCCAGGCGCGCCCGCGCTCTAGGGTGAGGTCGGCGCGTCGGTTGATGATGATGTAGCGATAGGCCCGGCCGGTGGCGGAAAAGCGGGCGTGGAAATTCTGGTCGACTTCCTCGGCCTTCAGCACGGCGACGGGTTTGGGCCGCAGATGGAAGTTCAGCGCGTCCGGGATCTTGCGCAGCGGGCGCGGCTTCTGCAGCTCGATATGCGCGACCTGGCCGGTCGCATGGACGCCGGCATCGGTGCGCCCGGCCCCCTGAACGAGGACCGGCGCGCCGTCGAGCGCGGCGCAGGCGGCTTCCAGCGCGCCCTGCACGGTCGGCTGGTCGTCCTGGCGCTGCCAGCCATAGAAGGGGCGGCCATCATATTCGAGGAGGAGGCGGAGGCGCTGGGTCATTGCGGCTGGCTGAAGGCCTGGGGATAGGTGAGGCCGCCCGAGCGCGGGGCGGTCATGGTCAGTTCGATGCCCATGAAGGCCGGGCCGGACCAGGGCGCCTCATAGCGTGCGCCGACGTCGGGCGAAAAACCGAACCTTGAATAATAGTCCGTATGCCCCAGAACGAAGACCAACCCGCGCCCGGCACGCTCGACCCGGCTCATGCCGAGACGGATAAGATCGTGGCCGACCCCCTTGCGCTGGCGCGAGGGGCGTACCGACATGGGGCCGAGACCGGCGGCAATGTCGCGCCCGTCGACCAGGATCCGGAAGAACTGGATATGGCCGACAAGCTGCTCGTCATCATGCGCGACCAGCGAGACGAGGCTGTCGCTGTCGGCATTCAGCTGGTCGATGATGGCGGCTTCGGCCGAGGAGCCGAAAACCCGTGTGTTCAGCGCGGCGACGGCGCCGGCCTCGATGGCGAGCGTGTCGCGGATCCAGACATCGCTCATGTAAAGGCGGTGCCTTTCGCCACCCTGTTGCCGCGCAGGAAATCCTCTGCCTCCATGGCGCGGGCGCCCGGCTTCTGCAGCTTGAGCAGGCGCACGGCGCCGCCATCGCCGCAGGCCACGAGAAGCGCATCATCGAGCAGCGTACCCGGCGCGGCGTCATGGGTTTCGTCGCTGAGCCTGCTCATCAGGGCCTTTACGCGGACCGGCTCATCCTCCGGCTTCGGCGACCAGTGGAACCAGGCGCCGGGGAAGGGGGCGAGGCCGCGGATCTGGCAATCGACCTCATGGGCGGGCATCGACCAGTCGATGCGCTGGTCGGCGGCCGTGATCTTGGCGGCATAGGTGACGCCGTCCTCGGCCTGCGATTGCGGGGTGAGGGTGCCTTCAGCAAGGCCGTCGAGCGCGCGTGGGGCCAGCTCGGCGGCGAGCCCGGCCAGTGTGTCATGCAGGCTGCCGGCGGTGGTGAAGGGGAAGATACGGGTCTCTTCGCTGGCCAGCACCGGGCCGGTGTCGAGGCCTTCCTCCATCATCATCGCCTGCACGCCGGTTATTTCATCGCCGGCCATGATGGCACGCTGGATCGGCGCGGCGCCTCTCCACCGGGGGAGAAGCGAGGCGTGCATGTTCATGCAGCCGAGCCGCGGGGCGTCGAGCACGTCCTTCGGCAGGATCAGGCCATAGGCGACGACCACGGCGGCATCGAGACCGAGCGCGGCGAAGCGGGCCTTTTCCTCGGCGGGCTTCAGCGATTTGGGCGTGCGGACCTCTATGCCCTCAGCGTCTGCCCAGGCATGGACGGGCGTCGGCCTCAACTTCCTGCCGCGTCCGGAAGGGCGCGGCGGCTGGGAATAGACACAGGCGATCTCATGGCCGGCCTCGGCGAGGGCGGCGAGCACCGGGACGGAAAAGTCCGGGCTTCCCATGAAGGCGATGCGCAGGGGCTTTGTCATGGGGGCGGGTCTATCGCGGCAGGCGGAATCCGCAAGACGGAAGGCTGTCGTCTACCATCTCAGGCCGAAGGGCGCGGGATCCATCCGCGCATAAGGCCGGAAGATGATGACAAGGGTGAGCGATATGAGGATCGCGATGGTCCAGCGGACCCAGGTCTTGGCGAGAAAGCGCCGGATGATCTAGGCCACCGTGGCGGCAGCCGGGCGGGGCTTCGACTTGGCCTTGAAGCGCAGGGCCTTCTTCACCTTGTCGACCGCGCGCTGGCGCTTCAGGCGCGACAGGTGATCGATGAAGAGGATGCCTTCGAGGTGGTCCATCTCGTGCTGGATGCAGACGGCGAACATGCCCTCGGCGATTTCCTCGCGCTCATTGCCGTCATAGTCGAGATATTTGACGCGGCAGCGCGTCGGGCGGTCGACCTCGTCGAATACGTCCGGCACCGACAGGCAGCCTTCTTCATACGGCGCCATGTCCTCGGTCAGCGGCAGGATTTCCGGGTTCACGAAATAGCGTGGATTGGGCTCTTCGCCTTCGCCGGCGAGGTCCATCACGATGACGCGCAGCGGCTCGCCGATCTGGATGGCGGCCAGCCCGATGCCGGGGGCATCGTACATCGTCTCCAGCATGTCATCCATGAGCTGACGAAGTTCATCCGTGACACCGCCTTCGACGGGCTTGGAGACTTCCTTCAGACGCGGGTCCGGGACGGTAAGAATTTCGCGAATAGCCATGCGCACAAAATAAGGGGCAGGCGGGGGAAAATCAACGCGTGAGCGCTGATCACGCCGCATCCTCCTCATCTCCATCCTCATCCTCGCTGGAGAAATCGAGTTCTCCGGTGCGGTCCGGCAGGATGGCGCGTTTTTCGATAGTCTCGATCTCGGGCACGGATTTTTCCGGCGGGGCGATCTGCAGGTCCTCGAACTTGCGCGCGGCTGGCAGGACGCGTGAGGTGAGGCTGGAGCCGAGCTTGTTATAGGCGTCCACCGCGCCATTGAGCGATTTTCCGACCTTCTCGACATGCCCGCCCAGCGTGGTGAGGCGCGCATAGAGGTCACGGCCGAGTTCGGCGGCCTGCCTCGCATTCTCGGTCGCCTGTTCCTGGCGCCAGCCATAGGCCACCGCCTTGGCGAGCGCGAGCAGGGTCGATGGCGTGACCACGATCACCTGACGGGCGGCGGCAAAGTCGAACAGGTCCGGCTCATGCTCGAGGGCGGCGACATAGAAATTCTCGCCCGGAATGAAAAGCGCCACGAAATCAACGCGTTTGGAGAAAGCGCTCTGATAGTCCTTCGAGCCGAGCGTCTTGATGTGATCGCGCACCTTCTTGCCGTGGGCTTGCAGATAAGCCTTGCGACGGGCCGGGTCGGTTTCATCAAGCGCTTTCAGATAGTCCTCGATGGAAACCTTTGAATCGACGACGATTTCACGCCCGCCGGGTAGATTGATGATCACGTCCGGACGAATCGACTTTTCCTCCACGCGGTCATGCACCTGTTCGGAGAAGTCGCAATGGGCCGACAGGCCCGCATGCTCCATCACATTGCGCAGCGTCGTCTCGCCCCAGCGGCCGCCGCCCTTGGGCGCCGAGAGCGCGGTCACGAGTTTGTTGGTCTCGGTCGTGTGCAGTTTCAGGCTCTCCCCGATCGCCTTGACCTGCTCCTGGATGGAGGACTTGTCCTCGGCGCGCACCTTCTCGATCTCGGACACCTTCTTCGAGAATTCCTCGAGGTTCTTCGTGATCGGCGTCATCAGCTCTTTCAGGTTCGACTGGGCGCCTTCCTTGTGACGTTTGAAGTGCTCGTCGGCCTGGCTGAGGAAGCGCCGGCTCGACTGGTCGAGCACGCGCTGGGCAAGGTCGGCGAATTTTTTCTCGTCCTCCTCGCTGCGCGCTTCGGCGCGGGCAAGCGCAAGCTTGGCGTCTTCCGCCACGGCTTGCTGCGTCTTCAGCTGCTGGCGAAGATCCTCACGTTCGGTCCTGACCGTTTCGAGCGCCTCCTGCGTGTAGGCGAGGTCCCGCGTGACCTCGCCGGTCCGGTTGCGCAGTTCGCCGCGCATCCAGAAAACAGCCCCCGCCAGCGCGGCCACCGCCACGAGGAGGATGACGTGCACGAGATCGAGGCTGAGCGAGCCGATGGTGATGAGAGCGTCCATGAGGCGTTTCTAGTCCGATTCGGCTTGGTATTCCGGCGGCAATACTCAGAACATACAAGGAACAAACGCCCGCGTCCAGAGGCCAGGCATGGACGCCCGATGCAGGGAACGGAAGCGCCGAGGCCGTCGTTGCATTCCTTTCAAGGGAGGTCGTGATGGCCAGCCAGGACAAGTGGTCAAAAGACGTAACCGAAAAGAGCGATGCGCTCGATCTCGAAGAAGGCGTGTTCAGGAAGGATGACCCGGCCGAGATCGCTGCCTCGCTGAAGCGGTCTGCCGAGCAGAGCGGCAAGAAGAAATCCTCGCCCTATGCCTCGGCCATGTCGATGCTGACCTTCCACATCAACCGGGCGGGCAGCAACCTGTCGAAGGCAGAGAAAGACAGGCTGGAAGCGGCCAAGGACGAATTGCGCAAGCAGTTTGGGCGCGCGCCGAAGAACGGCTAGAACACGCCCATGGCAAGGCCGGCGGCCATGGCTTCGCCCAGTTCGCGGCATTTCTGAAGATCTTCCTCACTGATGGTCTTGTCGGCCAGGATCTCATCCTTCCCCTGCGCATGCGTGCAGACGATGAAGCCCTCCTGCGCGATTTTCAGCCGCCAGCCCTGCGCGATGCGGGCGGTCTGGCGCATGGCATTCTCGCCATCCGAGCCCGCGCAGACCATCTGCGCATAGGGACGGCCCTCGATCCTGCCGAGCACGGGATAGTAGGAGCGGTCGAAGAATTCCTTCATCCCGCCGGCAATCGCGGCGAGGTTTTCCGGTGCGCAGAAGATGTAGCCGTCGGCGGCGAGAAGGTCGTCAGGGCCGGCCTCTTCGGCCCATTTCAGGATTGTCTCCGTGCCCTCTTCGGAGCGGGCGGCCTCGGCGGCGGCTTTCGCCATTTGCTCGGCGCCGCCGGTGCGGGAGAAAAAGACGATCAGGAGCGTGGGCATGCCCGCACCCTATCGAAAAGTGTCAGACATTGAAGCGGAAGTGCAGGACATCGCCTTCCTTGACGATGTATTCCTTGCCTTCCTGACGCATCTTGCCGGCTTCCTTGGCGGCGGCTTCCCCGCCCAGCTCGACGAAGTCCTCATAGGCGATGGTTTCTGCCCGGATGAAGCCCTTCTCGAAATCGCCATGGATGACACCGGCCGCCTGCGGCGCGGTCCAGCCCTTGCGGATGGTCCAGGCGCGGGCCTCTTTCGGGCCGACGGTGAAATAGGTCTGCAGGCCGAGCAGGGCGTAGCCGGCATGGATGAGGCGGTTGAGGCCCGGTTCTTCAAGCCCCTGCATTTCGAGAAATTCCGCACGCTCTTCCGGGGCGAGCACGGCCATTTCCGCCTCGATCTGGGCGGAGATGACGACGGCCTGCGCGCCTTCCTTGGCGGCGCGTTCGAGCACCTTTTCGGAATACTGGTTGCCGGTGGCCGCGCTGTCCTCATCGACATTGGCCACCAGCAGGACAGGCTTCGCCGTCAAGAGCTGCAGCATCTGCCAGGCTTTCTTCTCGTCGGCAGGCACATCGGCCATGCGCGCCGGGCGGCCCTCATTGAGCTCGGCCAGCGCGAGGTCGACCAGGGCGAGGGTGGCCTTGGCTTCCTTCTCGCCGGTCTTGGCTTTCTTCTCGAGCGTGACGCGGCGCTTTTCGAGGCTTTCCATGTCGGCGATCATCAGCTCGGTCTCGACGATGTCGAGGTCGGCGATCGGATCGACGCGGCCGGCGACGTGAGTGATGTCGTCATCCTCGAAGCAGCGCAGGACATAGATGACGGCGTCGGTCTCGCGGATATTGGCGAGGAACTGGTTGCCGAGGCCTTCGCCCTTGGAGGCGCCCTCGACGAGGCCGGCAATGTCGACAAAATTCATCCGCGCGGGGATGACCTCCTTCGACCCGGCGACCTCGGCCAGTTTCTGCAGGCGCGGTTCGGGCACGGCGACCTCGCCGACATTTGGCTCGATCGTGCAGAAGGGATAGTTCGCAGCCTGGGCGGCGGCGGTCTGGGTCAGCGCATTGAACAGGGTGGACTTGCCGACATTCGGCAGGCCAACGATGCCGCACTTGAATCCCATGAAACTCTCCTTCGCCTTGTCTCGCGGCGAGCGGCATAGCGCATTTTGTCCGCAGGGGCAGGGTGTTTTATCGGTAGAAACTGGTATTTCGTGGTAAAAACAGGCGTGAGGCTTGCATAAATGCTCACATAGAGTTCCCGGGAGGTGGTGATGGCCCATGACGTGATGATCGCGTCTGCCATAGCAGACAAGACGAAGGCCCAGCTGGTGGCCAAGCGTCTGCGCGCGCTTAAATTCAAGGTCCGCTACGATGCCCGGCGCGAGCATATGACGCCGACGACGCGGGATCTGAACGATGCGAACCGGGCGACGACGGTGCTCGTGCTCTGGTCGAAAGCTGCCTGCAATGCCGGTACGCCGGACAGTGACTGGGTGCATGTCATCGCCCATCAGGGCCGCTCGCGCCGCGGGGCGCTGATGCAGGCCACGCTCGATAATACCGTGCCCGACGAGCCCTTCGACCGGGATGACCGCTTCAAGTTCACCGGGATGGGCCCGAAGCGCATTCCGAACGGCTTTCTGGAGATGGTCGAGGCGCTGGCGAAAAAGCACAAGCGCAAGGATCTCGGCGAATGGCTGAAGATCGATCCGAAGGATAAGGACGCCCAGGCCGCCTGGAAGAAGGCGCACCCGAAGGACCCGATCAGCCTCGCGGGCAAGAAGAAGCCTGCGGACACCCCGAAGACCGCGGCAAAGGCGACGCCCGCGCCAAAACCTGAAGGCAAGCCTGCCGCTGAGCCGGAGAGCCCGGCCAAGGCGCCTCCGCCTGCACCGGAAAAGCCGGCGGCAGAAGAGGCCAGACCGGTACCGCCTGCGCAGGCGGCCGCTGCAGCAACGGCGGGCATGGCCGCGCGCTCGGCCCCGGCCTCACAACCGGCCCGCCCGGCGCAAACCCAGTTTCCATACCGCCGCCCGCACCCCTCGACGCTTCACGATGACAGCGACGAGATCGAGGTCGGTTGGAAGATATTAGGGCCGATCATTGCGGGCTGTGTGCTGATGTTGTTCTTCGCCTGGCTTGGCCGGTCGGAACAGATCAGCGAGCCGTCCATGCCGGCCATCGGTAATGCCCGGCCGGTCTACACCCAGACCTGCCCGCCGGGACAGGTGCCGCGCTCGCTGATCGAGAGCCGGCCGCTGAGGACCGGGCCGATTGTCGACGATACGGAAGAGCCTTCACAGGAAGGCGAGGGCGGCTAGCCCTCTTCGCGGGCGCCCTTGCGCGGATCCGATTTCGGTGCCGGGGCCAGCCGCAGAACCTCGGTCTGGTAGCGCTCGTCGCCGCCTTCGATGAGGTAGGGCAGGGCCCGTGAGCAGGCGTCCAGCAGGGCATCGACCCACTGCTTGTCGGCCTTGGCAAAATCCGCCAGCACATAGGGCATGACCTTGGACTTGTCGCCGGGATGGCCGACGCCGAGCCGCACACGGCGGACCTCGGGGCCGAGATGGGCCAGCATGGAGCGGATGCCATTATTGCCGGAATGCCCGCCGCCGCGCTTTACACGCACGCGGCCGGGCGCGAGGTCGATCTCGTCATGGAAGACGGTCACGGCCTCGGCCGGAAGCTTGAAGAAGCGCGCCGCCTCACCGGCTGCGCGCCCACTTTCATTGTAGAAGGTCTGCGGCTTCAGCAGCAGCAGTTTGACCGGGCCATCACCCGTCTGGATCGTGCCTTCGGCGGCCTGGCTCTGAAAGCGCTGCTTCCAGGGACCGAAACCGTGATCGGCCGCGATCCGGTCGAGCACCATGAAGCCGAGATTGTGCCGGTTGCCGGCATATTTCGGCCCCGGATTACCCTGGCCTGCAAGGATCTGCATGACAGGCTCCGTGGTGGACGGTGACGGCTCTCCGGCCGATTTGGGCTGGCCGATCAGCCAGCCCATGAACCGGGAGACTATTCCTTGGATTCGTCTTCGCCTTCAGCTTCGCCATCGCCGTCGCCTTCACCTTCGTCCTCGTCGGACTGGTTGATGGCTTCGACTTCATCGGCCTCTGCGGCCTCTTCATCGGTCTCTTCGACAACTTCAGCCATACGGCCGGTGATCGTCGCGATGGTGAAGTCGCGGTCGGTGATGGTCGGCTCGGCGCCTTCCGGCAGCTTGATGTCGGAAATCTTGACGTTGTCGCCGATTTCGAGACCGGTCAGGTCGGCATCGAGCTGATCGGGAATGCCGTCCGCGCGCACGTTCAGTTCGACCGCGTGACGCACAACGTTGAGCGCGCCGCCGCGCTTGATGCCCGGGCAGTCTTCTTCATTGTGGAAGTGAACCGGAACTTCGACCGAGATGATCTGGCTGGCTTTGACGCGGTACAGGTCGACGTGCATCGGCATGTCGGTGACCGGGTGCAGCTGGATGGCCTGCGGGATGACGAGCTGCTTCTTGCCGTTATGGACCAGGTTGGCCGTCGAGGTCAGGAAGTGGCCGGAATTGATCGCGCGGACAACTTCGTTGAGCTTCAGCGTGATGGCGACGGGATCTTCACCGCCCCCATAGAGAACACCCGGCACCATCTTGTTACGACGGGCTTCGCGTGCGCCGCCCTTACCGATGCGTTCGCGCACTTCGACATTGAAATTCAGTTTCTCGGACATTGTTTTTCCTTTCGCCCTGAAGTCCGCCGCCGGTCTCCTTGCCGGTCGGTGACAGCCTGACAGGCACGGCCTTGCGCCGCCCTTTCGAAGCGCTGGGCCATACACCACACATGCCCCATTCGCAACCGGCGAACTGAAAAGCGCTTGACATGGGCGCGTTACAAACGTCATACGCTACATATGTAACGCAAAAGGGTCATGCAACATGTCGAAGCCGAATGCCTCGGAACTCGTCATTCTGAAATATCTCTGGTCCGCCGGGCGCCGGACCGCACGTGAAATCCACGAAGCCGTCGGTCCGCAGCAGGGCTGGCAGCTCTCCACCACGCGGACGGTCATCAACCGCATGGAAGCCAAGAACTGGGTCAAACGCGACGGGGAGTCGCCGGATGCGGCGGCTTTCTATGTCGCCGTGCTCGACCGGGTCGAGACGCTGGGTGGCCTGGTCCGCCAGCTGACCCGGCAGGTGCTGGACCTGAAAGGCCCGCTGCCGGCGGCTCTCTTCGCCGACAGCCCGCACCTGTCGGACGCCGAGCTCGATGAGCTCGACGCGATCATCAATGCCGCCGAGGACCGGGAAAACGCCAAGAAGGACAACAAGAAATGAGCACCGCCTGGTTCGTGATCTTCATCCTGCTCTGGACCGGCTTTCTCGCCGGGACGGCCAGCCTCGTGACCAGCGGCCGGGTTCAGGCCCGCTTTGCCCAGCTTGTCTGGCGCGGCGCCGCCGGGCTTGCCGTCCTGCCGCTGATCGTTCTGGCGCTGGCGGGCCTGATGCCGTCGCAGCTGCCGTCGGCCATTCCCGACCTGCCTTATGTCGAGCCGGCCGCCGGTGCGATGAGCACGGCCTCGACCTCGCTCAATGCGGCCGTTTCCAGCCCGGAATGGAGCTGGACGGCGCCGGCCCTGCTGGGCGTGCTGATCGCCGGCTGGCTGGTGCGCATCGGCATGACACTCGCCGGACAGGTCCGGCTACAGATCCTGAAATCCCGCTCGGTGGCCCAGAGGCGCACCTTCGACGCCTTTCCCCTGACGCATATGGGCCTCGAGCGGGTCCCTGATATCCGGCTGATCCCGGGCGGTTCGCCCTTCATCGCCGGGCTGGCGCGGCGCGTCATCTATGTCCCACAGGGCCTGGAGCGCCCGGACGATCTGCGCCGGATCGCCATCCATGAATGCGTCCATCTCAAGCGCGGGGATCTTGTCACCCGTCCGCTGGAGCGCCTGGTCGCCGATATCTTCTGGTTCTCGCCCTTCGCCTGGATGATGCGGCGCGAACTCGATTTCTGGCGTGAGGCCGTCTGTGACGAGATCGCCTCCGACCTCAGCGGCGACCGGATCGGCTATGCCCGAACGCTCGCCCAGGCCGCCCGCATCAGCGCGCCGGCCCGTACCCTGCCTGTCTCTGCTTTCATCCTGCCGCGCAAAAGGAGCCTGCCCATGCGTCTCAATCGTCTGCTCGAAACCCGTCCCGCCCGCTCACGCCCGGTCGTGGCGCTGGGGGCGAGCCTTGTCGCCCTTGCCCTGACCCCGATCGCGCTTGCCGAAGTCAAGCAGGAGGCCACGGGTGAGAAAACCGATGGGGAGGCGCACTTCCAGTCCGCTGTCCTGATCAGCCCGAAGGCCCGCGTCACCAGCGAGTTCGGTGAGCGCACACACCCGGTCACGAAGGAAGCCAAGTTTCACAACGGGACCGATATTGCGGCGCCGGCCGGCACGCCGGTGCATACGCCCGATTGCGGCAAGGTCGTCTATTCCGGGGTCAAGGAAGGGTATGGCGAAACCGTCGAGATCGCTTTCGACGATGGCAGCAAGATGCGCTTTGCCCAGCTTGAAGCGCGCAAGGTGGCGCTTGGCGACTCTGTGTCCGCCGGAACGGTGATCGGCACGGTCGGTATGTCCGGGAAGTTAGCCACAGGCCCGCACCTGCACCTGGAGCACTGGGTGAATGGCGAACCGGCCAATCCGCGCCAGGCTGCCGGCCTCGTTCTTTACACCGCCAGCTAGACAGACGGCGGAGGGAAGGAAAGGCTCCCCAGCCGCTTCGGGCAGGGGAGCCTTTTCTCGTCTGGATCGCTCAATGAACCGATCAGCCCATCACATTGATGGCCTTGATGTTCACGAACTCCTTCATGCCGAAGCCGCCATGCTCGCGGCCATAGCCGGAATTCTTCACACCGCCGAAGGGCATGTTGGGCTGGGCGAGACCGAAGCCGTTGATGAACACCATGCCGGTGTCGAAATGCTTCTCGGCCAGCTCGATTGCCTTCTCCTTGTCGGCGCTGAAGATGCCGCCGCCAAGACCGAACCGGCTGTCATTGGCGATCCTCATCGCATCCTCGCCGTCCTTGGCACGGATCAGTGAAGCGACCGGGCCGAACAGCTCGTCATCATAGGCCGGCATACCGGGGCTGACATTGTCGATCACAGTGGCCGGATACCACCAGCCATCATCCGGAGGCACTTCGCCGCCACACTGGATGCGCGCGCCCTTCTCGACGCTCTTCCGGACCTGCTCATGCAGGTCATCGCGCAGATCTTCGCGCGCCATCGGGCCGATATCGCCCTCATTGTTCAGCGGGTCGCCATATTTGATGTCCTTCATCGCTTTCACGAATTTATGGCGGAAGGCATCATAGATCTCGTCGACGACAATGAAGCGCTTGGCGGCGACACAGGTCTCGCCATTATTGTAGACCCGCCCCATCACGCATTGCTGGACGGCGGCATCTATGTCGGCATCGGCCAGCACGATATAGGCATCGTTGGAGCCGAGCTCGAGCACGGTCTTCTTGAGCTTCTCGCCGGCCTTCTTCGCGATGATCTGGCCAGCTGACGCGCTACCCGTCAGGGTGACGCCGCGCACCAGCTTGTGCTCGATCACCTTGTCGGACTGGTCGTGATTGATGCGCAGCACGGAGAAGAGGTTTTCCGGCAGGCCGGCATCGCGGAACAGCTTCTCCAGCATCAGGCCGGAGCCGGTGACGGATTCGGCATGCTTCAGCAGGACGCCATTGCCCGCCATCAGATTGGCGATGGCATAGCGGATCACCTGATAGGCCGGGAAGTTCCAGGGCTGGATGCCATAGATCACGCCGATCGGGGAATAGGCGATCAGGCCGCGCCCGCCATTCGGCAGCTTGCGTTCCTCGCGCTGCAGCTCTTTCGGGCCATTCTCCGCCGTCCAGTCGCAGATGCCAGCGCAGAGGTCGATTTCCTGCTCGCCCTGTTTGACGAGCTTGCCCATCTCATTGGTCATCAGGCGGGCGAGTTCGGTCTTCTTCGAGCGCAGGCGCTCGCCAATGGCCTTGATGATTTCGGCGCGCTTTCCCGGGCTTTCATGGCGCCAGTCGAGAAAGGCTTCGTGGCATTTCTGGATGGTGTTCTCGACATCGCTGTCGCCCATCCGCGGAAAGCGTTCCAGCTCTTCGCCGGTTGCCGGATTGATTGTCGTGAGCATGTCGCCCAGTTGCTGACTGTCAGCCATTTCTTGGCCCTTCCTTCTTGCTGGATGTCAAAAACCAACACAAAGGAGGCGCAGGCTGTTCCGGCCCAACCGGGCCGGACTGCATTACAAATCAGTCGAAGAGTTTCGAAACACTCTCATTATTGGCGATGCGGCGAATGGCTTCGCCAAGCAACGGCGCCACAGAGAGCACGCGCAGGCTGCTGGACTTGAAGTCTTCCTCGGTGGGGCGGATCGTGTCGCAGATGACGATCTCGTCCATGACGGATTTTTCGATCCGCTTGACCGCATTGTTGGAGAGCACCCCGTGAGTGACATAGGCGCTGACGCCGCTCGCGCCCTTGTCCTTCAGCGCCTTGGCGGCGTTCACCAGCGTGCCGCCGGAGTCGCAGATATCGTCGACCATGATGCAGTGGCGTCCGGAGACGTCGCCGATAATGTTCATCACTTCCGACTTGCCGGCTTCCGGGCGGCGCTTGTCGACGATGGCGAGGTCGACGCCCAGCCGGTTGGCGAGGTTGCGCGCGCGCACCACGCCGCCAACATCCGGTGAGACCACCATGACATTATTGCTCGCATGCGCGATGCGGATATCGTTCTCGATGACCGGCATGGCGACAAGATTGTCGGTCGGCACGTCGAAGAAGCCCTGGATCTGGCCGGCATGGAGATCCATGGTCAGCACGCGGTCGGCGCCGGCCTTGGCGATGAGATTGGCGACCAGCTTGGCCGAGATCGGCGTGCGGCCATCGGTCTTCCGGTCCTGGCGGGCATAGCCGTAATAGGGGATGACGGCGGTGATCCGGCTGGCAGACGCGCGCACCAGCGCATCGATGCAGATCAAGAGTTCCATCAGATTGTCGTTCGCCGGCTTCGAAGTCGACTGGATCACGAAGACATCCTCGCCGCGCACATTCTCGTTTATGCGCACGAAGATCTCATTGTCGGCGAAATTCTTGATCTCGGCATCCGAGAGCGGGCAGTCGAGATGGTCGGCGATAGCCTCGGCCAGCGGTTTGTTGGCGTTGCAGGAAATCAGTTTCATCGCGGGGGCAGCCCTTCCCGTTACTCCGTTTGCGGTGCTTTTGACGCAAGGCACGACGAGTCGCAAGGGAAAGGGTGTAGGTCGGAGTCAGCTCTCCAGCATGATCACCGAGCCCTGGCGGCCATAATCGGGTTCGCCGCGATGGGTTCGGCGCCGGTTGGAGAAGTACATCTCCTCCATGGCGCAGGTGTCGTGGCCGATGACGTCGACCCAGGCGAGCTTCTCGTGGACCAGCCGGTTCTTCACGAAGGTCTCGATATTGAACTGGAAGCGCCCGGCCTGTCCCGGCCAGAAGAGGTTGCCGCTCCAGGGCGCGCGCTCGAGGAATTCGTCGCGGAATTCCGGGCCGACTTCATAACTGTCCTGACCGATGCACGGGCCGACAGCGGCGTGAATGTCCTTCCGGTTGGCCCCGATCTCTTCCATCTTCGCGATTGTGGCCTCGCAGATGCCGCCCAGCGCACCTTTCCAGCCGGCATGGCAGGCGCCGATCACGCCGGCTTTCCGGTCGGCCAGCAGGACGGGCACGCAATCGGCGGTCAGGATGCAGAGCGCGATCCCCGGCAGATTGGTCACCATACCGTCGGCGCGCGGACGCTCGTCGCCCCAGGGCATGGTGGCGAGGAGGGCGCGGTCGGAATGGACCTGATGGCAGGAGAGCAGCATCTCCGGGCCTTTCGCACCGATCTCTTCGGCGATCAGCGCGCGGTTGCGGGTCACCGCCTTGGGCTTGTCGTCGGAGCCGGGGCCGACATTGAGGCTTTCATAGATGCCGTCGGAAGTGCCGCCCTGACGCCCGAAGAAGCCGTGGCGCAGGCCCTTCATGCTGGCAAGGTGCGGGGCGAGAGTGTGGGGAATGGTGGCCATGGGAGGAGGGCGTAGGGCGAATTGCGGGAAAAGGGAACGCCGCTTCTACTCCGCCTGTTCCGGACGTGTCTCGTCGGTTGGGGCGGTTTCGCCGGCTTTCGGCTCGGCTGCGCTGTCTGCCTCGTCCGTCGAGGCCTTGCGCTTGCCCCGGCCTTTGATCCAGCCGGCACGCTCTTCCATCTTGCGCAGCTCGCTGTCGAGTTTCGCCATGGTGCGCGAGAGATCGGCGGACTCTTCCTTGCGCCAGGCGCGTTCGGCCTGCGCGATGGCCCAGGCAATCGCGGTCGCCCGCAGCGGCTTGGGCAGGCCCTCGGAGGCGTCGAGCCCGGCGCAGACGAGCGCCCATTCGGCCGAGGCCTGGCGTGCCGAGATCAGCGCCATCAGGCGCAGCGGCTGGGTCTGGCGCCACTTCATCAGCGAGAGCAGGGCCGGGCGGTGGGCTTCCATCGCCTCGAAGCGCATCATGATGACGTCGAAGAGGCGGGTGCGCGGGGTTTCGTCTGCGGCGAAGGAGCCTTCGCTCATCGCGCGGTCGAAATAGCTCTCGACCGTGTCGGCAATCGTGTCCTTGTCGGCGACGCCGTGAAAGCTCTCAAGTTCCAGACCGGCCTTCTTGGCGATGGCCGACAGGGTCAGCTCGTTCCATGGCGTGTCGTGGGCAAGCTCAAGGGCGGCCCGCACACCAAGGTCCAGGATGGTTGTCTTGCGCTCGTCTTTCATCGTCTCAGTCTCCGGAGAGTTCGCGATCGCGCTTGATCGCTGCCCCGACAGCTTCTTCCATGAGAGATGGCATCGCATCCGCGCGCATCAAGACATCAAGTGCTGCCTTGGTGACGCCGCCCGGCGAAGTAACGTTCTCGCGCAGTTTCGAGGGCGGTTCGTCGGCGTCCATCATCAGCGCACCAGCGCCTTCGATGGTTTTCTTTGCCAGGCGAAGCGCCATAGCCTCGTCTAGGCCGTGAGCCTTGCCGGCGGCTGCCATGACTTCCGCAAGCAGGAAGGCATAGGCGGGTCCGCAGCCCGAGATTGCGGTTGCCGCCGAGAGCTGGTCTTCCCTGATCGGGCCTTCGACATCGCCCAGGGGCGCCAGCAGGTCTTTCAGATAAGCGCCGTCATCGGGCGAGGCATCATCAGGCAGGCAGAGCAGCGTCATGCCTTTTCCGATGAGACCCGGCGTGTTCGGCATGGCGCGGGCCACGCGCTTGGTGTCGAGCTTGCCGGCCATGCCGTCCAGCGTGATGCCGGCCATGATGGAGAGCACCAGCGTGTCCGGGCCGACCAGCGGGGTCACCGTATCGGTGATCTTTGGGAAGATTTGAGGCTTCACCGCGACGACGAGCGTGGCCGCCGGTTCCGGCGCCGGGTTGAGCGCGATCTTGCCGGCCGCTTCCCAGGCTTTCAGTTGCTCTGTCGGGTTCGGATCGTGAATGGCAATCGGGCCGTCATAGCCCGCACCGATCCAGCCGCCCGCAAGGGCAGAGCCCATGCGGCCGCCGCCGACAAGCGTAATGCCGGGCTCAGGCTTCGCCATCGGTTTCGAACAGGGCCGCGTCGATGGCCTCTTCCGGGCTCTTGCCGGCCCAGATCACGAAGTTGAAGGCCGGTACGAACATGTTGACCGCATCGGTGGCGGCCGCCAGCACGGCGCGGATTTCGCCCGGATCCGGCTCCAGCCGGTCCAGCATCGGAATGGTGTGGCGGAACAGCATGACGCCGTCCTCGATCCAGTAATCGAAATGGCCGAGCCAGAGGCGTTCGTTCGCCATCAGGACGAGCTTCGCAATCGCCTGCTGGCGTGCGCGCGTCGGTTTCAGGTCGAGCGTCAGCGTGAAGTGCAGGGCCGGCGGCTCGATGCGCGAAGCGAACAGAGCCCCCATCTCGCCCCAGCGGCTCTGGGCGATGCACTGCAGCGTCGACTCCTCGTCGCGCTGATGCTCCCACCCGGCGCTTTCGAGGCAGGCTTCGACGAGATCGAGCGGATCGGCCAGGTTATCCCGGGAATGTTCGATGTTGAGGCTCATTGGCTTGGTCCTCCGAATCGGCGTGGCAGGAGGCCACGGGACGGGACGGTAACATGGGACGGTCGGCCTGCAACCGAGCTTCTCCCAAGGGTTGTGGAAACGCCCCCATACCTGCGTCGCACGGGGATTGCTGCACTGCAAACATTCAGTGCAGCTGACACAGCGCTGGGAGCGCCTCAGGCTTTCTTCTTTTCCAGCGCCTCGACGCGCGCCTCGAGGGCTTCGACACGCTCCAGCGCCTTGACGGCGATCTGCCTGAGCGCCTCGACCTCGTCGCGCTCGGCGAGGTCCATGTCGGCGATCATCGAGCGCACGCGGGCCTGCATGGCCGTGCGGGCTTCGTCGCCTGCGGTGCGGGCCGCGCCCATCGCGCCCGTCATCAGCCCGGCGAGATCATCAAGCAGTGGATTTGAAGTGGCCATGCGGTTACTCCTTGCCGCGAGGTATGGGAGAGATTACCCGATCCCTAGCAGATAGGACGGGTGTCAGACAGGGGAAAGACGCCGCATGTATTCACTCTACACCGCCGCGCTCAGTTTCCCGGGCTTCAGTCCCGCCCTGTTCGAAATCGATCTCGGCTTTCTCGGTCTCGGGACATTCCCGATCCGCTGGTATGCGCTGGCCTATATTGCGGGCCTGGTCATCGGCTGGCGTTATGCGCTCGCCCTGATCCGCCGCCCGGCCCTGTGGGGTGGCAAGAGCCCGGCCACCAAGGACGATATCGACGACCTGCTTTTCTACGCCACGCTCGGCGTCATCCTGGGCGGGCGGATCGGTTATATCCTGTTCTACCAGATACCCTTCCAGTTCGACACGATCCAGCGCGACCCGATAAGCATTCTGCGCATATGGGAGGGCGGCATGTCCTTTCATGGCGGCCTGCTGGGCGTTGCCATCGCCATCCTGATCGTGGCCAAGCTGCGCGGGATCCGGTTGATGCCGATTGCCGACATTGCCGGTGTGGTGACCCCGATCGGGCTTTTCCTCGGCCGGTGCACCAACTTCATCAATGCCGAGCTCTATGGCCGCCCGACGGATGCGCCGGTCGGCATGGTCTTTCCGGAAGGCAATGCGGGCGGCACGCCGGCAGCCTATGACTGGCAGGCCGGGGAGTGGGTCTATACCGGCGCCGAAGTGCCGCGCCATCCAAGCCAGCTCTATGAGGCCTGCCTCGAGGGCCTGATCCCGGCGCTGATCATTTCCTTTCTGGTCTGGCGCTTCGGCCTCCTGAAACGGCCGGGGCTGTCGGCCGGCCTCTTCCTGCTCTTCTACGGCATCGGGCGCTCGATCTCCGAACAGTTCCGGGAGCCCGACCGGTTTACCTGGGGCGTTATGCCGGAGTGGCTGACCATGGGACAGCTCCTGTCCATGCCGCTCTGGCTGGGCGGGGTCTTCCTCGTCTGGAACGCGCTGCGCAAGCCGCCCATGCAGGCGTCTGCGTGAGCCTGAAGGACGACCTGACCTCCCTCATCCAGGCCGGCGGGCCCTTGCCTGTCTCGGCCTATATGAATGCCTGCCTGCACGATCCGAAAGCGGGCTATTACGCCACGCGCCCCGGCATCGGACGGGACTTCGTGACCGCGCCGGAGATCAGCCAGATCTTCGGGGAGCTGCTGGGCCTATGGTCGCTGCATGAGTGGCAGGCCATGGGCGAACCGCGGCCGGTGCGCCTGGTCGAGGTCGGCGGCGGACGCGGCACCATGATGACCGACATGCTGCGCGCCATTGGCAAGGCGGGGCCCGGCGAGGTCTTCTCGCTCGCCATGAATGAGGCGAGCCCCATCCATGCCGCGCGCCAGAGCGAGGCACTGTCACACTTCCATCCCGATTTTCTCGGTGAGTTTCAGACGCTTGGGGATGCTCCCTTCATCCTGATTGCGAATGAATGGCTCGACTGCCTGCCGGCCCGACAGTTCGTCAAATCCGGCGAAGCCTGGCATGAGAAAGTTGTCGGGCTGGACGAGGATGGCGGCCTGGCCTTCGGGCTTGCGGCCGATGATGCCGGCGATGCCCCGCAGGCACCGGGGCGGGGCGCGGTAGAGGTGCAGCCCGCACTCGAGACGCTCGTGGACATGCTGCGGAACGCCTTCGACAAGGTGCCGGGTCGGGCGCTTTTTATCGATTACGGGCCGGACGATGCGGCCCCCGGCGACACGCTCCGCGCCTTCCATCGCGGCGAGCAGGTCGATCCGCTCGCCATGCCCGGCGAAAGCGACCTCACCGTCGATGTCGACTTTGGCCGGCTGAAACGGCTCGCAGAGGCGGCCGGGCTGCATGTTCATGGGCCGGTGGAGCAGGGGCCGTTCCTGCTGTCCCTCGGCGCCGAAGCACGCATGCAGGCTCTCATCAAGGCCAACCCGGCGCAGGCTGAGGCGCTCCATGAGGGTGTCGTGCGCCTGGTCGATCCCGAGCAGATGGGCGCGCGCTTCAAGGTGATCTGCCTGTCTTCGCCAAACCTGCCGGCGCCGGCCGGGCTCTAGCTCGGCAGCCGCAGCCTGACCCGCAGGCCACCTAGCGGGCTGTCTTCCAGCCGGATGTCGCCGCCATGCTGGCGGGCCGTGTCGCGCGCAATAGAGAGGCCGAGCCCCGTGCCGGGGACATTCTGGTTGCGCGAGGCATCGAGGCGGTGGAAGGGCTTGAAGGCTTCCTCGCGGCGGTCCTCGGGAATGCCCGGCCCGTCATCGTCGACGATCAGTTCGGCCATGTGTGGCCCGTTGACGACCTCGACCTCGACCGTTTTGCCGAAGCCCTGCGCATTGGAGATCAGGTTCGAGACCGCCCGGCGCACCAGCCCTTGCCGGGCAATGATGGTGACCGGGTCTAGCTTGCGCAGCGTCGCCTCCTTGCCGAGCGCGGCGACAACCTCCTGGACCAGCTCATCGAAGCGGAAGGAGACGGGCTGTTCGCCCTCGCGCCCGCTGGCAAAGGAGAGATATTCCTCCAGCATGGCCGACATCTCCTTGAGGTCGGCCTTGGCCGCCTTGATCTCGTCGGTCTCCTCCATCATGGCGAGCTGCAGCTTCAGCCGCGTGAGCGGGGTGCGCAGGTCATGGCTGATGCCGGCCAGCATGGCGGTACGCTCCTCGGCGAAGGTGGTCAGGCGCGTGCGCATGTCCATCACCGCGCGGGCAGCATCGCGGATTTCGGTCGCCCCGGACGGCCTGTACTTGTGGGCGTTGCGCCCTCGGCCATAGGCCTTGGCGGCTTCGGTGAGCTTCAGGATGGAGCGGACCTGGTTGCGCAGGAAGCCGAGCGCCAGGGCGATCAGGATGCCCGTCGCCCCGATCACCCAGACGATGAAGATATGGCCCGTGGTCGAGAAGGTCCGGTCGCGCTCGGCCAGGAAGCGGATCACATCGTCGCCGTCCTGGACGCGGATATCGACGGTCTCGCCATAGCCGGAAATGTCGAACCAGAAGGGCTCGTCCAGCGAGACATCGAGCTCGCGCGTCAGGATGTCGTCGAGCGCGGTGAAGAAGAGCTGCTTCTGTTCCGTCGGCAGGGTCGCGTCCTCGAGCACATCGACGCTGAGCTGCATCTGGTCGTCTGCCAGCTGGCGCATCTCGTCGAAGTCGGCCCCGAAGCGGTGGCGGGCCTCGACCATGAAGGCGATCTCGCTCGACATGGTCTGGGAGAGCTTGCGCGAGGTGTGGCGCCAGTGGCTGTCATAGAAGATATAGGTCACCGCCGTCAGCAGCAGGATCACAGGCAGGACCACCATCAGCACCGAGCGCGGATAAAGCCCGCGCGGGGTGATGTCCCTCAGTCTCAGGTGAAACAGCTTCGGCATCTCTCCATGCCTAGCCGGGCCGAGCGGAATGCGAAAGCGCCTTCTGTCCTGATGCAGACAGAAGGCGCCATACGCTGGAAGACAGCGTCTCTAGTGGTGGATGCCGCCGGAGACCTCTATGCGCTCGCCATTGATCCAGCGTGTGTCACTGGTCAGCATGGCGGCAACGGCCCCGCCGATATCCTCCGGCAGGCCAACCCGGCCGAGCGGCGTGTTGCCGGCAATGGCCGCATTCATTTCTTCATTGTCGCGCACCAGACCGCCGCCAAAATCGGTCTCGATTGCGCCCGGCGCGATGGTGTTGACCGAAATGCCGCGTGATCCGAGTTCAAGTGCCAGATAGCGCGTGAAGACCTCGATGCCGCCTTTCATCATCGCATAGGCCGAAAAGCCGGCATAGGAGAAACGGGCAAGCCCCGAGGAGATATTGAGAATACGCCCATTATCGGCGATGCGGGGCAGAAGGGTCTGCGTCAGGAAGTAGACGCCCTTCAGATGCATGTTCATCAGCTGGTCGAATTGCGCCTCGCTGGTTTCAGCGATTGGCGTGTTGATGCCGATGCCGGCATTGTTGACGAGGCCGGTGATCGTGTCGGTGCCCCAGGTCTCGCCGAGTGTTTGGCCAAGTTGCGTCTCGAACCGGGTGAAACTGGCCATGTCACCGGTATCGAGCTGCAGGGCGGCGGCCGTCCGGCCTTTCGCCTCGATTTCCGAGACGACGCCGGCGGCGTCCTCTTTTCTGGCGTGATAGGTGAGAACGACATCGGCGCCCTTGTCGGCCAGGCCCAGGGCCATGGCACGGCCGAGGCCTCGGCTGCCGCCCGTAATGAGGAAGATGGGGGTTTGTGTGTCGAAGGTCATGACTAGCTCCTTTCCGCTATGCCCGGAAGCTAGGGAGAGGGGGCGGTTCGCTTAATGCCGGATGGTCCGCATGTCTTGCCTGATTGTCCAAATGGCCTTGTGCGCCTTTCCGGTCTGCCTCAGATTGCCGGCGATGACACGCCAGACCCTTATCGAGGCCGTTGATGGCTGGATCGACCGACAGCCGGGCCACGGCCCCTTTCATGACGGGCCTGTCGAAGGGCTGCGCTTCATGCGAACGGCGGCCCCGGTCTCACCTGAACCGATTATCTACCAGCCGCAGATTTGCCTGAATCTCCGAGGGGCCAAGCAGCTCCTGATCGGTGACCGCATTGTCGATTACGACGAGATGCAGTTCCTGCTGCTCAGCATCGACCTGCCGGTGCGCGGCCGTGTCACGCGGATCGGCGAGGCCTCGACCTTTCTGGGGCTGATCCTTGAAATCGACATCGGGGCGATGGTGAAGGTGGCCGAGCGCGCCGCACTGGATCGTCCGCCTGAGGAGAGGGCCGGCCCCGGCCTGTTCGTCGCTGATCTGACCGGGGACATGATGGACGCGATCGAACGCCTGATGCGGCTTTCCGACCGCCCGGAGGCCATTCCGGTTCTGGCCCCGGCCATCAAGGACGAGCTTTATTACTGGCTGCTGACTGGTCCGTACGGGCGTGATGTGCGCCGTCTCTTTCCGGCCGACAGTCATGCCCAGCGTATCGCCCGGGCCATTGCCGCGATCCGGGAGGATCTTACCGCTCCGGTCAGCGTACCGGAGCTGGCCGGTCTTTCAGGGATGAGTGTCTCTTCCTTTCACCAGCATTTCAGGACGGTGACCTCGATGTCGCCGATCCAGTACCAAAAGCGGCTGCGGCTCCTCTCGGCGCGCGACATCATGCTGTGCGAAGGCGTGAATGTCTCACAGGCGGCGTTCCGGGTCGGCTATGAAAGCCCGTCGCAGTTCAGCCGGGAGTATGCACGGACCTTCGGCGCCCCGCCGCGCCGGGACATTGAGCAAATCAATCCGGCATGAGCCTGTAGCCGATGCCGCGCACGGTCTGGAGATGGACGGGCTGTTTCGGGTCGGGTTCGATCTTGCGGCGCAGGCGGGTGACCTGCACGTCGATGGACCGCTCCGTGCTGCCGGCTGAATGGGAGGCGAGTTCCTCGCGGCTGACCGCTTCGCCGGCCTGTGAGGCCAGCGCCGTCAGCAGCTGCAGCTCGGCTTCGGTCAGGCGCACACGCCGGTCGCCCTCGGTCAGCTCGCCGCGCTTGGCGTTGAAGACCAGCCCCGACATCTCGATTTCTTCGGGCGGCGGCTCGACATGGGTGCGCCGCAGGATGGCATTGACGCGCAGGGCGAGTTCTTCGGGCTCGAATGGCTTGGCGAGATAGTCGTCGGCGCCGGCCTTCAGCCCCTCGATCCGGTCGGAGGTCTCGCCGCGCGCGGTCAGCATCAGGACCGGCGATTTGATGCCCTGCTTGCGCAGGCTCTCGATCAGCTCCAGGCCGGACTCGCCCGGCATCATAATGTCGAAGATGGCGAGGTCGAAGTCGAAGGTCGCAAACAGCTTGCGGGCGCTGGTGGCATTGGCGGCGACCGTGACGCGATAGCCCTCGCGCGTGAGATACTGTTTCAGCAGGGTGCGGATGCGGTCGTCGTCATCGACAACGAGGATGTGCGGGGCTTCGCTCATCGCGTCAGCGCCTCCAGCACGGCCCGGTTGCCGGCCACCGATGTGGCCCCGGCTTCGCGGAAGGCTTCGCGCATGGCGGACCGCAGCTCTGAAACGACCGGATTCAGCACTTGTTCTCCTTGCTCGGACACTGACAGGCGGCGGCGGCGGGCGTCGCGTCCGCCCGGTGTCTTGCGGATCAGCTCGCGCTTGTCGAGCTCTCCGAGCAGGCGGGCCATGGTCGGTGTGGTGGCGCCGGTCAGCTCCCGCAGTTCGCTGACGGTGCGGTTCGGTTCATAGCGGATCGTGATCAGCAACCGGAGCGCCGGCATGTTCAGCCCGGTCTCCTCCTGGCCGCGTCGCAGCGCCGCAGCTATTGCACGTTCACTTGCGAGCAGAAGCGCAATACCATTGTCGAGCTCTTCCTCCCTGAGAAAGAGTCGCGGATCCACCCGCCCCGTTTCGCCCGGCTTTTGGTTGACTTCAGATGCCACAGTCTGAGAATGGAGCGGTTTTCTTTTAGAAGTTCAAGCGAGGACATAAAAAATGGCTTCCATCCCGTATCATGATCGCGACGGATACATCTGGATGGACGGCGAGTTCGTCCCGTGGCGCGAGGCGAATATTCACGTCCTGACCCATGGCCTGCACTATGCCTCCTGCGTCTTCGAGGGCGAGCGCGCCTATGGCGGCCAGATTTTCGAATCGCGGCGCCACTCGGAACGCCTGCACCGCTCCGCGGAGATTCTCGACTTCACGGTGCCCGGCACGGTCGAGCAGCTGGAAGACGCCAAGAAGGAAACGCTCGCCAAGTCCGGCCTGGACAGCGCCTATGTGCGTGCCTTCGCCTGGCGCGGCAGCGAGATGATGGGCGTCTCGGCCCAGAACAACAAGATCCACCTCGCCATCGCCGTCTGGCACTGGGGCGACTATTTCAAGGACAAGATGAAGGGCATCGCGCTGACCCATTCGCAGTGGCGCCGTCCCGACCCGAAGACCGCGCCCTGCGACGCCAAGGCGGCCGGGCTCTACATGATCTGTACCCTGTCCAAGCACGCTGCCGAGCGCGACGGCTATGCCGACGCCCTGATGCTCGACTGGCGCGGCCATGTGGCCGAGGCGACTGGCGCGAACATCTTCTTCCTGCGCGATGGCGCGCTGCACACGCCGACGCCGGACTGCTTCCTGAACGGCATCACCCGTCAGACCGCGATCAAGCTCGCCGAGGCGCGGGGCATCGAGGTGGTCGAGCGCACCATCCTGCCGGAAGAACTGCCGACCTTCTCGGAATGCTTTATCACCGGCACAGCCGCCGAGATCACGCCGGTGCGCTCCATCGGCGATGTCCAATACACGCCGGATGCGGTCACCGAGGCGCTTGTGACCGATTATTCGGACCTCGTGAACGGCAAGGTGAAGAACCCCGTCGCGGGCTGATCCGGGCTAATATCCATCGGAATCGATGTGGACGAGGACGGCGCTTGCGTCGTCCTCTTTCTTTACGCGCGGCGCTTTCCGGCAATCGGGATCGTCGGCTTCGAGCTGGCGCAATAGCCGGTAGAGCGGGTCGAGGCCGTCCTGCATGGCGGCAGCGATCAGGCCCCCGGGCGTATAGGCCGTGAAATGGTCGATCAGCCGGGCGAAGCCATCCGTCATCAGCAGCATGTCGACCGGGGCGGGCAGGGCGAAGGTGTATTCGCGCATATGGCTGGCGGCTTCCGGTGTGATCGAGAACACCCAGTAGCCGCCGGGCCGGTTCATCAGCCGGCGCTGCTCGCGCAAATGCGACCAGAGTGCTTCCTGGGCGGCGGGGTCGGTGGCGCCACTGAAAGCCGCGAAGGTGGAGAGGCGCTCGGCATCGCCGCCGCCATGGCTCAGGTCGCCCACGACATGGATCGTGCCGTCGCCGACGCGCAGGATGGCGCTGCAATCGCCGAGCCCGGTGAAGCGAAGGTGCAGGCGGCGGCCACACCGCTCCCAGCCGCAGAACAGCCCGGCCGCCGAGGGGATGGCGAAATCTGGCACGTCCTTGCCGGCAACCGCCAGCATATAGTCATCCCGCACGCGCCCGAGGATCCGCCGGATCGGGACGCGCACCGGCGTGGCGCCGCGCGGAAGGTCTGAGAAATAGCGGTCCAGCTGTTCGGCAAGCCAGGCGGCATCGCTGTCGGCGCCCGGAACATAGACGTCGGAGGTGACGCCCGTCGCTCCGTCGATGACCCAGGCATAGCCATTGTCGAGCCCGCTGGTGCCGCCCGCCCGGTCGTCATTCGGCGTGCTTCCGCCACGATTGGAAAGGACAGACAGCCAGGTCGTCTTGATCATGAAATCGGGACTTACCGGGATTCTGGTACAGATTTACGTCGCTTGCGCCGATTTCATCTTCCGCGCGAGGGGGCGGCCTGCGGCAAACCCGCCGGCGGCCTTCGGTTCGCGCCGGTTTTGTGCTATGGTCAGACAATAACCGAAAGAGGTTCGCTATCGCTTTATTCAGCAAGAAATCCGCAAAGAACAAGGCGTTGAAACGGCTGCGCATGCTGCGCTCCATCCATGAGCAACCGACAGCCCTGCGCAGGGGCCTTGGCCTGAAACGCCGCAAGATGACCCGTAGTCAGAAATTCGTCCGCTTCCTCGCCACTCGCTAGGCCGGAGCGACAATCCCAAACAGAAAAACCGCGCCGGTGGCCCCGGCGCGGTTTTCTGATTCGTGGGGGAGAGCCCCTTACTTGTCCGGCTGCGGCGTGGTGCGCAGATACGGCTTCACCGTCTTGTAGCCTTTCGGGAAGAGCTTGTCGGCATCCTCGTCGGACACGCTCGGCACGATGATCACGTCTTCGCCCGGCTGCCAGTTGACCGGCGTGGCAACCTTGTAGCCATCAGTCAGCTGCAGGGAGTCGATCAGGCGCAGGATCTCGTTGAAGTTCCGGCCCGCGCTCGGCGGATAGACGATGGAGGCGCGGATCTTCTTGTTCGGGTCGATGACATAGACCGCCCGCACCGTCACCTTCGGATCGGCGTTCGGGTGGATCATGTTGTAGAGGGTCGCGACCTTCTTGTCCGGGTCGGCAATGATCGGGAAATCGACCTTGCAGCCCTGGGTCTCCTCGATGTCGCCGATCCAGTTCTTGTGATCCTCGAGACTGTCGGCAGAAATGACAATGGCCTTTGCGCCGCGCGCGGCCAGCTCATCCTTCAGTTTTGCTGTGTAGCCGAGTTCCGTCGTGCAAACGGGCGTGAAATCGGCCGGGTGGGAAAAGAAGACAACCCAGTCATCGCCGATCCAGTCGTGAAAACTGATCTTGCCTTCCGTGGTATCTGCTTCGAAATCGGGGGCAACGTCGCCAAGCAGGAGGCTCATGGAATTCTCCATTGATTGCTTTAATCTTGACGGCGAAGATGGGTCGGAGCACGCCGGACGACAAGTTTGCCGGGCTGATTCAGTCGTTTAATTTTACTACACCTATGGGGACTGTCCGGAGCACATGAAACGCCTGATCCTGATGCGGCACGCCAAGACTGAACCCTGGAACGAGGGGGTGAAGGACCGCGACCGCATCCTTACTCCGCGGGGGCATGGCGATGCCGAGGCGGTTGCCGTCGCGCTGCAGCAATATGGCTGGGCCCCCGACCGGGCGCTGATCTCCTCCTCGCGGCGCACGCGCGAGACCTGGCGCCACCTGTCGCTGGTCTTTCCCGAGTGCGAAAAGGTCATCTCCGACGATCTCTATCTCGCAGGGATTCCGGCCATCGAGACGCAGATCGCCGCCCAGGCCGATGCCGGCACGCTGATCGTGATCGGTCACAATCCCGGCCTGCATGAGCTGTCGGGCTCTATCCTGCGCCAGGCGGGCAGCGACAATCATCAGGCCGCGATGCGGCTGGCCGCGAAATTCCCGACCTCGGCGGCCGCGCTGTTCGAGCAGGAAGAGGACGGACCCTATGTCCCGGTCCATTTCAAGCTGCAGACCTTCATCAAGCCGAAGTCGCTCGCCTGATTCATAAAGTTGAACCGCCCTGCCGGGCGGGGCAGGGCGGTTCCGGGTAGAGACGCTGACGGGACGGCGCAAGGAGTGAGCCCGTCAGGCCCCGTTCTGATTAATAGTGCACCGCGCGCCGGGCGGACCTGCGACGGCGCTGGACCAGCAGGCTGGGTTTCCAGGCGCCCGTATTGTCATTGGCCGCTGCGGTGGTCCGGTCCGTCCGGACGGGGGCGACCATCGGGGCCAGGGACGGGGCTTCAACCGGTTGGGCCGAAGCAGGGAAGCTCTGGGAGGCGAGCGGGGACATCTATTGTACTCCTTTGTTGCAAGTATCCGGTCTTGATGCCGGTCTGGTTTGGTTTCGTTTCTCTGCCGGCGGGGTTGTTTTGTTGTGTCCGCCGATGACCAAGAGTTAAGACGCGACTTATCGAAAATCAATAACTTTTTTCCGAAAAACGGTGAACACCAATAAAAACAAGGCATTATTTTTATTGTTTTTCGATAATTTCAGCCTTGAGGGCGGGATTTCGATGCCCGGCGGCAGCGCTCACAGCAGAATCGGACCTCGTGCCAGACCTTTTCCCACTTCTTTCGCCAGGAGAATTGGCGCCCGCAGACCGCGCACGGCTTTGACGGCAAGTTGCCCTTGCCACGCTGTCCGGGGGAGGTGGCTCGCTTGTCCCGCGCCGGTTTGGCCATGCCCTGTGCCTCATGCTGTCCCGGCGACAAGCTAGAGCTGTCATCCACAGCATCCAGACCCTTGCCTTTCGCCGCGCCGGGCTAGATCCCAAAGATGGGTAAGTAAGTGACTTCAGAATGAATGTCGGAATTATCGGAGCCGGAATTGCCGGACTAAGTGCAGCGCGACGGTTAACCGCGGCGGGCTGCAAGGTCAGCCTCTTCGACAAGGGGCGAGGCGCGGGGGGGCGGATGTCCACCCGGCGGGCAAAGACCAGCATTGGCGAGGTTCGCTTCGACCACGGCGCCCAGTATTTCACCGCGCGCGATGAGGCCTTCCGCGCCGAACTCGCCGGCCTGCAGGCCGAAGGCGCTGTCAAACAGTGGCGTCCGCGCCTGGCCGATATCCGGAAGGAGGCGGAGGGGTGGCATGTCGCGCCACGCGCCGACGAAGCGGATCGCGAGAGCCTGTTTGTCGGCACCCCCTCGATGAACGCAATGCTCAAGGCTTTGGCTGAGGGCCAGTCGATCCTCTGGGGCTGGCGGGCCACCGGAATCGTCTTTGATGGAAATGGCCGCTGGATCCGTTTCGAAGACGGCGGAGAGGCCGGGCCCTTCGATGTCGTGATCTGCGCCGTCCCGGGTGAACAGGCGGCCGATCTGCTGGCTGGGGCCAGTCCGCAGCTTGCCGCAGAAGCCGGCGAGGCGCGCTCTCTGCCATGCTGGGCTGTGATGCTCGCCTTTGACCGTCCGGTTGCGACGCCCTGGGACGGGGCGCGCGTCTTCGGGTCGCCTCTTGGATGGATTGCGCGCAATGCGTCCAAGCCGGGCCGGGTGCGTGCCGAAAGCTGGGTGCTGCATGCCACGCCTGAATGGTCGGCGGCGAATATCGACCGGGAAGCCGACAGCGTGGCCGCTGAGCTGGTTGGAGAGTTCCGGGTCATGACGGGGGCCATGGCCCCGGTCCACGTCGCGGCCCATCGCTGGCGATATGCGCTTGTCGAGCGACCTGCCGGCACCGTTTTCGGCTGGGACGCAGAGAGACAAATCGCCGCGATCGGAGACTGGTGCACCGGCCCGCGCATCGAACTGGCGTGGGAAAGCGGGCGGGCCTGTGCCGAGCATCTGAAAGACGCGGTTCCTGCAACTTGAAATACAGGATGAATTGCGCTGACGTTGTTTCATGGGCGAGGGCATCATGGGCAAGGACAGCGCCGTTCCGTCATCTGGCGGGGCAGGGGAAGACGCGGCAACACGCGGGGCCGGCGAACGCCCCGCGTCGCTGACGGACGCGATTGCCGCGTCGCAGGCGCTGCCGCCCTGGATGAGTGCGCGGGGCGTTCCGACGGTGTTGCACTGGATCGTCTTCGCCCTGGTTGTCGCCGGGCTGGTCTATGGCGGCTACCGCGCACCGGTGATGATGCTGACAGGGCTGAAGGTTTTCGTCTGGTCGCTCTTCTTTGTCATTGTCTGCTGGCGATTCGGCCTGGCCTTTGCGGGCTGGATGGGACGGCTTTCGCCGGATAAACGGCCAGAGCTGGAAGACATCGATGAGGATTTGCCGGTCTATAGCGTGCTCGTGCCCTTGCGCGACGAGGCCAATATGATGGCCCAGCTTGCCGCCAGCCTTGGCGCGCTCGACTGGCCGGCCGACCGGCTTGAGATCCTCCTGCTGGTCGAGGCCGATGACACCGCCACGCGCGAGGCTGTCCAGAAAGCGGCCTTTCCGCCCGCGGCGCGCCTACTAAGCGTGCCGCCCGGCCAGCCGCTGACCAAGCCCCGGGCGCTCAATTTCGGCCTGTCGCGGGCAAGGGGTGATTACATCGTCATCTATGACGCCGAGGACCGTCCGCATCCCGGCCAGTTACGGGCTGCCCATGCGGCTCTGGCGTCGGGCGGGGGATGGGCGGCCGCGGTGCAGGCTCCGCTCTATGCGTCGAACGGGGCGGGCAGCTGGATCGCGGCGCACTGGGCGCTTGAATACCGGGTGCAGTTCGGCCTCGTCATCCCGGCGCTCGCCAGGATCGGCCATCCGGTGATGCTGGGCGGGACGAGCAATCATTTCCGCCGCACCAGCCTGCTGGCGGCCGGGGGCTGGGACGCCTGGAACGTCACAGAGGACGCCGATCTCGGCGTGCGGTTTGCCCGGCTTGGCGGCGCGGTGCGCTCCATCGGGGCCCCGACCTATGAGGCCGCTCCGGAGACCTATGGCGTCTGGTTCCGCCAGCGCACCCGCTGGATCAAGGGCTTCATGCAGACCTGGCTTGTCTGCATGCGCCGGCCGTTCAGCCTCATCGGAGAGCTGGGCGCGATGCGCTGGATCAGCCTGCAGCTCACCCTGATGGGGGCGATCCTGAGCGCTTTCCTTTATGGCCCCATGACCCTTCTCGTCCTGCTGGGCCTCCTGTTTCCACAGCTCGGCCCGGAAGTGGTGAGCTTTGCGCTGTTCGGTCTTGGCTGGGCGAGCGGAGCGCTGACGGAAGTGCTGGCGCCGGGCCGCTGGAGCTTCTCGCGCTGCCTTGCCATTCTCAGCCGTCCTCTCTACTGGCCGCTGCAGACATTTGCCGCCTTGAACGCCTTTTACGGCTTGCTCATAAAGCCCTCCTTCTGGGCCAAGACACCGCACTGGCCCGACGCTTCCGACGAGACACCTGCATGGCCTCCTGGATCATCACGCTTTCCGTCATCACCGCCCTCACGGGCATGATCGTCTTCGCGAACCGGAAGATGGGGGGCATGCGCAAGGATGGCCGGCCGAACCAGGTCCCGTGGGGGCTGGTCATGGTGATGTGTGTGCTGGGCATCTTCATCGCCTTCGTCCACGCCATCAATCTGGCCGGCTTCGAGACCGGGCCCGAGCACGGCCTTCTGGGCCGGTTCGGGCGCTAGCCGCTCACGGCGATGTCAGGGAACAGGGTTGAGGGCCTGCGCATTCGCTTCCCAGACCTGTTCGAGAAAGAGGGGATCTCCCATGAAATATCTGCTGAGCGCGCTGGCAGGACTGGTGATGACGGCACCGGCGGCGGCCGACCCGATGCTGTCGGATTTCGACTACCCCTGGCCGGTGGAACGCCACGCCCTTGTCAGCCAGGGTCACGCGCTGGAAATGGCCTATCTTGATGTCACTCCCGAACAGGCCAATGGCGAGACGGTGGTCCTGCTTCACGGCAAGAATTTCTGCGCGGCGACCTGGGAGGTCACCATGCAGGCGCTGCTGGATGCCGGCTACCGTGTCGTCGCGCCCGACCAGATCGGCTTCTGCAAATCATCGAAGCCGCAGGGCTATCAGTATGGCCTGCACACGCTGGCGGCGAACACGCACGGGCTTCTCGAAGCGCTCGGTGTCGACGACCCAGTGATCATGGGCCACTCCATGGGCGGCATGCTGGCGGCGCGTTATGCGCTGCAATATCCGGACACGACGGGCGCGCTTGTCCTGCTCAACCCGATCGGGCTGGAAGACTGGCGCGCCAAGGGCGTGCCGAACGTCACCGTCGATGAGCTCTATGAGGGCCAGCTCAAGACGACGCGGGACGGCATCAAGGCCTATCAGCAATCGACCTATTATGTCGGGGAGTGGAAAGACCGCTATGACCGCTGGGTCGACATGCTGTGGAGCATGTATCAGGGCGAGGGCGGCAGGATCACCGCCTGGCACCAGGCGCTGACCGCCGACATGGTCTTCAATCAGCCGGTCGTCCACGAATTCCCGGACATTGCAGTGCCGACGCTGCTTCTGATCGGCGAGAAGGACAATACCGCGCTCGGCAAAGGCCGGGCGAGCGAAGCGGTGCAGGCCGAGCTCGGCAATTACGAGACGCTCGCACGCGAAACCGAGCAGGCGATTCCGGACGCGAGGCTGGTGACCTTTCCCGACCTCGGCCACAGTCCGCACATCGAGGCGCCGGAGCGCTTCCAGGACGAGCTTCTGGCCGGGCTGGAGACGGTTCTCGCGGAGTAGGTCTCTGCCGGCTGCGAAAGGCGGGACGCTCTGACGCAAAGGAAGGCTTGGACCTTCAATACCGGTGGCACTAGTGTACTATCAGAAACAAGAGGTACACGCCGGAGGAGCCTGCCCCCATGCCATACGATACGCCTGTCGATCTCGACGCCTTCCGCACAGAGGTGCGTGACTGGCTTGAGGAGAATTGTCCGCCATCGATGCGCACGCCGATGCCCGAAGACGAAGTCGTCTGGGGCGGACGGCGTGAGAAGTTCAAGAACCCGGACTCGAAAGTCTGGCTTGAGCGCATGGGCGAGAAAGGCTGGACCGCGCCGACCTGGCCCACCGAATATGGTGGCGGTGGGCTCTCCCGCGAGCAGGCCAAGGTGGTCGACCAGGAGATGGCGCGCATCAAGGCGCGCCCGCCGCTCTTTTCCTTCGGCCTCTGGATGTTCGGCCCGGCGCTGCTGGAGTTCGGCAATGAGGAACAGAAGAAGCGTTTTCTGCCCGACATCGTGATGGGCAAGACACGTTGGTGCCAGGGCTATTCCGAGCCGGGCGCCGGCTCCGACCTCGCCGGCCTGCAGACCAAGTGCGAGGACAAGGGCGACCACTATCTCATCAATGGTCAGAAGGTCTGGACCTCATACGCCGATCAGGCCGACTGGATTTTCTGCCTGGTGCGCACCGACAACACCAAGAAGCATGAAGGCATCAGCTTCATCCTGTTCGACATGGAAAGCGACGGCGTCGAGGCCCGGCCGATCAAGCTCATCTCCGGCTCGTCGCCTTTCTGCGAGACCTTCTTCAACGATGTAAAGGTGCCGAAGGACCAGCTTGTCGGAGAGGTGAATGGCGGCTGGAAGATTGCCAAGCGCCTGCTCCAGTTCGAGCGCTCGTCCATCTCGGCCGGTGGCTTTGGCGGCCTCGGCGCGTCCGGCGCGCTCGGGCCGGATGGTTATGCCAAGCTCCATGTGGGGACCGACAAGGAGGGCCGCGTCCTCGACGGCGACCTGCGCGGTCGCATCGCCGAGCATCTCATGTATGCCAAGGCGTTCGAACTGACCGTGCAGCGCACTGGCGAGCAGGCCAAGGCCGGCCAGGAAGTGGGTCACACCGCCTCCATCCTGAAATACGCCGCCGCCAAGATGAACCAGGACAAGTTCGAGCTGATCATCGAGGCGCTGGGCACCGAGGGCCTCGGCTGGTCGGGGCAGGGCTTCGAGGAGGATGCGATCAAGTCGACGCGCGGCTGGCTGCGCTCGAAGGGCAATTCCATCGAAGGCGGGACCAGCGAGATCAATCTCAATGTCATCGCCAAACGTGTCCTCGGCCTGCGCGAGCATCAGTAGAGGTCATGGATGCCGATGTGGGTTGTCCTCTTTGTGGTGATCGGCCTGCCCGTGCTGGCCGGCATCGTCACGGGACTGATCAGGACGCGGCCCGGCTTGCACAAATATGTCTGGATCGCCGCCGCCGCTCCTATCCTGATCTACCTCCTGCTCGGCATCGCCGCCGGCCACCGCATGCCCCTGGATGTTGTTCTCATCCTTGTGGCACTCGCCGTTTTCTGGCTCGCGCTCGGCTGGACCAGCAAGAAGATTACGAAGGAAGTTCGAGACGCCGTTCTCGATAATATGGGTTGAGAAAAATGACGTTTGTACTGACAGAAGACCAGGAGATGCTGCGCGATACCGCAGTGAACTTCACGCGCGACGAGCTGCCGGTGAAGCACCTGCGAGGGCTTCGCGACAATGGCAAGAACGGCGTCGATCCGGACGCCCGCCAGCAGCTGGCCGAGCTCGGCTTTTTCGGGGTGCTCATCCCGGAGGAGTATGACGGGGTCGGCATGGGCATGGTTGCCCTTGGCCAGGTGATGGAAGCCCAGGGCCGCACGCTGGCCTCCACGCCGCTCCTGCAGACCGCCTGCATTGGCGCCTCCGCCATCCTGCTGGGCGGCACCGAAGCGCAGAAGAAGGAATGGCTGCCGAAGATTGCCGCCGGCGAGGTCACGACCGCGCTCGCCCTCGATGAAGGCAGCCACCACAACCCGACAGGCGTGGCGACCGAAGCCGAGCGTGACGGGCAGGGCTATACGCTCAACGGCGCGAAGAAATATGTGCAGGACGGCCACCATACCGATGTCTTCATCGTCGTGGCGCGCACCTTTGGCGAGCCGGGCGACACGCACGGCCTGACGCTCTTCCTCGTGCCGCGCGATGCGAAAGGCGTCACGGTGCAGACGCTGAACACCGTCGACAGCCATGGCGCCGCGCATCTGACGCTGGAGGATGTGCATGTCGACGAGGCTGGCGTCCTCGGCGCGCCCGACAAGGGCCACGACCTGCTTGAGCCGGTGCTCGACCGGGGCCGGGCCGCGCTTGCGGCCGAGATGGTCGGCTCGTCGCTCGCCGCCTTCGAGATGACGCATGAGTATCTCCAGACGCGCAAGCAGTTCGGCCAGCTGATCGGCTCCTTCCAGGCGCTGCAGCACCGCGCCGCGAAGATGTTCGCCGAGATCGAGCTGACGACCTCCTGTGTGGCTGCCGCCCTGTCGGCCCTGGACGAGCAGCGCAATGACACCGCCGAACTGGCAAGCGTCGCCAAGGCGCGCGCGAGCGAGACGGTGCATCTCGTTTCCAACGACACTGTGCAGCTGCATGGCGGCATCGGCATGACCGACGACCATGAGTCCGGTTTCTATCTGAAGCGCGCCCGGGTGCAGGAAGCCCTGCTTGGCTCGGCCAGCTTCCATCGCGACCGCTTTGCGCGGCTCAACGACTTCTAGACACGGCCAGCTCTGTTCCGGACGCCATAAAAAACGGGCCGGTCCACCGGGAAAGGTGGGCCGGCCCGTCACCGTGCACAGTGAATGGTCCGGTTACGATGCACGGTTCCAGATCACTCTGGAATTTCAACAACCCGGCGGCGGCGAAACTGGTTCCATGCGGATGGAATTTTATTCGCCGCCCGGCCCTGTAATCTTTACGGCAGCTTCCCCCTTGCCGCATTGCCGCGGCGGGGCAGGTCACTATGTTGAAAGCGCAAGCCAGACGGGGGCCTATCGACACCATGTACCGTTTCCTGCCACTCGCCATCCTTTTCCTGCTGACCGCCGGTTTTGCCGCCCTGTTATCGGTCAGCTCATGGTTTTCGGTTGGCGTCGTGATCTTTGGCGCGCTGTCACTGCTTGGTGTGTACGACTTCTTCCAGACCAGTCACACGCTGTGGCGGAATTACCCGGTGCTGGCGCGGGTGCGCTGGGTCGCCGAAGAGCTGCGGCCCTTCCTGCGCTCCTACATTGTCGAAAGCGACACCGAGGGTCGGCCCTTCAACCATGAAGAGCGCGCCATGGTGTACCGCCGCGCCAAGAACGTCTCCTCGGTTGAACCCTTTGGCAGCCAGCTCGATATCGACAAGCCGCCCTATGAGTGGCTGTCGCACTCGATCGCCGCGCGCCACCCGCACGAGACCGATCCGCGTGTGCTGGTCGGCGCACCGGGCACGGCGAAGCCCTATTCGGCCAGCGTCCTCAACATCTCCGCCATGAGCTTCGGCTCGCTTGGGGCCAAGCCGATCGAGGCGCTCAATCGCGGCGCGGCGATGGGCGGTTTCTACCATGACACCGGCGAGGGCGGTTTTTCGAAATATCACAAGGCGGGCGGCGGCGATGTCGTCTGGGAACTGGGGTCTGGCTATTTCGGCTGCCGGGCCAGGGATGGCGGGTTCGATCCGGAACGCTTCAAGGATGTGGCCGCCGACGACCAGATCAAGATGATCGAGATCAAGCTCTCCCAGGGGGCCAAGCCCGGCCATGGCGGCGTTCTGCCCGGCACCAAGGTGACGCCCGAGATCGCCGAGGCGCGGGGCATCCCGGTCGGCGAGACCTGTTATTCGCCGCCGGCGCATACCGCCTTCTCGACGCCGAACGGGCTGATGGACTGGGTGGCCCAGCTGCGCGAGCTTTCAGGCGGCAAGCCGGTGGGCATGAAGCTCTGCGTCGGCAATCGCTGGGAAGTGCTCGCCATCTGCAAGGCCATTCTCGGCACCGGCATCAAGCCGGATTTCATCGTCGTCGACGGCGCCGAGGGCGGCACGGGCGCGGCGCCGGCGGAATTCATGGACCATATCGGCGCACCGCTGCGCCAGGGGCTGGTGCTGGTGCGTAATGCACTGGTCGGCTGCGGGCTGAAGGATGAAGTGCGCCTGGCGGCCAGCGGCAAGCAGATCTCCGCCTTTGCGATGGCCTCGACACTGGCGCTCGGGGCGGACTGGATCAATACGGCCCGCGGCTTCATGTTCTCGCTGGGCTGCATCCAGTCGCTCAACTGCCACAACAATCGCTGCCCGACCGGCATTGCGACGACCGATACCTCGCGCCAGCGCGGTCTCGTCGTTCCGGACAAGGCCGAGCGGGTCTATAACTTTCATCGCAATACGGTGCGCTCCCTCATGGAAGTGATCGGCGCGGCCGGTTGCGAACATCCGTCCGAACTCACACCGCGCCACATCATGCACCGGGTGACCGAGGATATCGCCGAGCCAGGCCATCGCGCCTACAATCTGATCGACCCGGGTGTCCTTCTCGACGATCCGTCAGATACGCCGCTCGCGCGGGAATGGGCGCTGGCCCAGGCCGACAGCTTCGAGCGGGCCGAGGAAGGGACCGGTCCGTAAGCTGCCTGTGCAGGCGGCTGCCTGGACCTAGTTCGTCGCAGCGCCCTCGAAGGCCATGCCGAGATCGCGGTAGAAGGCGATGCGCTGGCGCGCCTGCGGGGAGAGCGTGATCAGCGAGCCGGCCCCCTTCAGCGGGACAGGTTCGAGATCCTTGTGGGCGAGCACCATCATGTCGTGCCAGAGCGCGGCTGGCAGGCCGCCGCCGGTGACGTGCGCCATCGGCGTGTCGTCATCATTACCGACCCAGACGGCGCCGACGCGTTCGGCCGAATAGCCGGCAAACCAGGCGTCGCGGAAGTCCTGGCTGGTGCCGGTCTTGCCGGCGAGCTGCCAGCCATCGATGCGCGCCCGTGTACCCGTGCCGTCCTGGATGACGCGCTCCATCATGGCGACCATGGTCTCGGCGTCTTTCTCCGGATAGACGCGCTCGGGCTCATAATCCGGGCGTTCATAGAGGACATCGCCCCGCGAATTGGAGACCTTCTCGACGATATAGGGATCGAGGCGCTTGCCGCCGGTCATGAAGACACCATAGCCGCGCGCCAGATCGCGCACGGTGACTTCCTGGCTGCCGAGCGCGATGGAGGGCAGGGGCTTCATCTTGCTGGCACTGGCAATGCCGAAGCGCTTGGCGAGCGCGATGATGTTTTCCTCGCCAACCTCCTGGCCGAGCTGGGCGGCGACCGTATTGATCGAATCCTTCAGCGCTTCCGCGAGTGTCATGGCCCCGGAATGGACGCGCGAATAGTTTTCCGGCGTCCAGCCATCAATGGTGACTTCCTCGTCGCGGCGCACATCATAGGGCGTCAGTCCACTCTGGATGGCGGTGGCATAGACGAACGGCTTGAAGGAGGAGCCGGGCTGGCGCAGGGCCTGGGTCGCCCGGTTGAACTGGTTCTCATTGTAGTCGACGCCGCCATACATGGCGAGGATGCGCCCGCGGCCGTCCATGACAATGCCGGCCGCCTGCGTCGCCTTCTGCTTGGCGCCTTCCTCCTCCATGCGCTTGCTGAAGGCATCATCGACGGAGGCCTGCAGCTCGGCATCGATGGTCAGCTGGACGATGAGGTCGCCCGGCAGGGTGGGCAGGATTTCGTCGATCCGGTCGGTCGCCACGTCGAGGGCGTAGCCGAATTGCGGGTCACGCTCTGGCGGCTCGGTCAGGGCGATGTCCTCGGCCTCGGCCGCCTCGGCCTGCTGCGGGGTGATGAAGCCGGACTCGACCATCTGGCGGAGCACATATTGCTGGCGGCTCTTGGCGTCATCCATATTATTGGTGAGCGCCAGCCGCGAGGGTGCCTGGGGCAGGGTGGCGAGGAGAGAGGCTTCGCCGACGGTGAGCTCTTCGGGCTGCTTGCCGAAATAAAAGCGCGAGGCGGCCCCCAGGCCGTAGAAGCCGGCGCCGAAATAGACGCGGTTGAGATAGAGTTCGAGGATCTCTTCCTTGTTGAGGCGCTTTTCGAGCCGGCGGGCGAGGCGGATTTCCTGTGCCTTGCGTTTCAGCGTCTGCTCGGGCGTCAGCACCAGATTCTTGATCAGCTGCTGGGTAATCGTGGAGGCGCCCGAGACCGTCTCGCCGGAGGTCACATTGGCCCAGACCGCACGCATGATCGCCTGGGTGTCGGCGCCGTCATGCTCGTAGAAGCGCTTGTCCTCGGCGGCGATGAAGGCCTGGGGCACATGCGCCGGCAGGTCTTCCATGCGCACCGCCCGGCCATAGCGCGGGCCGCGAATGGCGATTGTGTCGCCGTCATTGTCGACGAACTCGATGGCCTGCTCGCGGCCGGAGGCCCACAGCTCTTCATTCGAGGGCAGGTCCGGCATGCCGCGATAGAGGCTCTGCCAGTAGATCCAGACGGCCAGCGCGGCGATGACGAAAAGGCTGAGGCAGGTGACAAGCCCCCATTTCAGGATCGGCCGCCCGGCAAGAAGCGACGAGAACCAGCCTTGGCTGCTGGCGTCATAGGTCGGGGGGCGCGAAGCGCTTGTCCTGTTCGAGCCGGGTCCTGCCAAAACGGTCCTTTCACGGATTGGGGCGCATGATCGGGCTGCGCTATGAGCTGTAAATGAGGCAGTGTGAAGGCGGTATGAACTGTCGAACGCAGCAAGTGGGAAAAGTGTTGCCAGTATAGCGCACTTGCTGGGCAGGGGAGAGCATACCGCCCTGTTTGCAGGGCCCGATTTTACTTGGCAGCCCGGCCTGTCTAAGACAGATGTCAGCGGCCAACATTACAAGGACATCATGCTCGACTTCCTGAACGACCTTCTCTGGGGCAAGGTTCTCATCTTCCTGCTCATTCCTATCGGACTTGTTTTCACACTGTGGTCCCGTGGGGTCCAGTTCAGGCATTTCGCCGACATGTTCTCCGTCCTCGGCGAGGGCTTCCAGCACAAGAGCAAGCAGCCTTCCTCCTTCCAGGCGCTGGCGCTGTCTGTGGCCGGCCGGGTTGGCGGCGGCAACATTGCCGGTGTGGCCGCAGCCATCGCCCTTGGCGGGCCGGGCGCGATCTTCTGGATGTGGGTGGTCGGCCTGGTTGGCATGGCGACGAGCTATTTCGAATGCACGCTCGCCCAGCTCTACAAGCAGAAGGAACCGAACGGCGACTTCCGGGGCGGGCCGGCCTATTACATCGAGAAGGGACTCGGCGGCATGCTTGGCCGGGGCACGAAATATCTCGGCTATCTCTATTCGCTGCTCCTGATGCTGACCTTTGGCGTCGCCTTCGTCACCTTCCAGAGCTTTGCCATGTCCTCCTCCATCGAGGGCGCCTTCGGGATCGACCGGATCTGGTCCGGCATCGGGCTCGCCCTGCTGGTCGGTTTCGTGATCATGGGCGGCATCCGGCGGATTGCCGATGTCGTGGAATATGTCGTGCCGGTGATGGCCGTCAGCTATGCCGCCGTCGTTCTCGTCGTCATCGGCATGCGCATCGAGGATGTGCCGGCTGTGCTGGAAAACATCGTGATGAGCGCGTTCGGCCTCAATGAGATGGTCGCCGGCGGGATTGGCGTGGCCATCATGCAGGGCGTGCAGCGCGGTCTCTTCTCGAATGAGGCGGGGCTTGGCTCGGCCCCGAACGTGGCGGCGGTCGCCTATGTCGAGCACCCCGCCCAGCAGGGCATGGTGCAATCGCTCTCGGTCTTCATCGACACCATCATCCTGTGCACCTGCACCGCGCTCATCATCTTGCTGTCGGGCGTCGATTTCCTGGGTGTGGAAGATGGCGAATTGCTGACCCAGATGGCGCTGTCGGAGCATATCGGCGGCTGGGCGAACTATTTCATCGCCTTCGCGCTCTTCCTCTTCGCTTTCTCCTCGATCATGTATTCCTACTATCTCGGCGAGACGGCGGTGGACTATTACCTGCAGGACAACAAGACGGCTTTCACCACCTACCGGATCATCGTGATCGGCTTTGTCGTGGTCGGGGCGGTGCTGAATCTCGCCAATGTGCTGGCCTTCTCGAATGTGACGATGGGGCTCCTGGCGGTGGTGAACCTGTTCGCCGTGGCGCTGCTCTTCCCGGTCGGCGTGCGTGTGATGAAGGATTTCGACAATCAGCGCAAAGCCGGCGTGAAACTGCCGGTCTTCGATGTCGACAAGTTCAGCGACCTCGACCTCGACAAGAGCGCCTGGAAGACGACGATAGACGAGTAGGTGTTGCGGGCGGCCTGAAGTGCCCGCCGGTGCCCGGATAGGGCGGGCGGGGATGGTCAGGCCTTGTTCCCGGTTTCGATCAGCCGAAGACCCGGTCGAAGATCAGGTCGACGCGCTTGAAGTGATAGTCGAGGTCGAACAGGGCTTCGAGCTGTTCGTCGGTCAGCTTGGCGGTCACTTCGCTGTCGGCTTTGAGATGGTCGAGGAAGGGGCCTTCGCCGGCCCAGGTCTTCATCGCATTGCGCTGGACGAGACGGTAGGAATCCTCGCGGCTCACCCCGGCTTCGACAAGCGCCAGCAGCACGCGCTGGGAGTTATGCAGCCCGCCCATGCGCTCCATGTTGAGCATCATCCGGTCGGGATAGATGAGCAGGTTCTCGACCACGCCGGCCATACGGTGAAGCGCGAAATCCAGGTGGATGGTCGCGTCCGGGCCGATGCCGCGCTCGACCGATGAGTGCGAGATGTCGCGTTCATGCCAGAGGGCGACGTTTTCCAGCGCAGGCGTCACGGCAGAGCGCACCAGCCGGGCAAGGCCGGTCAGGTTTTCGGTCAGCACCGGATTGCGCTTGTGCGGCATCGCGGAGCTGCCCTTCTGGCCCTTGGAGAAGAATTCCTCGGCTTCCAGAACTTCGGTGCGCTGAAGGTGGCGCACTTCGGTCGCCAGCCGCTCTATGGAGGAAGCGATCACGCCGAGCGTGGCGAAAAACATGGCATGGCGGTCGCGCGGGATGACCTGTGTGGAGACCGGCTCCGGCTCGAAGCCGAGCTTGTCGGCGACATATTCCTCAACGCGCGGATCGATATTGGCGAAGGTGCCGACAGCGCCGGAGATGGCGCAGGTGGCGACTTCCTTGCGCGCGGCGACGAGACGGTCACGCCCGCGGGCGAACTCGGCATAGAAGGTGGCGAGCGTCACACCGAAGGTCGTCGGCTCGGCATGGATGCCGTGGCTGCGGCCGATCTTGGGCGTGTACTTATGCTCCTCCGCGCGCTTCTTCAGCGCGGCCAGAACGCGGTCCATGCCGGTGAGAAGCAGGTCGGCGGCGCGCACGAGCTGCACATTGAGGCAGCTGTCGAGCACGTCGGACGAGGTCATGCCCTTGTGCAGGAAGCGGGCGGGCTCTCCCACATGTTCGGCGACATTGGTGAGGAAAGCGATGACATCGTGCTTCACCTCGGCCTCGATCTCATCGATACGCTCGACATCGAAGCGCGCCTTCTCGCGCACGGCGGCCGCGGTGCCTTCCGGAATCTGGCCGAGATTTTCCATGGCTTCCGCCGCCAGTGTCTCGATCTCCAGCCAGATGCCGTACTTGCTTTCCGGCGACCAGATGGCGGTCATGTCAGGGCGGGCATAGCGTGGAATCATGTCGGGCCTCTTCGCGTTATGGCGCGCGTTCTACGCCAGTCGGCGCAAGGGGCAAGCCCTGGAGTGAACTAGGCGTCCGGGCGCCTCTCTGCCCATTGGAGCAACGCGTCCAGCGCAGGACAGAGAGATTGGCCCCAATCGGTCAGCCGGTATTCGACGCGCGGTGGCACTTCCGGGTGAACGATTCGACGGACAATACCGTCGCTTTCCAGCTGCCGAAGCTGCTGGATCAGCATCTTCTGCGAGATGGCGGGAATGGCGCGTTCGAGTTCCGAAAAGCGCAGGACGCGGCCGCCAAACAGGTGGAAAAGGATCACCAGTTTCCACTTGCCCTCAAGCATCCGAATAATTTCTTCAACGCCGGCTGCCGCAGAATCTGCTGTGTATTCGCGATTCTTACCTGCAGGTGAGTCCCCCACTTTTTTGTCTGTACTTGTCATCTTTCCGGTGCCGTTCGATCTGATCCCACAGGACAGGATGCCCTGCGGGGCCAATAGGAGCAATGTGATGACCCTTCCCGAACCAATCGCGGCTTTCTTCGCTCTGCCGAAGCGGGCAAGCACCAGTGAGCTGAAGGCCGTTTTTGCGGACGATGCGCATATCATCGACGAGGCAGAAGGGCATACCGGCTTTCCTGCCATCGCCGAATGGTGGCGCGATGTGAATGAGAAGACGCCGTTCGAAACGGTCCCCATGAGGTCGGAGGTGCGGGACGGACTTGTCGTCGTCTCGGCGGAAGTCTCCGGTTCATTTCCGGGAAGTCCGGTCATGCTCGATCATCACTTCCGCCTTAACGACAGCAAGGTTGTGGAGCTTGAAATCAAATGAGCGGCCACTGGCTGAACCTTGGTGGAACGCGCGCTGTCGTGACAGGTGGCACCAAGGGAGCCGGGTCTGCAGTCGTTCGGGCCCTGCTGGAGGCAGGCGCGAACGTCGCCGTGGCGGCCCGTAGCGCGCCCCAGCCGGGCATCGAAAACGCTGTTTACGTCGAGGCCGACCTTTCCACCGAGACGGGCCCGGCCGAGCTTGCGCGAAAAGCCGGGCGCGCGCTCGGCGGAATAGACATACTGGTCAACGTCGTTGGCGGGTCGAACGCCCCTGCAGGCGGGGTCGCCGCCCTCAGCGACGCTGTCTGGAAACAGGAAATCGATCTGAACCTGATGTCGGCAGTACGGCTGGACCGTGCCGTCCTGCCCGAGATGATCCAGCGGGGAAGCGGCGTGATCGTCCATGTAACCTCGATCCAGAGCCGGCTTCCGCTTCCTGAATCGACAACCGCATATGCAGCTGCCAAGGCGGCGCTGTCGACCTACAGCAAATCGCTGTCCAAGGAGGTTGGCCCCAAGGGTGTTCGAGTCGTGCGGGTCTCGCCCGGCTGGATTGAAACGGAGGCCGCTATCGCTCTGGCCGAACGCATGGCCAGAGAGGCGGGAACGGACATCGAGGGCGGCAGACAGATCATCATGCGCAGTCTTGGGGGCATTCCCCTGGGCCGTCCCGCGCGGCCTGAGGAAGTGGCTGACCTGATCGCCTTTCTTGCATCACCACGGGCCGGAGCGATTACCGGCACTGAATACGTCATTGATGGCGGGACGGTACCGGTCGCCTGAAAATCAGACCTCAGCAGCCAGCACCCTTGGCAGCTTGAAGGTGACCGTTTCCGTTGCCGTCGTGACCGGCTTCACCTCGATATCGAAGCGGGCGCGGCAGGCGGCGATGAGGCCCTGAACCAGATCTTCCGGCGCCGAGGCCCCCGCTGTCAGGCCGAGCGTTTCCACGCCTTCGAACCAGTCCCAGTCGACATTGTTTGCGCTGGCGACCAGCCGGGAGTCTTTCGCCCCGGCGCGTTTGGCCACTTCGACCAGCCGCTTGGAATTCGACGAGGTTTCCGCACCGATCACGAGGAAGAGGTCACAGCCCTTGGCCATTGCCTTCACCGCTTCCTGGCGGTTGGTGGTGGCATAGCAGATGTCTTCCTTGTGCGGCGCGGTGATGTCGGGGAAGCGCTCCTGCAGGATGGCGACGATGCTGGCGGTGTCGTCGACCGATAGCGTCGTCTGCGTCACGAAGGCGACGTTTGCCGCGTCCTTGGGATCGAAGGCTCGGGCATCGTCTTCGGTTTCGATCAGCGTGATCGCCCCGTCCGGCAGCTGGCCCATCGTGCCGATCACTTCCGGGTGGCCGGCATGGCCGATCAGCACGATCTCGCGCCCGGCCTTGTGATGACGTTCGGCCTCGACATGTACCTTTGAGACGAGCGGGCAGGTCGCGTCGACATAGACCATGTCGCGCCGCTCGGCCTCTGCGGGCACAGCTTTCGGCACGCCATGGGCGGAGAACACGACCGGCCGGTCGGGCGGGCACTCGTCGAGCTCATCGACAAAGACGGCGCCAAGGCCCTCCAGCCGTGAGACGACATGCTGGTTGTGCACGATTTCATGGCGCACATAGACCGGTGCGCCCCATTTCTCCAGCGCCTCCTCGACGATCTGGATAGCCCGGTCCACGCCCGCGCAGAAGCCCCGCGGGGCGGCGAGCCTGATTTCGAGTTTGCGGCGTGCCATAGTTCTCCTTGCTGCACCATGAAGCAGATCGGGCGTTGCGCCATCTGCAGGTGCCCGGTAACACTCCCCATTCTAGATGGACAGCCTGAAGGCTCAGGCCAAGAGTGACAAGGCATTTGATGATGCGTGTAATTGCGGTTCTGGCAGCAGGTCTCCTGCTGGCATCCTGTGGAAGCAACCCCGTGACGCGGGCGCTGGACTCCCGACAGAATGCCGGTCCGTGCCCGCCCGTGGCGATCCTCTACGACGCCTCGCGTATCGTCGAGCTTGACGGCGACTCCGCCAGCTACACCGACATTGCCTACACCGGCGAGATGACGAATGTGGAGCTGTTCTGCCGCTATGTCGAAGATGAGCCGCTGCGCGCCGAGATCGAACTGGATTTCGCCTTCGGCAAGGGTCCGAAAGGCACGTCCAACCAGCACACCTACAATTACTGGGTGGCCGTGACGCGGCGCAGCTCCAAAGTGCTCGCCAAACAGTATTTCTCGGTCGATGCGAACTTTGCCGGTGGCAAGGTCGACGGGCATCAGGAAGTCATCCAGGACATCATCATCCCGCGCGCCGATTCGACGATTTCGGGGGCGAACTTCGAAGTGGTCGTCGGCTTCGACCTGACCGAAGAGCAGCTGGCCTTCAACCGCGAGGGCCGCCGTTACCGGCTCGATGCGGGATCGGGCAGCTAAGACGGCAATCCGGAGACAGATATGAGCGATCTCGCCACGGAGCTTTCGGCGGCGTGTTCGGCCGCGTTTGAGGCGGAAGGGTTCGAAGCCCGCTGGGGTGCGGTGCGCCGCTCCGACCGGCCGGAACTGGCCGACTTCCAGTGCAATGGCTGCATGGGGGCGGCGAAGAAAGCCAGCCTCGTCCCGCGCGATCTCGCCGCGAAGATTGCCGAGCGGATCACCGGGCAGGGCGCCATCGAGCGCGTCGACGTGGCGGGCCCGGGCTTTCTCAATATCCGCGTGTCCGGCGAGGCGCTGTCGAAACAGGCCGAATTCATCCGCGCGGACGCGAAAGCCGGCGGCGGGGCGCTGGAGCAGACCGAAAAGGTCGTGATCGACTTTGGCGGCCCGAACGTCGCCAAGCCGATGCATGTCGGCCACCTGCGCTCGGCCGTCATCGGGGATACGCTGGTGCGGCTCTTCCGCTTCCTCGGCGACGATGTGACAGGCGATGCGCACCTCGGCGACTGGGGCCTGCAGATGGGCCACCTCATCACCGAACTGTTCGCCGAGCAGCCGGACCTCGTCTATTTCGACCCGGATTTCAAAGGCCCGTATCCTGAGGAGCCGCCGGTCACCATCGAGGATCTCGGCCGGCTTTACCCACAGGCGTCGGCCAAGGCGAAGGAAGACCCGCAGCGCAATGAAGCGAGCCAGCTGGCCGTCGCCGAAATGCAGGCCGGCCATCCCGGCTATCGCGCGCTGCTCAGGCACTTCATCAATGTCTCGGTCGAGGCGCTGAAGGTCGATTACAGCTTCCTCGGCGTCGAGTTCGACCTCTGGAAGGGCGAAAGCGATGTCGATGAGCTGATCCCCGGCATGGTCGAGGACCTGAAGGAGAAGGGTCTCGCCAAGCTCGATGATGGCGCCTGGATCATCGATATCTCGCGCGAGAGCGACAAGAAGGAGATGCCGCCCTTCATGCTGATCAATTCGCGCGGTGGCACCGGCTATCACGCGACCGATCTGGCGACGATTGTCGACCGGGTGGAGACGCTGCACCCCGACCGCATCCTCTATGTCGTCGATGCGCGCCAGGCGCTGCACTTCGAACAGGTCTTCCGCGCCGCGGACATGGCCGGGCTGATGGCCGAAGACCGGATGGAGCATATCGGCTTCGGTACGGTGAACGGCACTGATGGCAAGCCCTTCAAGACGCGCGAGGGCGGCGTGCTGCGCCTGTCGGACCTCAACCGCATGGCGCTGGAAGAGGCCGAGAAGAAGATCGGCGAAGCGGGCCTCTCCGGCGATATCGGCGATGAGGAGCGCGGCACCATCGCGAAACTCGTGGCCCGCGCGGCCCTGCGCTTTGCCGACCTGCAGAATGTGCGCACGACGAATTACGTCTTCGACCTTGAGCGCTTCACGAGCTTCGAGGGCAAGACCGGGCCTTACATGCTGTATGCCGCGGTGCGCATCAAATCGCTGCTGCGGCGCGCAAAAGAGGCCGGTCATGCGCCCGGTGCGGTCAGCATCGAGCGTGACACCGAGCGCGCCCTGGTGCTCGCCATGGACGGATTTTCCCATGCGCTCGCCCAGGCCCATGCCAAGCGCCAGCCGCACACCCTGTGTGAGCATGTCTATTCGCTCGCCCAGGCGTTCAGCGCGCTCTATGCCGATGCACCGATTGCGAATGCCGACGATGAAGCGGTCCGCGCCTCGCGTCTCGGCCTCTGCGAAGCGGTGCTGAAACAGCTCGAAGCCGGCCTGAACATCCTCGGCATCGAAGCGCCGGAGCGGATGTAATCCGCGGTGATTCGTTAACGGAAGCGCTCAAAATTTTTACCCGGCCCTAACGCGCCTTAAGAATTCGCCCTGAAAATATGAACGAATCAGGCACGGCTCGTAACTCTTGGCTAACCCACGGCACCTAGCCTCTTAAGCCTCAGGCGAATGAGTTGAGGAGGCTGACCCCCATGTTGAGCGAACTGATCAAGACAACTGCGAAGACGACCGGACTGGACGAGGCGCAGACACGACAGGCGCTCGGGGTCCTGTTCAACACGGCCGAGCGCCAGGGCGCGCCGCTGATCGAGAAGGTCTTCTCCCGCATGCCGGGTGCGCGCACCCTGTCAGCCACCACTGGCGCCCAGACGGGCGCGGCGACGGGTACGATTGCCCGCCTTATCGAACAGACGCCGGGCGGGCGCCAGCACGTCTCGCTCTCCATGTTCTCCAAGCTTCACGAGATCGGCCTCGGCCACGCCCAGGTCGCCTCGCTGCTGCAATGCGTCGGCACGCATATGGAAGAGACCTATGATATTCGCGGCATCGGCCATCTGGGCGACCTGATCGTCGTCGATCCGGCGGCCCTGGACGAGCGCAAGTCCGCCGTCGCCTGACCGCCTTCAATCCTCCACAAGACGCCAGAGAGGGCCTGCCGGCACGGCAGGCCTTTTCTTTTGGCCGGACGCAGCCTAGCAAACCTGCCATGACCCATGCCGACGCCACGTCCCAGCAGCTGCCACCGCTCAAGATCCGCGCGCCAGGCGAGGCGGTCGTCGCCCTGACAGAGGCCAGCGAGACGGTGCTCTCGGCGCTGATGATTGACGCGCTCAAGGCTCATGCCGCCTCCATTGCCGGTGAGGATGCGGCCCACACCGTGTCGCTCAGCCTCGACATGACCGGCGAGCGCTTTTCCGGGGATGAGGCCGTTTTCAGATCGGCCGTGGACCGCCAGACGCGGAGCCTTCTCTTCATGGCGTGCACCCTCCTTTGCGGGGGGCGGGTGCTCATGAAAGCGACAGGCATCTTCAAACTGGGCCAGGATGCCACACGGTAAGGTGGAAGCTTTCATGCAGGCATTGAGCGGTTGGCAAGTCCATTTTCGAACGCACCGTTCCATTTGAAAATATACCTCTGCCTGTGCGCATCAGTCCGCTTTACAAGTCCGGGGGAGCGGCGCAGAGTCGCCGGTGTCACCAGGTGCGTCGCCACGCACATACTGTAACAAAAACAGTAAAAATGGGGCTGGCCGGGCAGTAGAGGAGAGCCATGCAAAGCGACTTTGCCGAACCACTGACCACCTGCCGCCGTAAAGCCCTGTCAGACACCGGCCTGACGGCCCTGCGCCGCGGAGCCCGCTGATGCGCCGCTATCTGACCGACACTGCCGAAGGCAGTATGCAGGCGATCGAATTCGGCAACCCGGCGCTGGAAATGGCGGCCCTCTGGCTGCACGCCACCGGCTTCAACTCCATGACCTATCAGTCGATCCTGGCGCCGTTCGGTTTGCGCACCAAGGTCACCGCGCTGGACCTGCGCGGGCATGGCCGCACCAAACTGCCGGCCGATCCGAAGACGCTGCACTCTTGGCACCGCTATCGCGACGATGTGATCACCTTCCTGGAGAAGAATGCGACCCGCCCGGTCGTCCTCAGCGGGCATTCCATGGGCGGGTGTGTGGCGCTGCTCGTCGCCGGCAAGCGTCCGGACCTGGTGAAGGGGCTGGTTCTGGTGGATCCGGTTATCATGTCGCGCCGCTTCTATTTCATCAAACACGCCTTCCCATTCCTCGGGCCCTTCCTGCGCGTCAGCAACAGCATGGCCCGCCAGGCGAAGAAGCGCCGGGCCGAGTTTCCGAGCGTGGAAGCCGCACGCGAAGCCTATACCGGCAAGGGCGCCTTCAAGACCTGGCGCGAACCTTTCCTCGACGATTATCTCATCGATGGGCTCGAGCGCGTCGATGACCGGCATGACGAGACGAAGCAGCGCTGGCGCCTGCTGTGTGAGCCCGCCTGGGAAGCGGCCACTTTCAACGCCCAGCGCAACCAGCCCTGGGGCGCGCTCAGAAAGGTGCGCAAGAAGAATATCCCGATCATGATCATGCGCCCGGAAATCAATCCGGTGATGTCGGACAAGGTGACCGATCTCATCCTGCGCAAGTATCCGGACCTTGTGCTGAAGGAACGCCCGAACACGACGCATTTCCACCCGATGGAAGCGCCCTATGAGATCCGCGAAGAGCTGTCGACGGCGATCTCGCGCCTGATCGAGGGCTTTTCGGCCGGTGATGAAGGCCCGATGCGGCGCAGCCTGCGCGGGACGGGCTAGAGGCCTAGAGCTCCAGCTTGCCGGGCGCGATGCGGGCGAGATCGTCCATCATGTCCGGCGGCGTCGCGATGGCCTTGCGGGCCTTGGTGTCGAAGGTCAGTGCGACGACTTCATTCGTCATCCAGGGTTGGCCGGTCACCGGGTCCAGCATCCAGTGGACCAGCGAGTGGGTCTTCTCCGCGGCGGTGCCGAGCGCGGTGCGGATCTCGAAGAGGTCGCCCGCCTTGGGCCAGCGGCGGAAGATGATGCGGCTTTCCAGAACGGCCGCGCCCATCTGGCGGCCCGGGACGGAGTCGGCGACGCGTTTGCGCCAGTCATAGAGCAGGTTCGGCACCGAATCCGAAACCCGGCCGATGAACCAGGCCGGGGCCATGCGTCCGAAGAGGTCGCAATGCTGTGGCGCCACCATGCCGAGCCCGATGACGTTGACACCCTGATCCTCGGCCATCGCCCGTGTGATCTTGTCTGTCTCAAGCGGGGTTTTCGTCATGTCGAGGCCACGCGGGGCAGTCTCTTCCGGCGGGGGCTCGATCAGCGCTTCGAGCGCCCTGCGCGTGCGGGCGCTCCAGGGAAAGGGCTTCATGTTGGCGGTGTCGGCATGGACAAGCTGCGTGCGGAAGGCCGCGGCCACCGTGCCGTCGCCATGCACCAGCTGCTGATAGACGGTGACCGTGTCGGCGCCGACCTCGAGCACGCAGCCTTGCATCGACAGCGGCCGGCCGGGCAGAACCTCGCGGATGAAGCGGATGTGCTGCTCGCGCGGGATCAGTGTGGAGGGCGCATGCGGGCGATAGACATGGCTGAGATGGCACCGCGCGGCGAGCATGCCCAGGCCTTCGAACGCCTTTTCGAGATAGATGCGCACATTCATGTGCCCCATCTCGTCACAGTCCCAGGTGTTTGCGCTCCCCTTCCAGAGATCGATCAAGACACACTCCCCTCATGCAGCTCTCTGTCGGAGGTACGTCGCTTTGATGTCGATGTCGATATCGCCCCGAAGGAAGGCTCACCCCGCACAGGCGCGGCAGACCCCGCGAACCTCGATCACGGCATGGCGCATATGGAAGCCGGCCGCTTCGGTTTCGGCCTTCAGGGCGTCCGTGGTCGAGATGGCGTGCAGCTCCTCGGCACCGCCGCATTCATCGCAGATCAGGAAGACCGCCGAGTGTTTGTGGCTGGCATGGCCGCAGGCGACATAGGCGTTCAGGCTCTCGATCTTGTGGGCGAGGCCGACCTCCTGGAGGAAGTCGAGGGCGCGGTAGACCGTGGGCGGCTTGGCCGAGCCTTCGCCATCGAGATTGGCGAGCAGGTCATAGGCCTTGGACGGTTCCTGACTCTCAAGCAGCAGGCGCAGAACCTTGCGCCGGATCTTGGTCAGCCGCTGGCCCTTGCGCACGGCCAGGGCTTCGGCCTGCTCGAGGAAGTCATCGACATCCTGCGGGCTGCAGGGCCGGTTGGCGTGAACATGCATATGCGGGTCGGCTTGGGCCATGACGGTAATGTCGGATGTTTTGCGCGAGAATTCCAGTCCCTGACCGGAGTGGCCGGAAATGGCCAGCAGGGACACATTACTTCGCAATCTGTGGCCGTTCCGAAAGAGGGTCGATACGGGCAAACCCCTAGTTGCGCTGACACGCCGCGCGGCATGCAATCGCGCGACAGAGTGGTCAATTTCCTCATGAATCTCAGCTGGTTAGTTGGTCTCATCTCAAGCTGAGGAGTAAAGAAATGAAACGCGTTCTGATGGCTGGCCTGATGGGGCTGAGCGCACTTGCCGGTGCGGCGCACGCGCAGGAAGGGGACAACCCCTGGATGGTGCGGGTCCGTGCCATCGGCGTCCTGCCGGACGAAGGGGCCGACCTGTCTGTCGGTGGTTCCGGCCTGCCGGGCACGGTCGATATCAGCGACCAGTACGTGCCCGAGCTCGACATCACCTACTTCTTCACGAAGCACATTGCCGCCGAGCTCATCCTGGGCGTCACGCCGCACGACGTGAAGGCGACCAATGTGACGGTGCCGGGCGTACTTGATGATGCGACCGTCGATCTGGGCGATGTGTGGCTGCTGCCGCCGACCCTGACGCTGCAATACCACTTCGATACCGGCAGTTCCTTCAAGCCCTATGTCGGGGCAGGCGTCAACGCGACCTTCTTCTTCGATGAGGATGCAGGCGATGTGGCCGATGGCATCGACTACGACCCGTCTGTCGGCTTCGCGCTGCAGGCCGGCGCCGACTACGACCTGGACGGTGTGCCGGGCGGCTGGGCGCTCAACGTCGATGTGAAGAAAGTCTGGATCGAGCCGGACGTGAAGGTCGACCTGACCAGCGCGCTTGGCCCGTCACTCGACGCCGAACAGGTCATGGTGAATGCCGATGTCGACATCAACCCCGTAATCGTCGGGGTCGGCCTCGGCTACAAGTTCTAGTCTGATACCTCCCAATCCCGGACTAGATACCTGAAGAGCTCTTTCCTTACGGGGAAAGAGCTCATTTTTTTGTCCACGCCGGTTTTGCCGTGGGGGAGGCTCAGAGGTCGCTCATTTTTTCGAGATTCTCGTTGGCCCGGCGGGTGGCGGCTTCGAAGCGGGCTTCATAGTCGAGCAGGTTCTTCTTCGGTTCCTGATAGAAGGCCGTCAGCTTCATCACCTGCAGGAAGAGCCAGGTCACCGCACGGCCGCTGAATTTCATTGGCCGGTTGAAGTCGAGCAGGAGGACGATGCGCTCCTCGTCAGTGTCGTTCCAGACCTCGTGCTCATAGGTGTCGTCGATCACGAAGAGTTTGCCGGGCTCCCAATGCTTGGTCTCGTCCCCGACGCGGATGCGGCACTTCTCGCGCTCTTTCGGCAGGATCAGCCCCATATGCGCGCGCAGGATGCCCTTGGTCACGCCGGTATGGGCCGGGATGTGATAGCCGGGCGAGAGGATGGATATCCAGGCGGTATGGATCTGCGGGACTTTCTCGATGATCGAGGCGGTCACCGGCAGCTGGCGGCAATTGCCTTCCAGCCGTGTGCCGAAGCCGTAGAGAAAGAAGGTGCGCCAGTTCTTTTCCGTCGCGATGCGGTACTGGTCCGGCGAGACATCCTGGAAACCGGGGATAAGCTCGCGGTGCTGCAGCAGGGTCTGGACTTCCGGCAGGATCTCCTTCCACCGGGCCTCGAATTCACTCAGGAAAGGGAAGTCCGCCGGGTCGTTGAACGGCACGTCGGGCACAAGGCTTTTCTTTGCCTGGAAGCGGGCGAGCCAGCGGGTCAGCTTCTTGCCGGCCTTCTTGATGCGCCGGCGAAACGGCTTGTTCAGCGATGTCGGCTTGGCGCTCTGGGCCTGGCTGTCTGCGGCATTCTTCATGCGGGTCTCGGGCTGGCTGCTCAGAATGATGATGGTCTGAGCCAGCCTATGTAGGAACAAGACCGCATGACGTCGAGAGAGGCGAGGGCGCCCGCTGCTGTTACAGGCCGAGCTGCCTCGCCGCCAGGTCGCGCATGATCTCTTCCGAGCCGCCGCCGATCGCCATGACGCGCACCTCGCGATAGATCCGCTCGACCCGGTGGCCGCGGATGAAGCCGGCGCCGCCGAGGATTTGCATCGCTTCGCGCGCGCAGAACTCCATCGTTTCGGTCGCCTGCACCTTCAGCATGGCAAGCTCGGCCACCGGCTGCTCGCCGTTCTGGACGCGCCAGGTGCACTGGTCGAGGAAGGCCGTCGTCGCCCAGACGCGCTGGCACATCGCCGCGATCTTGTGACGGATGACCTGGTGGTCGCCCAGGCGCTGCCCGAAGGTCTCGCGCTGCTGGGCCCAGGCGGCGGCCTCCTCGATGCAGACACGGGCATAGGCGGTGGCTTGCGCCGCCATGCCGAGGCGCTCGCCATTGAAATTCGCCATGATGCCGTAAAAGCCCTTGTCGACCTCGCCGATCAGGTTTTCCGGGGCCACGAAGACATCATCGAAATGGATCGTCGCGGTATCCGACGCCCACCAGCCCATCTTGGGCAGGGCGGTACGCGAGACGCCCTCGGCTTCGAGGTCGATCAGCATCAGGGAGATGCCGCCCATGCCCGGCCCGCCGGTGCGCACCGCGCAGGTCAGCCATTTCGAGGTCATCCCGCCGGTGATGTAGGTCTTCGAGCCATTCACCACCCAGCCATTGCCGGAGCGTTTGGCGCTGGTCTTCAGCTGCGCGACATCCGAGCCGCCGCCGGGCTCTGTGATGCCGAGGCTTATCTGCTTGCTACCGGACAGCACCTGCGGCGCGATCTCGCGTTTCATGTCTTCGCTGCCGAGCGCCATGATGGGCGGCAGGCCGATCCCGTGGATCATCAGCGCCGACGAGATGCCGCCCGCACCCATGCGCGCCAGTTCTTCCGAGGTGACGGTGCCGTGGAAGCGGTCGAAATCCGTGCCCGCGCCGCCATACTCTTCCGGATAGCCCATGCCGAGCAGGCCGGCTTCGGCGGCTTTCGGATAGACGTCGCGGGGGATTTCGCCAGCCGCTTCCCACTCCTCGATATGCGGAACGAGTTCCTTGTCCACGAAGGCGCGGACCGAGTTGCGCCAGATCGAGTGAGTGTCGTCCATCCAGGGGGCGGGCGGGCGAAGCGAGTCGAAAGTAATGTCGCGTGTCTTGCTCATGGGGCGAGAATGTCGGGTCGGGCGGCGAAATCAATTCGTGACGCCGGGGCATGGCGCACGGGCGGGGGGTAACGGCGGCGCAAGGCTTTAACTCGCGGCGGCTTCTCCCATATCTCCATGGTGTTGCGATACAATCCTCCCCCCGAACAGTTCGAGCGTGTGCGCGAACCGGTCTTCAACCGCTTCCCGGCAGTGGTCCTGTTCCTGTCGGCGGTGATCATCGGTGCGTCGCTGATCCAGTTCATGGCGCAGTCGAACCTGATCTTTACGCCACGCCTGGCCGACTGGATGTTCTCCGTCGGCGCGCTGGCCGGCGGGCCGGAATATGCCAATGTCTACCGGCCCTGGGGCGACTGGCCCTCGCTGGTTCTGCACGTGCTGCTGCATGGCGGCATCTTTCACCTCGCCATGAACATGACGGCGATGATCGCCTTTGGCCCGCCCATTGCCATGGCATTCGGGCGCCAAATGAGCGGGGCGGCCGGCTTCCTCATCTTCTTTGCGCTCTGTGCCGTGACCGGCGGTCTCGCCCAGCTTGGCTGGTTCGAGCTGGCCGGTGATTCCGGCCTCGCCATCGGCGCGTCCTCGGCGTTGTCGGGTTTCCTGCCGGCGGTCGGTTATCTGCAGGGCGGCCGCGCGCAGGCGGTGCGGATCTCGATCCCCTGGCTGATCATCAACCTGGTGCTGGCGGTTTCGACCTTCGCCTTTCCGCTGCCCATCGCCTGGGCGGCCCACCTCGGCGGGCTGGCTGGCGGCTTCGTGCTGTTCCCGCTCATCCTGCGGATGTTCAATCCGGACCTCGCCGCGCGGTTCTAGGCCTCGCGCCGGATCGCCGGTGTCGCGATCCCGAAGGCGGCGCTGCGGCGGAATTTCTCACGGCAGAACCGGAACAGCTCGGCCGGGCGCCCGCCTGTGCCGGCCATCATCTCGCCTGTGCCCTCGACAAGCCCGGCCCGGTCCAGCGCCCGGCGGAAATTCTGCTTGTGCAGGGTAAGGCCGAGAATGCCCTCACAGGTCGATTGCAGCGCCGAGAGCGTGAACCGGTCCGGCATCAGCTCGAAGACGACCGGGCGGTAGCGGATCTTCCCGCGCAGCCGGCCCATGGCGGTGGCGAGGATGCGGCGGTGATCTGACGACATCGGTTCGCCAAGCTTTACATCCGGCAGCGGCAGGCCGGCATCGCGCGCGCATTCGGTGACGAGCCCGGCTTCGTAAAGCAGCTCATAGCGCTCCAGCACCCGGTCATCGATCCAGTCCTGTCCGTCGAGGCCAAAGGCGAGGCTGACACGGGACTGGCGCACGTCATTGCCGGCCGCCCAGGTTTTCAGGCGCGGGGCGATTTCGCGCTCGATAATGGCCGGACGGCCGCGGCGGTGGTCTTCCCAGGGGAAGTGTCCGTACCAGCCGCGCCACTTGGCCTCGAGCTGTTCGGGCGGGCGCGTCTGGTCGGGTGTCAGGCCGAGATAGCCGACCGAGACGACACGGGCATTGGCCGGGGTGTCGGCGAGGGTCGCTTCCGGGGTTTCACGGTCGCGGTCACCGAAGGTGTAGAGCTGTTCGACATAGCCAAGTTCGAAGCCTGTCTGCTCACGCACCCAGCCGCGCAGGGCGAGCTCGAACGTGCGGTGGCGCGCCGGGTCGAACGTCCCGAAGGGCAGGGCGGCGAGCCCGCCATCGCGGCGCGTGACCAGGACGCAGGGCGTGTCGCCGTCGGCAGCGACGATCACGACAGACAGGCCAATGATCAGCGGTGTCGTCACCGGCGTCCTTCCATCTCGCCAAGCAGCGCCTCATGGCGCGCGACAAAATTCTTCTGCGCAACGGTCGGGGCTTCGGGCTTGAGGTCAAGCGTAATCGTGCGCGGCGGCGAGCCGAAGAAGCGGTCTGCCTCGGTCTTGCCGAAGCCGGCGAGTTGTGTGGCTTCATACCAGGCGCATATATGATCGGCCCGCTTGATCAGGCGTTTCAGGCTCATAGGCATGCGCGCGGGCAGGCCGAAGCGGATATGGATCGCCTCGGTGAGCCGGTTCTCGATATCCTTGTAGCCATCGCCAAGGACCGCCTTGAAGGGCGAGATCATGTCCCCGATGACGTATTCGGCGGCATCGTGGTGCAGCGCCATCAGGCGTTCGGCCGGCCGGATGCCGGGCTCCAGCCGGGCGCAGACCTGTTCCACAACGAGACTGTGCTGGGCGACGGAAAAGGCATGATCGCCGAGCGTCTGGCCGTTCCAGCGCGCAACACGCGCGAGACCATGCGCGATGTCGTCGACTTCCACGTCGACCGGCGATGGATCGAGCAGATCAAGCCGGCGGCCCGACAGCATGCGCTGCCAGACGCGGGCGGGCGCCTTTCTGGCGACGGGTCTTGGCTTTGTGCTCATGGGCCCCTGTTTAATCCATTGGCAAGCCGGGTAAAGAAAAGCCCGCATTTCAGTTACGAAGTGAGCTGCATGGCGTGGTTCTTGCCAATGTCTCGTTAAGGGCTGGCGGCGATAACCAGCTCAAAGAGACAAAACAAGCCCGAGGCGTGATGACGATGGTGGAAATGGTGATGAACGTTGCAAGCAATCCTGCAACGGCATGGTGGGTTCTGGCAGGGGCGGCTGCGATCGTATTGGTCGAAGCCGCCCATTCCAGCCGAAAGGTCCTCTGGGGCGATATCGGCGAGGACGATTACGAGGACTGAGCCTCAGGCCGCCTCCGGCAGGTTAAAGACGCGGCGCGCATTGCCTGACAGGAACGCGTCGCTCTGGGCGGCGGTCAGCCCCAGCCCGTCGAGATGCTCAAGACAGCGCGCGGGCGACAGCATCGGCCAGTTCGTGCCGAACATGACCCGGTCCTGGCCGATCCCCTTCATATAGTCGACAAAGGCCGGCGGCAGACGATGCAGCGCATAGGCCGAGGTATCGACGTGGAAGTTGCGGAACTTCACCGTCATGGTGATGAGTTCGTCGAGCCACGGAAAGCCGAGATGGCCGGCGATGACGACAAGCTCGGGAAAGTCGAGCATGACCTCTTCAAGATAAGGGATGAGGCGGCCGGTTTCCGAGCGTTTCAGCGGACCGGTATGGCCGATCTGGGTGCAGAAGGGCAGGCCGGCCTCCACGCAGGCGGCAAAGACAGGATAGTAGAGCCGGTGATTGGGCGGCAGGTCCCAGAGCCACGGCACCAGCCGCACGCCGACAAAGCGCGGATCGGCGCCAAGTGTCCGGATGGTGCGGACAGCCTCTGATGGCGCGCGCAGATCGACGCTGAGAAGGCCCCGGAACCGGCGTGGCGCTTCATCGATCTGGGCGGCGAGCTCTTCATTGCTGACCAGGCTGCCCTCCGGGCCGTACCAGGCCGAAAGCAGCATCATGTTGACCCCGGCCCTGTCCATGGCGGCGACCGTTGAGCCGGGTGTCGGGCGATCATCCGATCCGCCGCGGCCGGTCCAGCGGTTCAGCGTGGCCAGCCAGGGGGCCTGCTCCATCCGCTCGGTCGTGATCTGTCCCCAGACATCGATGATGCCCATCTCATTCTCCATTAGTTGATATATCAAGTATCTGGGGATGGTCTGGGCGAGTCAATTACTTTATATGTCAACTATGTCTGCTGCCCGGGATCATCGCCTCTATCACAAGCTCCAGCTTGCCGCGCACCGCCTGCAGAAGGCGGCCGATCATATCGTCTTTGCCGAAGCGCCGCTGACGACAGCGCAGGCGGCGGTGCTGACAATCGTGCGCGGGCAGGGAGAGGCGAGCCAGAAATGGGTGGCCGAAAAGCTCGGGCTTCACGAGTCGGCGGTCACCACGATGGTGAGCCGGCTGGGAAAGCTGGGCTTTATCGAAAGATGCCGCGCCGAGACCGACCGGCGGGTCTGGCTGCTCAGCGTGACGGAAGACGGCCAACGCGCGCTCGAGGCGGTAGGCCCTTCCTTTGCGCGCCTGAACCGGCAGATAGAGGCGGAGCTGTCCGATGAGGAGGTCGAACAGCTCGCCGGGATGCTGGACAGGCTGAACCGCCGCTTTGCGGGGTAGGGGCCTGTCCAGCGATTGACGCTCAGCCTTCCTCTGCGGCGCTGTGGCTTTCTTCCTTGGGCGCATGCGCCTCGGCGACGCGCTCTTCCAGTGTGCCGATTTCGGTCGTGGTGTATTTGTCGATGACCTGTTCGGCCTCGGCAATCGCCACCTCGACGGTCTTCGTGCCTTCTTCGACCTCGCCGGCTAGCGCAAGCAGCGGCTGGTAGAGCGGTTCCGGCTCACCCTGCATGGTCAGACCGAACGGCTCGCCAGCGGCCTCGATGGCCTCCCACTTGTCGCGCACGCCGGCCCAGTAATCCTTGGTGGCCGACCAGTAGCTGTCGCCTACCTCGACCGCAAAACCATCATCCAGGCGATAGGTGTTGAGGCCGATCTCGCGTACGAGCACGCTCGGCTCGCCCTGCAGGGAGAGCTTGGAATTGTTCTGCTCATGCACCCAGCCGAAAGGCGTAATGGTGTGGCGGTTGACGGCGAGGACGGCGTCATAGTCATCCCGGGTCGTCATGTCGCGGCGCGGCAGCGGGCGCCATTCGGCCGGCGGGGTCCATTGCGAGACATTGTTGTCATGGTCCCACTCGCCCACAGCGCCATAGCGCGGCGCGTCGTCGACCTGATAGACCTCCTGCGACCAGGCGCCGTCGCGCTCGCTTTCCGGCACGGCCCGCATTTCCCAGGCATTGCCGCCGATAAAGGTCAGCACTTCGCTCGGCTCATAGGTCCAGTCCTGGCGCCAGTGCTTGATCGGGAATTCCTCGCCTTCCTTGCCGACGACAAGGATGTGCTGGAGGCTGATGAAGTCGCCCGTATCCTCGATAACGCGCACCATTTCATAGCCGCCCGAGCGCTTCGGCTCTTTCAGCTCATAGCCCTCGGCCAGCGCCACCGTTTCGCGGAAATCGAAGGTCACGTCGTAATTGCCAGCCATGGCGAGAATCGCCTCGCGGTCCTGCTCGAAATCGGGGTCGTCAGCCTGGCCCTGGGCGATGGCGGTTGCACTTGCCGCGCAGAACAGGGCGGCGGCCGCAGCGGTACGTGTCATTTTGAACATGGGGTCCCTCACTCACTTCGTTCAATTTCTAACTGATAATGAAATTCAGAATTATTTACAATAAGGACATCTTCATGCAATGAGAATGCGACTGAGTGTCATTTTTAATTTTCAGAGTGTGTGTGAGGGAAAACATGACAATGAGGAGTGGAGCGCGCCGCACCAGCCGGACGCGCGGAATTCTTGTGACTGTAAGCGCTATTGCGCTGGCCGGTGTGGCCCAGGCGCAGGCGCCCGGAGAGGACGAGACGCCGCCGGAGCCGGAGCAGCGCCAGGAGACGGTGACGGTCTATGGCACGTCCAATCCCATCCCGGTCTTCGACTATCCGGGGCAGGTGAGCGTCATCACTCGCGACGAGATCGAACTTCGCACGCCGTCGGCGGTTTCCGACCTCTTGCGTGATGTGCCCGGCATGGAATTCTCCGGGGGACCGCGGCGCACCGGCGAAGTGCCGAGCATTCGCGGCTTTTCCGGTCAGAATGTCCTGATCCTGCTGGATGGCGCGCGCCAGTCCTTTACGTCCGCCCATGACGGACGTTTCTTCGCCGATCCGGCGCTGCTGGGCACGGCCGAAGTCGTTCGCGGGCCGGCCTCGGCGCTTTACGGCTCCGGCGCGGTCGGCGGCGTGATGGCGCTCGAAAGTGCGGATGCCGAAGACCTGTTGCGGGACGGCCAGACCTGGGGCGTGCGTATTCGTGGGGCCTACCAGTCGGTCAATGAAGAGACGCTGACGAGCCTCAGCGCCTTCACCAATACCGGCAAGTTTGACGGGATCGCCTCCATTGGCCTGCGTGAGTCGAGCGATATCGAGCTTGGCGACGGCTCGGAACTTCCATCCGACGATGAGATCCAGACCGGCCTTGTGAAAGGGCGCTACGCGCTTACCGACGCGCTGAGCGTCGAAGCCTCCTGGCAGCGCTTCGACAATTCCGCCTTCGAGCCGAACAATGGCCAGGGCACGCTGGGCACGGGCGATTCCACGCTCGACCGCAATGTCGACAAGGACATCACCTCCGACACCTACCGCCTCGGCCTGAATTACGACCCCGCCAGCGATCTCGTGAACACCGATCTCACCGTCTACCAGACGACCACAGAGGTCGAGGAGTTCGATGCCACGGTGCCGCGCACCATCTCGCGCGAGATCGAGACGACGGGCGTGAGCGCGCGCAATGCCTCGCGCTTCGATCTGGGCGGCATCGACACGACGTTCACCATTGGTGGCGACTGGTACCGCGACGAGCAGACCGGTTACGACACCGAGAGCGCCAATGGCGTGCGCGGCGGCGTACCGGATGCGGAATCCGAATTCATGGGCCTGTTCGCCCAGCTCGAGGCCGTGGCCGAGCGCCCGCTGGGGATGCCCGGCCAGCTCATCGTCATTCCAGGCGTGCGCTATGACGAGTTCAGTTCTGAGTCCGAAACCGCCAGCGGCGAGAATGATGACGAGGCCATCTCGCCCCGGATCGCGGCGAGCTATGGGCCGGTGGAGTGGTTCCGCCTCTTTGCCAGCTATTCCGAAGGCTTCCGTGCGCCCTCGATCAACGAGCTCTATCTGGACGGGGTCCATTTCGAGGTGCCGCACCCGATCCTGTTCGATCCGACGCAGGGCTCCTTCGTCTTCGTGACGAACGAATTCATCCCGAATGCCGAGCTGAAGCCGGAGAAAACCGAGACGGTCGAGATCGGCGCCGGGGTGGATTTCCACGACCTGGTGTCAAACGGCGACCGGCTGCAGGCCAAGGTCTCCTATTATGAGAGCGAGGTCGACGACCTGATCAATCTGTCGGTCGACTTCTCCTATGACGGGACCTGTTTCGCGCCGCCTTTCTTCCCCTGTTCGGCGGGCACGACCAATTCCGCCAATGTCGCCAGCGCCGAGCTGGAAGGCGTCGAGGCGGAAGTGCGCTATGACAGCAAGCGCTCCTATGTCCGGGCCAGTTATTCCTCCATCGAGGGCACGGACAACTCGACGGGCTCCGATCTCGGCACGCTGACGCCTGACCGGATTGCCGTCGATATGGGGCTGAAAGCCTATGAGCTGGACGCGATTGTCGGCATCCGGCTGCAATATGCCGACGACTTCACCCGCCGCGAAAGCGACGGGACGGGTGGCTTCACCGTGGCCGAAGAACGTGACAGCTATGCCGTCGCCGACGTCTATGCGAGCTGGAGCCCCGACAGCTGGCCGGGTATCCGCTTCGATGCCGGGATCGATAACATCTTCGACGAGCGCTATGAGCGCGCCTTCCAGGGCGTCTACGAGCCGGGCCGCAACTACAAGATCGCGGCAAGCTGGCAGTTTGGCGGCTAGCCTTTGAGGGTTTCCGGGGCGCGGTCGAACTTGCCGGCCTGATAGTCAGCAATCGCGTCCCGGATCTCGGCTTCGGTGTTCATCACGAATGGCCCGCGGGCCACGACCGGCTCATCCGTCGGCTCGGCATGGCCATAGAGCAGGAAGGCGTCTTCCGAAGCGGTGACCTCGACCGTGTCGCCATCGGGGCCGAACTCGCCGAGGTGCAAAGCCTCCACGGTCTCACCGCCAGCGGTCACAGTGCCGCGCACGACATAGAAGAAGACATTGCGTCTCTCCGGCGCGGGCAGGGTGACCTTCGCGCCCTTGGGCAGCGACACCATCGACATGAAGACATCGGTGAGGGAATCCACCGGGCCGGTCTGGCCCTCGAAATCGCCGGAAACGAGATGCACGGTGGCGCCGTCTCCTGCAGCGATGGCGGGTATGTCAGCCGCCTGTACGCCGGTATAGCGCGGCGTTGTCATCTTCAGCTGTGACGGCAGGTTCACCCAGAGCTGCAGGATTTCCATGTCGCCGCCATCGCGCTTGAAGTCTTCCGGCGAGAGTTCCGCATGGACGAGGCCGGAGCCGGCCGTCATCCACTGCACGCCGCCGGCATGGATGACGCTCTCATGGCCGCCCGTATCCATATGCGCGAGGCTGCCTTCGAGGATGAAGGTCACCGTCTCGAAGCCGCGATGCGGGTGCGGGCCGAAGGGCAGGCCGTTGCTGCCGGGCGGATAGGTCTGCGGCCCGTGATGGTTGAGGAACAGGAACGGGTCGACCTGGCGCACGCCCGGCCCCGGCAGGGGGCGGCGGGTCACCAGGTCTGCGATGTCGTCGCGATAGGCGGCGTGCGCCGCTTTGAGGTGTCTCTCGGTCATGGGCCGAGAGATAGGAAGCTCAGGCGGCTTTTTCCACAAAGACGGTGCCGGCGGAATAGCCCGCCCCGAAGGAGCAGATCAGGCCCTTGTCGCCGGGCTTGAAGTCTTCCGAATGCTTGTGGAAGGCGATGATCGAGCCGGCAGACGAGGTGTTGGCGTATTCGTCCAGCACGGTCGGGCTTTCATCCTCGCTCGCTTCATGGCCGAGTACCTTTGAGGAAATGAGCCGGTTCATATTGGCGTTCGCCTGGTGCAGCCAGAGGCGGCGCAGCTCCTCGGCCTGGATGTCGAGGCGCTCAAGCTCCGACAGGATCATCGCCGAAACCATGGGCACGACTTCCTTGAAGACCTTGCGGCCCTCCTGCACGAAGAGCTTGTCCGGTTCGCCGACACCGGACGGGTCGGCCCGGTTCAGGAAGCCGAAATTGTTGCGGATATTGCTGGAGAATTTCGTCTTCAGATGTGTGCCGAGGATCTTCCAGTGATCCTTCGGCGCGATGTTTTCGGCTTCGACCAGCACGGCGGTGGCAACATCGCCGAAGATGAAATGGCTGTCGCGGTCGGTCCAGTTGAGGTGGCCCGAGGTGATCTCCGGGTTCACCATGAGCACGGACTTCGCATGGCCCGCGCGCACGAAATCGGCGGCTGTCTGGATGCCAAAGGTCGCCGACGAGCAGGCGACATTCATGTCGAAGGAGAAGCCGTCTATGCCGAGCGCTTCCTGCACCTCGATCGCCATGGCGGGGTAGGGGCGCTGCATGTTGGAGGCCGCACAGATCACCGCATCGATGTCTTTCGGGTCCCGGCCGGCCCGCTCCAGCGCCTGATTGGCCGCCTTGATGGCGATCTCGGCCAGGATGGAGATGTCTTCGTTCGGGCGGTCCGGAATGATGGGGCGCATCACGGCCGGGTCGACCACACCGGACTTCTCGACCACATAGCGCGACTTGATGCCCGACGCCTTCTCGATGAACTCGACCGAGGAATGCGTCTTCGGCTCAAGCGTGCCGGCGGCGATGTCGGCCTCGTGCTCGGCATTCCACTTGTCGGCCCAGGCATTGAAGCTCTCGACCAGTTCCTGATTGGTGACGGTATGCGGCGGGGTCCACAGCCCGGTCGCGGAAATGACGGGTATCATGCTCTGCCGTTTCCTCTGCGGCCTGTACACGACAGGCTCGAATTCCTGTTTCGGTTGAAAGTTCTAGTGCGATGCCCTGCAGGCGTCGAGACACGAGGTGTCAATTGAACCAGAGCGCAAACAGAAAACCGTCAGTCCCTGTCTGGTTGCCGAATTCGCGCCAGGCGCTGCCACCGGCGAGCGGCCCGGTTTCGAGATAGGGTGCAAGCCCGGCGCCGTGGATCATGAGGATGATGTCGAGATCGCCAGGGTCCTGGAGAAATGTCGATACGTTTACCCCGACGCCGGTCTCCGCATTGCGGTCATTGTTGAAACGCCAGGTCGGCAGGAGGGTGCGGCCCTTCAGGATGTCCTCGATTTCGGAGAGCGTTTGCTGCCAGCCCTCCGCGGTTTCGGCGCTGACCGGGACGCCGAACGCCGAGACCTGATCAGCATTGGGCAGCCATTCGCGGTCATTGTCCGTTTCCAGCGCCACCGCCTCCCAGAACTTCCGGTTTTCATCGACCATGGACAGGAAGTGGGCATGCGCGCGGCGCGTCCTTTCACGCTCAGGGGCGCCGCGCAAAGCGAGCAGGGTCGCGACCAGCGCATCGAGCTGTTCGTTTTCGATGAAGAGGCGCTGAGGCTGCCCGATGGCGTTGAGCTTCTTGCGCCCTTCATAGACCGTCTCGATGGCCGGGGTCGGATCGACCGAGAGGATGAGTTCGGCGCTCCCCGAGAGGGCATGCACATAGGCTTTCAGCCAGTACGCATCGGCGGTGTCGAATCTGACCGTCACGGCCTCTTCGCTCGTTCCGGTGTCAGTCATCTCCGCAAGCAGGCCGTTGCCAGTCTCCCAGTCGTCGCGTTCGCCATTGGCGTTGATGTCGAACCAGATCGCACCGAGCGGGACCTCGACGGCAAAATCCTGCCCGGCCAGGCCGTCGAGCGTCGCTTCGGCCCTGGCGAGATTGCCAAGCGCGCGGGTCATCGCGGTTTCGACGAAGGCCGGATCGAAAGCGCCCTCCGGATTGGGCGGGATCTCGGTGTCCATGCCGGGAAAGAGCGGTACGGGCTGGGCCGAATTGTCGTAACGCACCTGCAGGACGGCTTCGACCGCCAGGAGGAATTGCAGGCCGGCCCTGGCGAAGTCGGTGTCAGGCGCGGCTGGTCCGGCGTCGAGTTTCGCTTCCGCCGCCGCCAGGCCGTCCTCGGCAAGGATGGTCTGCCAGTCGCGAGTGTCGCTGGACTGGGCGTTGCCGCACGCTGCCAGCAAACCGGCGAGAAGAAGGGCAAGTCCTGTCAGGCGCATGGGACGCCTCCATCGTTAAGGGCTAGGTGTCGGGATCGGCCCTGTCGTCCTCGCGGCGCTTTTCCTTGCGCCAGTCGGATTCCGCGCGATCGACACGCTCATAGCAGTCGAGGCGGGCCTTTGCGTCGACGATCTCGTCACAGCCATCCTCGCCGGAGATGTAGGGCCGGTTCATGCTTGAGCAGCCGGCAAGGGCGAGAAGGCTGACGAGGCCAAGGCAGGCGAACGGTTTCATGCGTGAAGCTCCTGTATCTCCTTGTGGCGCGGGCAGCGCGTCTCGTGGTCGTTGACCATACCCACCGCCTGCATGAAGGCATAGACGATGACCGGGCCGCAGAACTTGAAGCCCTTCTTCTTCAGCGCCTTCGACAGCTCTTCAGAAAGCGGCGTCTTGGCCGGGACTTCGGAGACGTCTCGCAGCTGGTTCACGATGGGCGTGCCGCCCGTGAAGCTCCACAGCCAGTCGGAGAAGTCCTCCCCGGCCGCCATCATGTCGAGATAGGCCCGGGCATTGCCGATGGTGGCCTGGATCTTCTTTGGACTGCGTATAATACCCGGATTTTGAAGCGCTTTCTCTATGCGCGCCTGATCCCAGCGGGCGATGCTTTCAGGCACGAAGCCGTCAAACTCCTCGCGGATCGCCTCGCGCTTGCGCAGGATGGTGATCCAGGAGAGGCCCGCCTGCATGCCGTCGAGCTGAAGCTTTTCCCAGAGCGCGCGGGAATCGTATTCCGGCACGCCCCATTCCTCGTCGTGATAGGCGCGGTAGAGGGCATCCTCGGCCGGCGCCCAGCGGCAGTGCAGCGTCTCGTCAGGAGAGAGGTACAGGCCCATCCCAAATCAATGGCAGGCGCGGCATGCCTTGCCAAGGTCCAATCACGCACCGACATGACGGTTCATGGATATCGGTGTGAAGCGTATTTATGACACGCCCTCAAACGAGGATGGCGCCCGGTTTCTGGTCGACCGGCTCTGGCCGCGTGGCCTTTCGAAGGACAAGGCCGGGCTGACGGCGTGGCTGAAGACGGTTTCGCCGTCGAATGCGCTGAGAAAACGCCTGCACGGCGACGCGATTGGCTGGGATGAATTCGTCTCGGCCTATGTCGCCGAGCTGCAGGGCGAAGCCGCACAAGAGGAGCTGGAGACCATCCGGAAGGCCGCGTCGAAAGGCCGGGTCACGCTGCTGTTTGCGAGCAAGCAGACCGAGCGCAACAATGCGACGGTGCTGCGCGACTATCTGATGAAACAGGACTAGTCGGCGCCGGCGTCGCTGAGGCTGGCGGCCAGTTCTTCCTTCAGCCAGCCTGTCTCGATCAGATGGACGGATTGGTCTGCGACCGACAGGCTTTCCCCGGCCTCAAGCGCCTTGGCGAGACGGTCGGTGCGCAGCCGGGCAAGCGCATGGGTCGGGCAGGCGCTCGTCACCTCCCCGATGGAACCGCCGGCCATAACCTCCTGGCCCGGCTCGATATTCTCGCCTTCGAGCACGACGCTGCGCTTGCGCAGCTTGCCGCGCCGGTGCATGCGCGAGACGACTTCCTGGCCGATGAAACAGCCCTTTTTGAGGTCGACCGCGCCATAGCGGTCCATATTGATCTCCCACGGGAAGACATCGGCGGCGCCGAAGTCCGCGCCCCATTCGGGAATGCCGGCCGGAATACGGATCGCGTCCCAGTCTTCCTGCGAAAGCTCCGGCGCCGCGCCAGCCTCGACCACACCGCGCTTTGGCATGGCCTCGGAGCGCGGGTCGGGCGCGCCGTCCTCTGTAATGGCGGCGGCCTTGTTGCCGTCGACCTCGATCTCGACCTTGGCGCGCAGGCGGAACATCTTCAGCCGCTTGGCCAGGTCGCCGACGGCGTTGGTGGCGGTGTCGAGCAGCGCACCGGTCTCGGTGCGGTGCGCGATGAAATCGGCGATTACCTTGCCTTGCGGGGTGAGCAGGGCGCCGTAGCGGGCTTCGCCGACGTCCCAGTCATGCGTGTTGTTGGTGACGAGCCGCTCAAGCAAGGAGAGCGTGTCGGGGCCATCCATGACGAGGATGGAGCGGTTGGGAAGGATCGCGGTTTCCATGGGACGTGATTTAGGCGTTCCTGACGGAAGCGCTACCCCCGGTCCCTGAAATCGGCGGTGCAGTAGAGGGTACAGCTGGAGGGTGCAGGAAACGGTGCACCGGGCCGGCCCTTGCCTTGAAGGGCCATGGAGCGAAGGATGCGGGGTGCGGCGATGTGCGATTCGCCTTCTGGCGGCATGAGGAAGGGGCTCCGTTTGAAACCGATTGCGACGATCCTCGCGCTAGCCTTTCTGGGTGTAACCGGCGGTTGCCAGATGCTCGGTGAGCGGGCCGAATGCCAGGAGAATATCACCGCGCTCAAGGCTTCGGTCGAGGAGACCGGCTTCTTCCTGCAGGCCCTGCGCCCGGAGCTGCGCGACGGCTTTGTCGCGCTGGAGGCCTGTCAGGACCGGTCCGGTCCTTGTGAGGCGGGGGACTGGCTGTTGCGCGCCGAGCAGTTGCGCTTGCAGAACAATGTCGTGCGCAGCCGGCTGGAAGTCGCCTCGAATGCCTATGATGCCGCCCGGTGCGAGGGCGCGGTCGTCAATGACAAGCTGAGCCCGTTCCGCGATGCCGGGATCGATGCGCCCAAGCCCGATAGCTGGCGCGGCTATATCTCCGCGCTCGACCAGACCGGCAAGCAGATCGACCGGCTGATCGAGGGCTTCACGGTCTATGCACGCTGAGGGTGCGTGATTTCGCCGGGATGACTCTGCGGCCAATCGGGCGCATATAACAGCCATGACCGAGACTTATGACCTGATCCTGAAAAACGGGACCGTCGTGACGCCCGGCGGCGAAGACCGTGCCGACATCGCCGTCAAGAATGGCAAGATCGCCGCCATCGGCAAGTTCGAGGAGACCCAGGCCGGCGAGACCTATGACGCGACCGGGCTGCACATCCTGCCGGGCGTGATCGACAGCCAGGTCCATTTCCGCGAGCCAGGGCTGGAATACAAGGCCGACCTCGAGACCGAAGCGCGCTCCGCCGCGCTCGGCGGGGTGACGGCAGTGTTCGAGATGCCGAACACCAACCCGTCCACGACCTCACCGGACATGCTGACCGACAAGCTCAACCGCGCGAAGGGCCGCATGGACGTTGACCATGCCTTCTATGCCGGGGCGACGCATGAGAACACGCACCTGCTCGGCGAGATGGAGCAGATGCAGGGCTGCTGCGGGGTGAAGGTCTTCATGGGCGCTTCGACCGGCGACCTGCTGGTGCACGACGATGAAGGCGTCGAGGCCGTGCTGCGCTCGATCAAGCGGCGCGCGGCGTTTCACTCCGAGGACGAATACCGCCTCGAAGAGCGCCGCAAGCTCGCCGTTGAAGGCGACTGGCAGAGCCATATCGTGGTGCGCGATGTCGAGGCGGCCGTCTCCTCCACGCGGCGCCTCTTGAGGCTCGCGCGCAAGACGGCCAAGCGCATCCATGTGCTGCACATCTCCACGGCCGAGGAGATGGAGCTGCTGCGCGACGCCAAGGATGTGGCCTCCGTCGAAGTGCTGCCGAACCATCTGACACTCTATGCGCCGGACTGTTATGAGCGCCTGAAAGGCTTTGCCCAGCAGAACCCGCCCGTGCGCGAGAAGCGCCACCAGGATGCGCTGTGGCGGGCGGTCAATGCCGGGATTGTCGATGTGCTGGCGACCGACCATGCCCCGCATACGCGTGAAGAGAAGCTGAGGCCCTATCCGGCGTCTCCCTCTGGCATGCCGGGTGTGCAGACATCGGTGCCGATCATGCTGACCCATGTGAACAATGGAAAGCTGACGCTGCGCCGCTTTGTCGAGCTGACGAGTGCCGGCCCGCAACGTGTCTTCGGCATCGCCAATAAAGGCCGCATCGCGGAAGGCTATGATGCCGACTTCACGGTGGTCGACCTGAAGCGCCAGGAAACGATCACCGAGGACTGGTGCAAGGCGAAATGCGGCTGGACGCCCTATGACGGCTTCGAGGCGACCGGCTGGCCGGTGGCCACCATCATTCGCGGCAATTTCGTCATGCGCGACGGAGAGATCACCCAGAAGGGCGGCGGCAAGCCGGTGCGCTTCAACGAGACGCTGGAGCCGGTCGAGGTGTGATCGGGCGGGGCGGTTACCAGAAGCCCATGACTCTTTCCTGAAAGCGGCTAAGGTAGCCCCAAATCGGGCGCGGCCCGAGAGTCAGGAAAGGGGAGAGCATGGCCTTCAGACATACAGGGCGTTTCATTGCAGGGGCCGTCATGGCCGGGCTTCTGGCGGCGCCCGTCGCCATGGCGCAGGAGCGGACCGACGCCGAAAAGCAGGCGCGCGAGATCTACAGGAATATTGTCGAGATCCGTTCGGCGCGCGGGCAGGAAAAAGTGCCCGAAGTGGTCGACTATCTGGTCGGCGAACTGAAGGCCGCCGGCTTCACCGATGAGGCGCTCGAGGTCACCGACTATGATGCTGCCGGCGAGCACACCCAGGGCCTGATGGTCTGGTACCGGGCCGAGGGCGAACCGGCGCAGAAACCCATCGTTCTGCTGGCCCATATGGATGTCGTCGATGCGCTGGCCGAGGACTGGGTGCTCGACCCGTTCACGCTGACCGAGCAGGACGGCTATTTCTTCGGGCGCGGCACCGCCGACAACAAGTATGGCGTCACCACGCTCGTCTCCACCTTCATCCGGCTCAAGGAAGAAGGCTTCGAGCCGACGCGCGATCTTGTCATGGTGCTGTCCGGCGATGAGGAGACCGGCATGGTCTCGACCCGTGCGCAGGCGAACTTCGTGGCCGAGAATATCGACCCGGCCTTCGTGCTGAACGCCGATGCCGGTGGCCTGACGCTCGACCGCGATGGCGCGCCGCTGGATTACGGGATCCAGGGCGCGGAGAAGACCTATGCCACCTTCGAGCTGACGGTCACCAATCCGGGCGGCCACTCCTCGCGTCCGCGCAAGGACAATGCGATCTATGAGCTCGCCGACGCGCTGAAGAAGATCCAGGCCTATGAGTTCCCGGTGCGCCATAACGAGCTGACGCTCGCCTCCATGGACGCTTCCGGCCGCAAGCGGCTCGACAAGCTCGGCATGGCCATGCGCGCCTTTGCCGAGGACCCGACCGACGAGGAGGCCATCGAGACGCTGCGCGCCGATCCGTCGACCGTCGGCCAGATCGGCACGACCTGCATTGCCACCATGCTGCGCGGCGGCCATGCCGAAAACGCCCTGCCGCAATCGGCTACGGCCACCGTGAACTGTCGCATCTTCCCCGGTGTCGGCATCGAGGCCACCGAAGAGACGCTGAAAGAGGTGGTCGGCAATGAAGAGGTCGAGTTCAAGCTGATCTCTGACCTCGTGGAGAGTCCGGAGTCCGGCATGCGCGAGGAGGTGCTCGAGGCGGTGAAGGCGGCGCTCGATGAACGTGGCGTCGATGTGCCGGTCATCCCGCACATGTCAGCCGGCGGCACCGATGGCATGCACTACCGCAATCTCGGCTATGACACTTACGGGGTCGGCAGCCTGGCGGCGAAGCCGAATGACACGTTCGCCCATGGGCTGAACGAGCGCGTCCTGGTCGACAGTTTCTATGGCGGGCTCGACCAGTTCTATGTCATCCTGAAGGCGCTGGCCGGCAGCGAGGCCTGAGGAAGAGCGATCAGATGGCTGCCGGCTTGCAGGCGATGTCCCGCAGCCGGTAGCTCTCTCCGCTTTCGCGGCGCACCGCAAAGCAGCTGTTGCCATTGGTCAGGATGTCGAAAACGGCGGGCAGCGCGCTCGAATGCCGTGTCTTCTTGCCCGGCAGGGCCGGCATGACGGAAATGGTGGTCGAGGAGGAGAGGTCTTCCGGGCCGAGCCTGATGCGGGGGCGGTCGACCGCATCGGCCAGGACCGCCTTCACGCGCGATAGCGTCGTCTCGTCGACATTCTCCAGCACGGCCGCTTCCCGCCCGGTGGCGGTCTGGCAGGCGCCCGTGGCAATGGGCACGCACAGGATGGCGGCGGCGAGGCGAAGGCGTCTGATCAGCATGGACATCCCCTGTCATGGCCCGCCCTGACACGACGGGGTGGACCTCTATAACAGGCTGGTCCGGCTTTGTAAGGTCTGATTCGGAGACCAGCGCCGGACCATGGAGAATATTTAACTGTTTGCATGAGAAAAGGGCCTGACGGCTCTGACGGTGTTGCATTTTTTGCCGGAACGGGGGAGTCAGGGAATATGAGCGAACGCACAGGGCTGAACCGTCGGCTGTTCTGGCTGTATGAGGGGACAGGGAAAGCGTCCTTCTGGTTCCGCTGGGCGTTGCTCGTCTTCGATTTCGTGACCATCGCCTACTTTCTCTGGGCCCCGTTCGAGACCCGCGAGCGCGGCCACTACATCGCCGACTATGTCATCGGCGCAGTCATCCTGTGTGACCTGCTGGCGCGGCTCTACATCGCCAAGCACAAGCACCGCTTCTTCCTGAAATGGATCAACTGGGCCGATCTGGTGGTCGTCGTGACCATGTTCGCGCCATTGCTCGTCTCGAACTTCGCCTTCCTGCGTGTGCTGCGCGCGGTCCGCGCGATCCGGGCCTTCACATTCATCCGGCGGGTGAAGGTGCTCACGCCCTTCTTCCAGCGCCATGAGCGGATCATCGACAAGGTGACGAACCTTTTCGTCTTCGTCTTCATCACCGCCGCGCTCGTCTATGCCCTGCAGGTTGGCCAGCCGGAGTCGAGCGTCCACACCTATATCGATGCGCTGTATTTCACCGTCACCAGCCTGACCACGACAGGCTATGGCGACGTTATCCTGCACGGCCAGCTCGGGCGCTTCATCGCCATCCTTGTCATGGTGCTCGGCCTGTCGCTCTTCCTGCAGCTCCTGCGCGCGATCATCGAGCCGGAAAGCAAGGTCGAGTGCGAATGCGAGACCTGCGGCCTGATGCGCCATGACCGCGATGCGGTGCATTGCAAGCATTGCGGGGCGCTGATCAAGATCAAGACAGAAGGGGTTTTATGACCGCCGGCATCCGTTTTCGCGAAGTTCCCTATCTGCCGCAAAAGCTGGAGATGGAGACGCGTGACGATGGCTGCGTCCTGCTGCGCAACGGCCAGCCGAAGCGACCGCATCCGCCCCACATGCTGGCTCCGCTCGTCTACTGGGCGGCGGCGGACCCGGGCCGGACCTGGCTCGCCCAGCGCGATCCGGACGACCCGTCGAAGCCGGGCTGGATCCGTCTGACCTATGGCGAGGCGCTGACGCAGATCCGCTCGCTGGCGCAAGGCTTCCTCAAGGCCGGCGCCGGGCCGGACCGTCCGGTGATGATCCTCTCGCGCAATGCCATCGAGCATGCGCTTGTCATGTATGCCGCGATGTGGGCGGGCAGCCCGGTCGTCCCCGTCACCCCGGCCTATGCGACGCTGAGCGAGGATTTCGCACGCCTCAACCATGCCGACCGGCTGACCGAGCCGGGCATCCTCTATGTCGAGGATGGCGCGGAATACCAGCGCGGCCTCGATGGTATGGAGGTGGGCGACCGGCTGGTCCTTTACCGGAAGACTGCGCCAACGGGCGTGCGCAGCGAGTCGCTTGAGGCATTTGCCAAAGCTCCGACCAGCGCCGTTGATCTCGCCTATGACCGGCTGAGCGAGGAGCGGGTCGCGAAATACATGCTGACCTCGGGCTCCACCGGCGAGCCGAAGGCGGTGATCAACACCCATGGCAACATCGCTTCCATGGTGAAGATGATCCGCTCGGTCTGGGATGTGGGGCGGCTGGAAGAGATTTCCCAGGGCCCGCAGGTCATGGTGAGCTTCCTGCCCTGGAGCCACACCTATGGCGCCCATTCCATCCTGCACTCGATGACCGACTGGGGCGGCACGCTCCATATCGACTGGGGCGCGCCGACACCCGCCCGCCTGCCGGAAATGCTGCGCAATCTCCGCGAGGTCGCGCCGACCCAGCATACCACCGTCCCGGCGGCCTGGGCGGCGATCGCGACCGAGCTGGAGCATGACCGCGCGCTGGCGGAAACCTTCTTCTCGCGCATCATGGTCATGGCCTATGGCGGCGCGAGCCTCGGCCAGGACATTTATGAGCGCATCCAGAACGTTGCCGTCGACGTCACCGGCGAGCGGATCAGCCTGTCGGCTGGCTATGGCGCGACCGAAACCTCGCCCACCATCTCCAATGTTCACTGGCCGAGCGACACGATGGGCCTCATCGGCCTGCCGCTGCCCGGTTGCGAGTTCAAGCTGGCGCCTGTGGGCGAGAAGATGGAGTGCCGCGTGCGCGGGGCGGGCATCACGCCCGGCTACCTCAAGGATCCGCAGAAGACGGCCGAAGCCTTCGATGAGGAGGGCTTCTACAAGCTCGGCGATGCGGTGAAATTCCGCGACCCGGACGATCCGGACAAGGGCCTCGCCTTTGACGGGCGCATTGCCGAAGAGTTCAAGCTCGCCAACGGGACATGGGTGTCGGCTGGCACGGTGCGGGTGAAGGCGGTCGAGGCGGTCGATGGGGCGCTGTCGGATGTGGTTGTCTGTGGCCTGAACGAAAACGAGATCGCCCTGCTTGGCTTCCTCAACGAGGCCTGGTGCCGGCGCAAGACGGAGCGGAACGTCGGCATGGACGAGCTGACCGGAGACGAGACGGTGCGCGCGGCTGTGAAGGCGGGTTTGAGCGCCTATAATCGCGCCCATCCCAACGCCGCCAAACGTGTTGCGCGTATCCTGCTGCAGGCAGAACCGCCGCGGCCTGACGCCGGCGAGATTACCGAGAAGGGCTACATCAATCAGGGCCGCGTTCAGAGCCTGCGGGCGCAAGAGGTGAAGCGGCTCTATTCGACACCCTATGATGATGACATCATCGATATCAGCTAGGACGGGCAAGGATCCGTCCGTATAAGGAGACATTTTTCATGGTCGACAGCGACACGACGAAACTGACAGGCGCCGATGCGCTGGTCTCAACCCTGGCCGACCTTGGTGTGTCCGCCTGCTTTGCCAATCCGGGCACCTCTGAAATGAACCTCGTCACCGCGCTCGACCGCGAAACGCGCATCAATGCGGTGCTCTGCCTGTTCGAGGGCGTGGCGACCGGGGCCGCCGACGGCTATGCGCGCATCACAGGTGAGCCGGCCATGACGCTGCTGCATCTCGGCGCGGGCTATCTCAATGGCGGAGCGAACATTCACAATGCCAAGCGCGCCGACACGCCGATGATCAATGTCATCGGCGACCATGCCGTGCCGCACCGGCGCTACGACGCGCCGCTCAATTCCGACATTATGGGGCTCGCCGGCCCGAACTCGATCTGGATCAAGTCCGCCGACAGTGTCGAGACGACCGGCAAGCTGGCGACTGAAGCCTGGACGGCGAGCTTCGGCCCGGCGCCGGGGCCTGTCTCGCTGATCCTGCCGGCCGATTCCGCCTGGACCGAGGGCGGGGTAAAGGGCGGCAAGGCCGTCCGGCCCACCTTGCGCGAGACATCGAAGGAAAAGATCGATGCGGCCGCCGCAGCCATTGGCCGGGCGAAACAGCCGGTCCTCTTGATCAATGGCACCGCGCTCGGCGAGGACGGGCTGAAGGCCGCCGCCCGGCTGAAAAAGGCCGGTGTGCGGATCATCACCGACACCTTTTTTGGGCGCCAGCGCCGCGGCGCCGGGGTCTTCTTCCCCGACCGGATGCAGTATTTCGCCGAAGGCGCGATGAACGATCTCGAGGGCACCGACCTGATGCTGACGGCCGGCACCCACCTGCCGGTTGCTTTCTTCGCCTATCCCGACAAGCCAAGCCTGCTCGTGCCCGAAGGCTGCGAGACGATGGATCTGGGCGGCGCCGACAGCGACAGCGCGAAGACGCTGGCCGCGCTTGCCGATGCGATGGGCGCGAAAGAGGCCGCCGACCCGGCGCCGCTGGAGAAACCGGCCTCGGCGCCGACGGGCGAGCTCAACGCGGCTTCTGTCGGAGCGAGCGTGGCGCGGCACATGCCGGAGAATGCCATCGTCTCCGATGATGGCGTGTCGAATTCGCTGCCGGTCTTCCTGTCGACCATCAAGGCCGAGCCGCATGACTGGATGGGGCTGACCGGCGGGGCGATCGGGCAGGGCCTGCCCCTGGCACTCGGGGCGGCTGTCGCGGCACCTGACCGTAAGGTGATCGCGCTGACAGGCGACGGCGCGGCGATGTACACCAATCAGGCGCTGTGGAGCATGGTGCGCGAGGGCGCCGACGTGACCACCATCGTCTTCGTCAATCACAGCTACCGCATCCTGAACATCGAGCTTGCTCGCACGGGCGCTGGCAATCCGGGCCCGACGGCGAAGGAAATGCTGGAGATTGGCGGGCCGGATATCGACTGGGTCAGCCTCGCCCAATCCATGGGCGTGGAGGCGACAGCCGTGACCACGGCGGAAGACTTCGATGCCGCCTTCGAGGAGGCGATGAAGCAGAAGGGCCCGAGGCTGATTGCGGCGCTGGTGCCGGGATAAGCCTGCTGGCCCCACCCTGACCTTCCCCAGAGAGGAGAGGCGGGAGGGGGGAGATCTAACGGCACAAACAAAAAGGGCCGCGACTGATCGCGGCCCTTGTCCCGGGCTGACCCAGACAGGGCCGTCTCCGGCCACTCTACATCTAGTCTACAAACTCCCAGCGGTCGCCGCCAACATTACAGGCGGTCGCTGGTTCACTCACGCGTTGTCCGTTGACGTAACGGTCGCGATAGACGGTGCGGCATTCGCCGGTGTCCTGCGGGGCGGAATAGCCGGCATTATAGCCCTGCGTGGTCGCGCCATATTCCGGGTTGCTCCAGGCCGGATTGCTCTGGGGCGAACCGCCATAAAGCTCTTCGCCGGGGCGCAGGTCGACGTCGCCCTGATAGCTGTTGCCATAGCTCGCAGAGCGCGGACGGTTCTCGTTCCAGGCATTGCCGTAGGGCTGGCGTGTCGGGGGCGAGACATTCATGTTGCCATAGCGCTGGCGGGTGTCCGGGCCATAGGCGCGGGTCGTGTTGCAGTTCGACATGCTGCCGGCCAGCGCATTGCCGGCCATGGCACCGACCACACCGCCGATCAGGGCGCCGGCGACCTTGTCGCCGTCATTGTCCCGGTGGCGGCGGTGGCCGCGATAGCCGTAGCCATAGCCCCGGTCCCAGCCGCGCGAATAGCGGTGGTGGCGTTTGCGGTGGTGTTTGTCACCATCATCGGCGATCGCAGCGCCGAGCAGGCCGCCGGCAATCGCGCCGACCACGGTGCCGGCCGTCTGGTTGGAGCGACGGTCGCGGTCGCAATTGGCATTGGCGTTGGCATAGGCCTGATCCTGATAGCCATAGCTGTCATAGCCATACCCATCATCGTAGTCATAGCCGTCATATCCGTATTGCTGGGCAGCGGCCGGGAGGCTCATCGCAAGCGCTGCGGCGCTGCCGAGAATTGCCATGCGGATCATCGAGATCTCCTTTCACGATACCCGGACACACCAGTCCCGGCACCTTCGAATGCTACCCTAGCATATCCATCTGAACGCAGTCTGAAGACGAAAGCATATAGTTTTCAGAGCATTATTCGTGCCACTGGACGCGGTTTCCCGATGCGCCAATATAGGGGGCATGGGACTTCTCGACGAGACAGGAAAAACAATGAGCCGGGCGCGCTATGTCGGCGCCCAGGGACTGCGCTCGGCCTGGTACGGCGCGCAATATGCCATCGCGAAACGCCGCTCGGCGGGGTTCAACCGCCCCGGCGAACCGCCCTTCAAGCCGACCAACCCGGTCGATACGAAGGAATTGCGCGCGAGCTTCTTCCGCCTTTTCGCGCAGGACCGGGCAAATATCGAGGCGGGGCTCTATCCGGCCCCGGCGGATGTGCGCGTCGCCGATCTCGGCAAGGCCGTGAAGCGGGCCGGGCACTTCCTGAAGGATATCGCGGATGTCGACCGCCGGCGCGTGGCGCGCGACGGCGCTGAGGTGCGTGAGACGCTGGAGAGCTCCAACCGCTATCCGGCTTATTACCGCCAGAACTTCCACTATCAGACCGATGGCTGGCTGTCGGATGAGAGCGCGCAACTCTATGACCACCAGGTCGAGGCGCTGTTTACCGGCGCCGCCGATGCGATGCGCCGCCAGGCGCTGGCGCAGATCGTGGCCGAGGTGAAGGGGCGCGACCAGCGTGAAGTGGCCTTGCTCGATCTCGCCTGCGGGACGGGCCGTTTCCTGCGTGAGACGATGCGGGCCTTCCCGCGCCTGAAAGCGACCGGGCTCGACCTCTCGCCCAATTATGCCGAACGGGCGCGCCAGCTGGTCGCGCCCTGGCCGCATGTGGAGATCGTCGAGGGCCTGGCCGAGGCCATGCCGCTGGAAGATGCCTCGCAGGATGTGATCGTCTCGGTCTATCTCTTCCACGAATTACCGGAGAAGACGCGCAAGGCGGTGATGCAGGAAGCCGCCCGCGTGCTGAAGCCGGGCGGGGCCTTCATCATCGCCGACAGCTTGCAATTCGGGGACAATGAAGGGCTGGACGGTATCCTCGAATATTTCCCGGAAGGCTTCCACGAGCCCTATTACAAGGCCTATCTCGGCTGGGATTTCACCCCGCCCATGCAGGAGGCCGGGTTTACGCTCGAGCACAGCGAGAACGCCTTCCTCACCAAGGTGAATGTCTGGCGCAGGGCTTGAGCCAAGAAAAATGCCGCCCCTTTCGGAGCGGCATTTCGCGATTGGATTTCAGCCTGAAGCCTTACCAGTGATAGCTGGCGCGGCCATAGACGAAGCGGCCGGAGAAACCGAACGGACTGCGGCTCGAATACGGGAAGATCCCGTTGAAGCTCAGATTGTCCGGCGTCTGCGTCGGGTATTCGTCGAGGACATTGTCCGCGCCGATCCCGACCGAGACACGCTCCGACAGGTCGAAGTCGACCGACGCGTCGAGGATCCATGCGGAATCGAGCGTATAGTCGTTATCCGGATTGGAGGACGGCACGAGGACGTCGCCAAAACGGGTGGCCCGGACATTGAAGTTCGCGATCTGGTAGGAATAGTCACCCGACAGGATCAGCTTCGTTTCCGGAGCGCTTTCCTCAAGCGTGAGGGAGCGGTCGCGCCCGAACAGGACGAGATCCGGAATGACCATGTTTTCCGGCACCTCGGTGACGTCGGTCTCGGAATAGTTGAACGCGGCCGAAACGCCGAGCTCGCCCATGTCGCCGAAGTCGAAGTCATACTTGGTGACGATGTCGACACCCGTGGTCTCGGTCTCGATACCGTTCTGGAAGAAGCGCACCAGCTGTGCGTTCACCCCGGCATCGTCGAGCACGGCCTGAACTTCCGGCCCGCCGAGATTCTCGGTCAGGAAGATCTGGTCGTCGATATCGATGCGGTAGGCATCAATGGTGATGAACCAGTCCGAAGTCGGCGTGATCACCGTGCCCAGCGAGTAGCTCACGGACTCTTCCGCATCGAGCTGACCGCCGCCCAGCGCGATGGCTGCGTCGGAGGTTGCCGGGAAGGTGCCGACCTCGAAGGGAACGCCGTCGATGAAGTTCGTGGAGATCGACGTGAAGTACTGCTGCTGCAGGCTCGGCGCGCGGAAGCCGGTCGAGATGGCCCCGCGAATGGCGATCTGATCGGTGAAGTCATAGCGCCCGGCAATCTTGCCGGTCACCGTGTCACCGAAATCGGAATAGTCCTCATAGCGGACCGCGGCCGACAGCAGGGTGCGGGTATTCGGCTCCCACTCGATTTCACCATAGAGGCTGGTGGCATCGCGGCCTTCATCGACAGCCGATTCCGGGCTGAAACCCGGGAAGACCTGGCTGCCGGCAGCCGCCGGGACCGGATCGCCGTCATCGTCGAGGATCGGGTTGCCGAAATAGTCCGTCGCCGGGAACGGCCCCTGAATCCAGGAGGCTTCCTCGCCGGCCTCGATCTCGAAGTTCTCGTCCCGGTACTCGGCCCCGAAGGCGAGCGTCGTCGTGCCGGGCAGGAGATTGTCGAAGGTGCGGACGATGTCGGCGTTGAAGGTGAGCTGGTCGAACGTCATCGTCCCGGCATCGAAGCTCGTCTGGCTCGTCGGGCCGAGCGAGGCGTTGAGCGAGTTGGTGACGGAATATTCGAGCTCGTTGGAGCCGCGCACGACGCTGAAGTCGTAATCCCACTCATTCGCCGTGCCGCGCACGCCGCCGCCGAGGCTGTAGTCGAAGACATCGCCGCCGATCACCGGCAGGAAGCCGCCGGGATAGATGTCGGAGATGTTCCGGCTGTCGATGGCGCGGCGATAGAAGCCGGGGCTCTCGCCTTCACGGTCCTGCAGGCCGCCAAAGGCATAAAGCTCGACGCCATTGTTCAGGTCATAGCCGGAGTTGAAGAACAGGTTGATGTTCTCCGCGCGGCCATTGCCGTAATTGTGGTTCAGCCGGTTGAAGGTGCGCTCGGCTTCGTCGAAGGCCGGCGTATCCGGAAATTGCTGGCGCGGATCGAGCCCGGCGCGATTGGTGCGCTTGCGCAGCGAGTATTCCGCCGAGACGGTGAGGAAGCCGTCTTCGCCGAGGCCGAAGCCGGCCCAGCCGCCAACATTGGTGGTCTGGCCGTCGACTTCGCTGCGGTTCAGGCCTTCCGGATCGGTGACATGTGCGCCGTAGCGCAGGTTCACCGCGCCGCCGGAATCGGCTTCGCGCAGGAGGACGTTGATCACGCCCGCGATCGCATCGGAGCCGTACTGGGCCGAGGCGCCGTCGCGCAGGACCTGGACGTTGCCGATGGCCGTGGTCGGAATGGCGTTGAGGTCAACCGCCGCCGAGCCACGCCCGACAGAGCCGTTGATGTTGACCAGGGCCGACGTGTGGCGGCGCTTGCCATTGACCAGGACGAGGGTCTGGTCCGGCGCCAGGCCGCGCAACGTGGCCGGGCGGACGATGTCGGTGCCATCATTGATGGCCGTCTGGTTGAAGTTGAAGCTGGGAACGGTCGTCGTCAGGATCTGGTTGAGTTCGACGCGGCCGGTATCGGTCAGTTCCTCGACCGGGAAGACATCGACCGGGACAGCCGTTTCAAGCGCCGTACGGTCCGTCGAGCGGGTACCGGTAACAACGATTTGGCCCTGGCGGAGTTCGTCAGACTGTTCGGTGTTCTGGGCATTGTCCTGCGCGATGGCAGGTTGCGCAAACAGGATGATGAGTGGTGCTGCCGTGCAAAGCAGCCTTTTTCTTTGTTTCATAAGATTCCCCTCTTGCAGGTGCAGATCGCTCAGCCGAATCTGCGAGGGCGGATGTTGAGCTTGGGGGGATGTGAAACAAGATGGCCGGAGAAATGAAGTCTGAGTGTGACGATTATGTTACAGCTGTCGTCGAGTAAAACTGCAAGAAATGGTCGGAACAGACATGAAACCTAACAAACTTTCCCTGATAACCGGGGCGTCAGCCGGCCTTGGGGCAGAATTTGCTCATCAGTATGCGCAAAAGGGCTGGGATGTCGCATTGACGGCGCGCCGGGCCGACAGGCTCGACAAACTGGCGCGTGAGCTGGAGGAAAAGTACCAGGTCGCCACCCTCGTCATCACGCAGGATCTCGCGCATGAGGCGAGTGTCGATGTGATCCTCGCCGAACTCAGGGAGGCTGGCCGGCATGTCGACGCGCTGGTCAACAATGCCGGATATGGCCTGCCGGGCACCTTTTTCAATACGAGCTGGGAAGACCAGGCGCAGTTCATCCGTGTGCTGTACACCGCGCCTGTCGAGCTGGTGCACAAGCTGCTGCCCGGCATGGCCGAGCGTGGCTTCGGGCGCATCATCAATGTCGCCTCGCTCGCCGGCTATACGCCGGGTTCCAATGGCCACACCCTCTATGCCAGCGTGAAGGCGGGGATCATCAAATTCTCCGAAAGCATCCATGCCGAAGCGCAGGCGGCCGGCCATGACATTCACTGCACCGCGCTTTGCCCCGGCTTCACCTGGACCGAGTTCCACGATGTGAACGGCACGCGCAAAATGGCGAGCGAGTCCCCGAAATGGATGTGGATGGAAGCCGGCCCGGTTGTCGAGGCTGGCATCGATGGTGTGACACGTGGGCGGCCGGTTGTTGTGCCCGGCGCGGTCAACAAGGGCGTGGCGATGCTGACCCGCATCCTGCCAGAGCCGCTTGGCCGGGAGATCATGAAGCAGCAGTCGAAGCGGTTCCGGAAGACGGAGACCGACTAGGGGAGAGCCTGATGTTCAGGCGAACGGCCTCTCCTTCGATTTGGCTCAGGATGAGGTCTTGAGAGGCGGCGAAGAATAGCGCTCATCCTGAGCGAAGTCGAAGGACGAGCGCGGGCGAGCGGGCATGGTGCCCCGCCTCGGTAGGGTTACGGGGCTCAGGGCGACAGCTCGGCTGCGATCCGGTCGGCCAGCAGGCGGCCCTCCGGCGTTAGCGCGATGCGCTCGCCGGTCCGGTGCATGAAGCCCTCATCGATGAAGGCCTGGAGCGTCGCCAGGTCGGGCGGGGCGCCGGTCAGCGTCTCGACCCGTGTGATGTCGAAGCCTTCGCCGGGCCTGAGGCCGAGGGCGAGCAGCTCCCGGGCCGTGTCGACGGGCGAGAGCGGTTCGCCGGCTAGACCTGCGGTTTTGGAGACCGCTGCGATGTAGTCGCCGGGCTTGAGCGGGGCGAGGGTGGCTACGCGCTGGCCCTCAAGGCTCAGCCGCCCATGTGCGCCGGGGCCGAGGCCGATCCAGTCCCCGCCGCGCCAATAGGTGAGATTGTGCTTCGACTGGGTCTCGCGCGAGCGGGCATGATTGGAGACTTCATAGGCTGGCAGACCATGAGTTTCGGCGACGGCCTGCGTCAGCTCATAGAGGTCGGCCTGGTCATCGTCCGGCATGGGCTGAAGCTCGCCCCGCTCGGCGCGTTTGCCGAAGGCGGTGCGCTCGGCAATGGTGAGCTCATAGAGCGACAGGTGCGGTGCGCCTAGCGACAGCGCTTCGGAAAGCTCTGTCTCCCAGGCTTTCGGCGACTGGCCGGGCCGGGCATAGATGAGGTCGATCGTATGGTTCGGGAAATGACGCGCCGCCAGCTCGACGGCCCGGCGCGCCCCGGCGGCATCATGGTCACGCCCGAGAAAGCCGAGGGCGTCGTCGTCCAGCGATTGCAGGCCGATGGAGAGCCTGTTGACGCCGGCCCCCGCCCAGGCGGCGAGGTCGGCACCCAGCACATCGTTGGGGTTTGCCTCCAGCGTGATCTCGGCATCCGGCTCGAGGCCGAAAAGAGCGTCTGCCTGACGGACAAGCCCGGCGATCTCTGCCGGCGCCATCAGCGAGGGCGTGCCGCCGCCGAAATAGATCGAGCCGAGCTTCGGGTGGCCCTCCAGTACACGGGCATGGCGGGCGAGGTCGTCGCCCAGGGCCCGCACAAGGGCTGAATTGTCCCTGTCCTTCGCGGCATAGACGTTGAAGTCGCAATAGGGGCAGATCTTCGTGCAATACGGCCAGTGGACATAGAGGCCGAAGCCGTAGGCCGACCCGAAGGGCAGGGCGGGGCTCATGAAAGCAGGGCGGCCTTCAGCTTTGTGAAGGCATCGGCGCGGTGGCTCATACCGTGTTTCTTCGCCGGATCCATTTCACCGAAGGTCACGGACTCGCCATCGGCCACGAACATGGGGTCATAGCCGAAGCCCTTCTCGCCGCGCGGCGGCCAGACCAGCTCGCCATGCACTTCGCCCTCGAACACCTCCTCATGGCCGTCGGGCCAGACGACGGCGAGCGCGCAGACGAATTTTGCGCGGCGATTGTCGGTGCCGATCTCGGCAAGCTCGGTCTCGACCTTTTCCATCGCCTTCATGAAATCGCGCGGCTCCCCGGCCCAGCGCGCGGAATAGATGCCCGGCATGCCGCCCAGCGCCTCGACGGCGAGCCCGCTATCGTCCGACAGCGCCGGGGCGCCTGTCGCTTCGGCCGCCGCGCGGGCCTTGAGCAGAGCGTTTCCGGTGAAGGTCATCTCGGTCTCTTCCGGTTCGGCGAGGTCGAGATCGATGGCGGAGACCACTTCGAGACCGGCCGGTTCGAACAGGTCCTTGAGCTCTCTGACTTTTCCCTTGTTATGGGTGGCGGCGACGAGGCGGCCTTTTCCGAGTTTGCGAGTCATGGATGTATGTGGCTCCGATCTTGCTTTCTGTGTGAATGTAATTATCGTTTAACGGTAAATTACCGGTTTGAGACTAGAAAGTGTGGGCATGAACGCCAAAGGACAGACCAGAGACATATGACGATCCGGCAGCAAAACTCCATGGCCGCCTTCCTGTCGATGCTGATGCAGGTTGTGATCTGGATCGCCGTGATATCCGGCGTGATCGCCTTCCTGCTCATCGGCGCGGGCCTTATCGGCAGCTTGAATGGCGGGGTGATGAAAGTGCCCGGCATGGAAACCTATGTCGAGGACGTCAAGCCCGGCCAGTTCGTGGCGGGCCTTGCCGGCCTCGCCGTGTTCGCCCCGGGCATCATCTATGTCTGCATCCAGTTACGGCGCATCCTTTCAACCCTTGCCGACGGTGACCCTTTCGTGCCGCAGAACGGGCCGAGACTGACGCGGATCGCCATTGCGATCGCGCTGGTCGAGCTTGCCCGCTATGTCACGGTGATCCTGCTCAATCTTTTCGTGGATCTCGGGACCGACCAGCCCGTTCGGCTCAGTATCAACCTTGCTGCATGGGCGGCTGTGGTGGCGCTTTTCATCCTGGCGCAGGTGTTCCGTGAAGGAACGCGTCTGCGCGAGGAAGAGAAGATGACGATTTAGGAGGCCGAAGAACAGATATGGCCATTCGCGTAACCCTCGACCGTGTTCTGCTGGAACGCCGCATGTCGCTGACAGAATTGTCGGACCGTGTCGGCGTCACCCTTGCCAACCTCTCCATCCTGAAGACAGGCAAGGCCAAGGCTGTGCGCTTCTCCACCCTGGAATCGCTGTGCCGTGAGCTGGACTGCCAGCCCGGCGACATCCTCATCTTCGACGAGGAGGAAGACGGCAGTGCCGCCAAGGATGATGAAGAGGCGGCCTGACGGCGCTCGCCCGGACCCGGAACTTCCGCGATGATGCGGGGTTCAGCTTCCATGTTCGCACAATCGAAACGCTGGGCCCTTCCGGCCTTCTGCCTGCTTGCGGCTGCCTGTGGCGGCGACAGGGAAGCGGCGGAATTCAAGAATGACTGGCTCGGCAACGAGATCAAGATCGACCGCCTGAATGATCCGAAGGTGCAGGGCGTGACCTGCCACATCGCCTATTTCGACCGCGGGGTCTGGGACCGGATCGGCAAGGGAAACTGGTTCGAGGACCCGTCCAATTCTTCCATTTCCTGCATGATCAGTGGCCCGGTTACCATCGGCAAGATCGACCTCGACCGGTCCGGCGAGGAAGTCTGGGACCGGGGCCGTTCGCTGATTTTCAAGCAGCTGGCCGTGCGCCGCATCTACGATGCCGAGAACGATGCGCTGATGTACGTCTCCTTCTCGCGCAAGCCGGTCGACGGGTCAGCCAAGATGAGCCTGTCGACTGTGCCGCTCTGGGAGGCTGACGTGGCATGGGAGGGGCGGCAGAAGCCCGCAGTGGAATAAGTCTCATTCCAGACGGCCGATTGCGCGGCATCGCTGCCCGCGCCAAATCCTCAGCATGATGACCAGACAGCCCAGCCTCTTCATTTCGCACGGGGCACCGACCCTTGTGATCGATCCGTCACCCGCGCGTGATTTCCTTGCCGGGCTGGGGCCTCAGCTGGAGCGCCCGCGGGCCATTCTGGTGATCTCCGCCCACTACAATGCAGACCGGCCGACGCTGACAGCCTCGGCTGCCCTGGAGACGATCCACGATTTTCGCGGCTTCGGCCCGGACATGAACGCCATGCAGTATCCCGCGCCTGGCGATCCCTTGCTGGCCGGGCAGGCGCGGGCCCTCTTGCGGGCGGCTGGTTTCGATGCGGTGAGCGATGCCGAGCGCGGGCTCGATCATGGTGCATGGGTGCCGCTGAAGCTGCTCTATCCGCAGGCCGATGTGCCGGTGGTACAGCTCTCCATCAGCATGAACCGCTCGCCGGAATGGCATTACAGGCTCGGCCAGGCGCTGGCGCCGCTGCGCGAGGAGGGCGTTCTGGTCCTCGGCTCCGGCGGCACGACGCACAATCTGCGGGCCTTCTTTACCGGCGGCTATGGGCTGGACGCTGCCTCGCCAGACTGGGTTGACGGCTTTGCCGACGAGCTGGGCGACATCCTCCTGGCAGACGATCCGGACGAGGCCGTGCGGGCCATCAGCACCCTGCCGGCCATGCGTCTCAACCACCCCACGCCGGACCATATCCTCCCGCTCTTCGTGGCGCTCGGCGCCGGGGCGGGCGAGGCGGTCCGCAGGCTGCACCGCAGTGCGACCTACGGCGTTTTGCGTATGGACGCCTTCGGCTTTGGCTGCGAGACGCTGGCGGCATGACCTATCAGATCCGTTCGGCCGAAGAGCGCCGACAGGCCATTCTGGACAATGCCGCCCGTCTCGGAATCGATGACGCTTTCATCTCGAAGCTGGTGGACACCTTCTATGCCCGCGTGCGCGCCCATCCGCGCCTCGGCCCCATCTTCAATGGCGAGATCGACGACTGGGACGCCCACCTCGCCAAGCTGAAGGATTTCTGGGCCTCGGTCGCCATGAATGCCGGGCGCTATTCCGGCAAGCCGGTGCCGGCGCATTTCAAGCTGCAGGGCATTACGCGCGAAGATTTCCAGACATGGCTCGGCCTGTTCCAGGCCACGCTGGAGGACCTTGCCGACAGCGAGGAAACGGTCGCCTATTTCATGCAGCGCGCCGAACGCATTGCGCAGAGCCTGCAGCTCGCCATGTTCGGGCTGGAGAGCCTGGAGCGGAAAGGGTAGGCGGCACCTTTTGCCGCAATTGACCTTTCGCGCGCCTCGGCCTATCCGGCGTTCCATGCGCATGTCGGCTACATACCTGACCCAGCAACAGACCATCCGGACACCGGTGGCCTGTTTGTTTGCGCTTGCCGGCTCGTCCTGATCCTCGGACAGACGATCACGGACAGCCTGCTTCCACACCAAACCTCGCCACCCAAGCGGCGGGGTTTTTCTTTTTCAGGCCCCGCCCCAGCCTGAAAGGAAATCCCATGTCACTCTCAACAGACGCCGCGATCCGGCGCATCACCGATGGCCTTATCGCACGACGCCTGCCAAAGTCGGACTGGACGCATGAGGCCCATTTCGCCGCCGCGCTCGACCTGCTCTCGCGCCCGGAGATCGATGCCTTCGCGGAGATGCCGGCCATGATCCGCGCCTACAACACGGCCACCGGCACGCCGAACAGCGAGACGGAAGGCTATCACGAGACGATCACACTCGCCTCGCTGCGGGCTGCCCGCTGGCACCTTGAAACCCATGTAGGCGCGCCCCTGCCGGAGGTGCTCGCCAAGCTCATGGCATCAGAGTGCGGGCGCAAGCACTGGCTCATGACCTACTGGTCGCGCGACAGGCTCTTCTCGCTCGACGCACGGCGCAGCTGGGTCGAGCCGGATCTTGCGCCCTTGCCCTATCCGTGAGGGGAGCAGGCGTGACGCCTAGCCGATCGCCGCCTTCTGGGCCTCGAACAGCTCGGTGCAGCCTTTTTCGGCCAGTCGCATCATCTCTTCGACTTCGGCGCGCGTCATCGGGCGCTCTTCACCGGTGCCCTGGATCTCGATGAAGCCGCCATCGGAGCTCATGACGACGTTCATGTCGCCTTCGCCGCCGGAGTCTTCCGGGTAGTCGAGGTCGAGGACAGGCTTATCCTGCCACAGGCCGACCGAGATGGCGGCGGCCTGTTTCTGGATCGGATCGGCCTTGATGATGCCTTCCTCGCGCAGGTATTTCAGCGCCAGCGCCATGGCGACGAAGCCGCCGGTGATGGAGGCGGTGCGCGTGCCGCCATCGGCCTGGATGACGTCGCAGTCGATGGTGAGCTGGTTTTCGCCGAGCGCGGAAAGATCGACGACCGAGCGCAGGCTGCGCCCGATCAGACGCTGGATTTCCTGGGTGCGGCCCGACTGCTTGCCGCGGGCGGCTTCGCGGTTGCCACGGGTATGGGTCGCGCGCGGCAGCATGCCATACTCGCCGGTGACCCAGCCCTTGCCCTGTCCGCGCAGCCAGGGCGGGACGCTGTCGGACCAGCTGGCGGTGCAGAGCACATGGGTGTGCCCGAACTTCGCCAGGCACGAGCCTTCGGCATAGCGGGTCACATTGGTTTCAAGCACGACGTCGCGAAGCTGGTCGGCCGTCCGGCCAGAGGGGCGCGAAAAATCTGTCATGGGGCATCTCCTTCGTTCACCGGCGGATGAAGCGATTCCAGATTGGCTTGTCCACCCGCGTTTATGGCTTCGGCTGCTTTCACCTGCTCGGCGCGGGTGATCGGATAGCGCCAGATGAGGAGCGCGGCGAGGGCATAGGAGACGACCGGAACGCCGACAAAAACCAGCATCAGGCCGCGCACCGTTTCGGGGGAATTGTCCGTTGCCGGATTGAAGCCGACCAGCACGCCCAGCAGGACATAGGGAATGCCGATGGCGAAGCTCGCCCCTGTCTTGTAGGCGCCAGACATCAGCGAATAGAAAAGGCCTGCCCGGTTGCCGCCGCCGCGGGCTTCCTCGGCTTCGACAAGGTCTGCCATCATCGAGCGGACCAGGATGAAGGGGGAGCCATAGCCGACGCCGGAAATGACGGCCGCAATGAACAGCGAGACCGTCCCGCCCCCCATGATGGCGAGCGGCATGTAGGCGATATAGGTCACGGCGGACCACAGGCAGACCGAGCGCATGGCGATGTATTTCTCGCTGCGCTTGGAGATCGCGACCCAGACAGGCATGGCGGCGAAGCCCGCGATGAAGTGGGACATCAGGATCAGCGACGCCATGCCGTGGCCGACGCCGAAGCCCCATTGCGCGGCAAACAGGAAGGTGCCGGCCGTCCCTGCGATGGCGATACCGATACAGATTTCGGTGACGAGCAGGCGCCACAGCGTCTGCTGCTTCAGGGCTTCGAGAATGGCCTTGGGATGGAAGCTCGCGCGCGGCGCATCGGCCTCGGGCAGCGGATCGGGCACGAGCCAGACGGCCGCGCCGACCGTCACCGGCAGCGCGATGATGAGGAACCAGCCCATGATCGAGATCTGCTGGGCAAAGCTGACATCGCCGGCGCGTGACAGGATGGCGGGCAGGGCCAGCATCACCAGCATGGTCGAGATGGTGAACAGCTCACGCCACATGAACAGGCGCGAGCGTTCGTCATAATTGCGTGCGATGGACGGCGCCCAGGCTTGGTGCGGCGTCACGATCATCGTCGTGCCGACATAGAAGATGAAGAGGATGATCGCGAGAAAGAGTGGTGAAACTGGCGGTCCGATCGGATTGTAGAGAAACCAGACCGCCGGCAGCAGGATCGGGACCGCGATCAGCAGCCAGTGCTTGACCTTGCCGAAACGGGACGGCCGCGTGTCGACCAGCCACCCCATGACCGGGTCGGAGAACAAGTCCCAGAATCGCAGGACCATGAAGATAATACCGACAAGGGCCGTGCCGAGGCCCATCTGTTCGGCATAGAAAGGCGCGATGAAAACGGCCATGGGCAGGCCAACGGCGCCAAAGGGAATTCCGACTGAACCATAGGCAACAACTTGCCGTAGCGGTAACTTTACTGGCACGCTTGTCATGGACGGCATGGAACCCGATTTTAGGGGGGTGTCCAAGGAAAAAAGCCTTATTGAAACTGGAGATTGTAATTCATAAAGATTCGCCGAAATGAGTGACGAACGCCCCCTTAGTGGCCTGTTGCAGAGCCTGGATGACCGCTCACGGACCATCTTCCGCGAGATCGTGGAGACGTATCTGGAGACCGGGGAACCGGTCGGGTCTCGCACGCTTTCGAAGAGCGGAATCAGCCTGTCGCCGGCCTCCATTCGCAATGTCATGGCCGACCTTACCGACATCGGCCTGCTCGACAGCCCGCACATCTCGGCCGGGCGGATGCCGACTCATATCGGCCTGCGCCTGTTCGTCGACGGTTTCCTCGAAATCGGGGAGCCGACCGAGCAGGACCGCTCGGAAATCGAGGAGCGCCTGCGCTCTGGCGGGCGCGACATGCAGGGCGTGCTGAAGGAGGCGTCCTCCATCCTGTCCGGCCTGGCCGGCGGGGCGGGCTTGGTCGCCTCCCCGACGCGTGAGCGCCCGGTGCGTCATGTCGAATTCGTGCCGCTGGCGACCGGCGAGGCGCTCTGCATCCTCGTCGATGAGATGGGCGACGTCGAAAACCGCCTGGTCAGGGTCCCGGCCGGGCTTCCGGCGACGACGCTGATGGAGGCGGGCAACTATCTCGCCGCCCGGATGAAGGGCAAGACGCTGCGCGAAGCTGCGCTTGCCATCCGCGAGGAAATCCAGGAACGCCGCGCCCAGCTGGATCAGGCGGCGGCAAGCCTTGTCGAGCAGGGGCTGGCCGAATGGGCCGGCGAAGTGCCCGGTGAGGAACGCGCACTTATCGTGCATGGCCGCGCCAACCTGCTGAACGATCCGGGCGCGGCGGAGAACATGGAGCAGGTGCGCCAGCTCTTCGACATCCTGGAGCGCCAGCAGGGCTTGCTGGACGTGCTCGACTCGACGAGAGAGGCAGAAGGTGTTCGCCTTTTCATCGGCTCCGAAAACAGGCTTTTTCCGTTATCCGGTTCAAGCCTGATTGTTGCTCCCTATATGAACGCCACGAGACAGGTAATCGGCGCGCTCGGCGTGATCGGCCCGACCCGTCTGAACTATGCCAGGGTGATCCCGATGGTGGATTACACTGCGCGTATCGTCGGGCAGATCCTAGGCGAGCGCCAGAAAACGTGAGAGTAGACCAGGCATGAGCCAAGATCAGAAAAGGCCGGAAGAGGCCGTCGAGACCGAAACGCTGGATGCCGGCTCCCCGGAGTCCGAAGCGCTGGAAGAGGCCGCGAAGGCCGACAATGAAGGCGTGAGCGACGAAACCCGCATCGCCGAGCTGGAAGGCGAGGTTGCCGCGCTGAAAGACCAGGTGCTGCGCGCCCATGCCGAGATGGAAAACATCCGCAAGCGCGCCGGCCGCGAGGTCGCTGACGCCCGCGTCTATGCGGTGGAGAAATTCGCTGGCGACCTGCTCAGTGTCTCGGACAATCTTGCCCGCGCACTGGCCGCGCTGCCCGACGATGAGCGCGCGCAGCTGACCGAGGCCGGCGAGAACCTGCTGGGCGGCATCGAGATGACGCAGAAGGAGCTGCACACCAAGCTCGCCAAGCATGGCGTGGTCGCCATCGACGCCGAACCGGGCGCGACCTTCGACCCGAACATGCACGAGGCGGTCAGCCAGATCCCGTCAGAGCACCCGTCCGGCACTATCGCCCAGACCTTCCAGAATGGCTGGAAGATCGGCGACCGTGTGCTGCGCGCGGCGATGGTTGCGGTCAGCGCGGGGCAGCCGAGTTAGCCAGCCGCCTCAATCGTCCACGCCGTAACTGTTCCGGGCAGCATGTTCGGGATGATGACGGTGTCGCCGAAGACGGTGAGGTCGTTCTGCAGGATGCCGTTTTCCTGTGTGTTGAGCAGCTCCGCCGTCTCGCCCTTGTCGCTGACAAACCAGACCTGGCCCGGTAGGCCGGAGACGAGATAGCCGCCCTCTGTCCGGCCGACACTTTCGGCCTCGTCCAGGCCGGTGACGATCTCGCTCAGCGCGCCAGCCTCATTGACCGCATAGAGCGTGCCGGATGCCTTGGTCGCGACCAGTAACCGGTCGCCGTCGGGCTCAAGCCCGGTCACACCGGCAAGCCGCTCATCCTCCAGCCAGATGCCGCTCTCGTCGCCAGCCAGGCGCCAGATCTTGCCGCCCGCGCTGTCGGAGACGAGCACGGTGGCGTTCCAGGCGGCCATGTCGGCGAGAGCCACGGCCCCTTTGATGTCGAAGGTTGTGAGCAAGGTGCCGTCATCCGGGTCGACGAGGTGGATACGGTCGATATCGGCGACATAGAGGATGCCCCGGTCGACCACCATGCCCTGGGGCGCGTCCATGCCGGTGGCAAACCGTTCCTCGAGGACCTCGCCCTCGGCAGAGACTTTCGAAATCCAGCCAGAGCCGTCACGCGCATCGGGCTCCCCGGCGATATTGGAGATGAAATAGCCCCCGCCCGGCGCGGCCGCGACGCCCTTGGGGGAGGCGAAGCCCTCAGCCTTCCATCGCTCGACCAGACGTATCGGCGCATCGGTCTCCGGCGTTTGCCGGAGGCTGTCGGGGCCGGGCGTCTCGGTCGTCCGGTTTGCGGGTTCGCAGGCCGCGATGAGGGCCAGGGCGGCAAGCAGGCTTGTGGTCGTGCGCATCATGGCAATGTCCTCACGGGTTGGAGGGGGTGAGGGGACCACAAGCCCAACTTGCGAACAAGCTAGCTCCCGTCAGGAGACCTGCCCATTCCGGTCGGCCTGCTGACGTTCCAGCATCCAGCCCGGATATTCCGGTCTCAGCGCTGAGGCCTCGTTCAGCGCCTGAAGCTCGTCGAAGCTGAACTCCAGATCGATCGATCCGAGATTGTCCTTCAGCTGGTCGAGGGTGCGCGCCCCGATAATGACGCTGGTGACATGCGGCTGGTGCAGCAGCCAGCTGAGCGCGACCTGCGGGACGGTCGCCTTCTTCGCCTGAGCGATCTCGCGCATGACGTCGACGATGTCATAGCCCTTTTCCTTGTCGATGGGCGGGAAGTCGAACGCGGTGCGGCGGGCATCGTTCGGCTCGTCGCCCTCGCGGGTATACTTGCCCGACAGGAAGCCGCCGGCGAGCGGGCTCCAGGGCAGGATAGCGAGGTCCTGATCCTTGGCCAGTGGCACGACTTCACGCTCCAGGTCCCGGCCCGCGATGGAATAGTACATCTGGCAGGACTCGAAGCGGTGCAGACCTTTCTCGCGGGCATAGGCGACCGCCTTCATGATCAGCCAGGCCGGCATGTTGCAGAGGCCGACATAGCGCACCTTGTTGTGACGGATAAGCAGGTCGAGCGCCTCGACCGTCTCCTCGATCGGGGTCAGCGGGTCTGTGCCATGGACCTGATAGAGGTCGATATAGTCGAGCCCCAGCCGGTCGAGGCTCTTCTCCACACCGTCCATGATGTGCTTGCGCGAGAGGCCGTTGATGTTGCGGGCTTCCTTTTCCCGGCGTTCGGCCTCGGCCTTCACGCTGTCGGCGGCATCGTCGGCCACCGCCATGGAGACACGCCCGAAGACCTTGGTGGCGACGACGATCTCGTCGCGCGGGAGATTGTTGTTGCGGATCGCCTGGCCGAGCATCTTTTCCGAGATGCCGGCAGAATAGACGTCGGCTGTATCAAAGAAGTTGATGCCGGCATTGAAGGCCGTGCGCACCAGTTCGTCGGCATCGTCCTGCTGCTGCTTGCCGATATATTTCCAGAAGCCGGTCTGGCCGCCAAACGTCATCGTGCCAAGGCACAGTTTCGAGACGACGAGACCGGTACGGCCGAGCTTCGTATATTTCATGGGAGGAGTCCTTCCTGCTGTCTTTTCAGCGCCTCACGATGTGGGGCGGCCTCAGCGGGAAGACGAGGGCGATGACAAAAATTTATGCCGGCTGGGCTATGGCGAACCCGTCCGGGCCGTCCTGCGGCGCGTTCACCGGCGGCAGGGCGTGCACGGATTCGATGCGCGCCTGGCGGCCGGGCATCCATTTCTCCCAGGCGCGCTCATGCACGGTATAGGCGGCGGTCTGCACGAAGGGCTCGATGAGGCCGATGCTGAAAGCGACCGCCCAGTTGCCGGTCAGGGCAAAGGCGACCGTGATGGCAACGCTCAGGTGCATCAGGCTGTAGGTGCAGGTTTTCAGCAGGGAGCGGGGCATGGGGGATCTCTTCTTGCGCGTCACGGGACATCAAATATGCAATTGCGACGCATTATCAAGTAAGGGGTGTGCAGGCAGGGCTCTTATGTCATTGCCATATCGCCGCACCGGTCCGCACCAGCCCTTGCAACACGGCGTCCCCGGAGCGCCGGAGCAGGCGTTCGGCCGGGTCTTCAGCCTACGGGCTATTCCGGATTGCAGCCTGTCATGACGCCGGATCCGCCGCGTCATGCACCTGCAAATGTGAGCCTGCCTCTTGAGCCTGCGAAAGGCTTTCCCATATCGCTGCCTGAAGACACGTTTGCCTTGAAGGCGGACGCGAATTTCACAATCCAGAGAGCCGTCGTTTTGGGGTGCTGCCCGACAGACCGAAAAAAACGAAACGGCGGCGGCTAAAGAAGAGAGAGTGAACTGATATGGGAAAGATCATTGGTATCGACCTCGGCACCACCAACAGCTGTGTTGCCGTTATGGATGGCAAGGAAGCCAAAGTTATCGAAAACGCTGAAGGCGCGCGCACGACCCCGTCCGTTGTCGCCTTTACCGAAGGCGGCGAGCGCCTTATCGGCATGCCGGCGCGCCGGCAGGCTGTCACCAACCCGGATTTCACCTTCTATGCGATCAAGCGCCTGATCGGTCGCCAGTTCGACGACCCGACCGCGCAGAAGGACAAGGAAATCTCCCCCTTCGAGATCGTGAAGGGCTCCAATGGTGATGCCTGGGTGAAAGGCCGCGACAAGGAATACGCGCCGCAGGAAATCTCCGCTTTCATCCTGACCAAGATGAAGGAAACCGCCGAGGCCTATCTCGGTGAGGAAGTGACCCAGGCGGTCATCACCGTTCCGGCCTACTTCAACGACGCCCAGCGCCAGGCGACCAAGGACGCCGGCAAGATTGCGGGCCTCGAAGTGCTGCGCATCATCAACGAGCCGACTGCGGCTGCGCTGGCCTATGGCCTCGACAAGAATGACGGTCAGACGATCGCCGTCTATGACCTTGGCGGCGGGACGTTCGACGTCTCGATCCTCGAGATCGGCGACGGTGTCTTTGAAGTGCTGTCGACCAATGGCGACACCTTCCTCGGCGGTGAGGACTTCGACCTTCGGATCGTCGATCACCTCGTGGCCGAGTTCAAGAAGGACCAGGGCATCGACCTGTCCAAGGACAAGCTCGCCCTCCAGCGCCTGAAGGAAGAAGCCGAGAAGGCGAAGAAGGAGCTGTCGTCCGCTTCGCAATACGAAGTGAACCTGCCCTTCATTACCGCCGACCAGTCCGGTCCGAAGCACCTCAACATCAAGCTGACGCGCGCCAAGTTCGAGACCCTTGTCGAAGACCTCGTCAAGCGTACCATCGACCCGTGCAAGAAGGCGCTGGCTGACGCCGGCAAGTCGACCTCCGATATCGACGACGTCGTGCTCGTTGGCGGTATGACCCGCATGCCGGCCGTGCAGGCCTCGGTGAAGGACTTCTTCGGCAAGGAACCGCACAAGGGTGTGAACCCGGATGAGGTGGTTGCCATCGGCGCGGCCATTCAGGGCGGTGTCCTGCAAGGGGATGTGAAGGACGTTGTCCTGCTCGACGTGACCCCGTTGTCGCTCGGCATCGAGACGCTGGGTGGCGTGTTCACCCGCCTCATCGACCGCAACACCACGATCCCGACCAAGAAGTCGCAAACCTTCTCCACGGCTGAGGACAACCAGCCGGCGGTGACGATCCGCGTCTTCCAGGGTGAGCGTGAGATGGCGGCCGACAACAAGATGCTCGGCCAGTTCAATCTCGAAGGCCTTCCGGCTGCCCCGCGCGGCGTACCGCAGATCGAGGTGACCTTCGACATCGACGCCAACGGCATCGTCAACGTGTCCGCCAAGGACAAGGCGACGAACAAGGAACAGAAGATTACCATCCAGGCATCGGGCGGTCTCTCGGAAGACGAGATCAACAACATGATGAAGGATGCGGAAACCAATGCCGAGGCCGACAAGAAGCGTCGCGAACTCGTCGAGGCCAAGAACTCCGGCGAAGCCCTCGTGCACCAGACCGAGAAGCAGCTCTCCGAGCATGGCGACAAGGTCAGCGCCGAGGTGAAGTCCGAGATCGAGAAGGCCTCTGAAGAGCTGCGCACGGCGGCCGAAGGCGACAACCTCGAAGATATCCAGGCCAAGCATCAGGCCCTGATGACGGCGGCCATGAAGCTCGGCGAGGCGATCTATGCCAGCCAGCAGGAAGAAACCGCTGAATCCGACGCAAAGGCCGATGCGGCTGCTGATGGAGACGACGATGTCGTCGATGCCGACTTCGAGGAAGTGGACGACGACCGCAAGTCGGCCTAAGACAGATCTGGAAGATCAAAATCAGGCGCCCCGCAATAACCTTGCGGGGCGTTTTGCTATCGGCCCGGACGTCTCAGGACCGGGCGTGAAACAGCGGGGCTGGCCATGGAATCCCTTCAGGAATTCGGAATCGTTTCGTCGCTGCGGGACTTCTGGACCCAGGTCGAAAGCGTGTTCACCACCGGCTTTCTCGGCCAGCCCATTGGCAAGGGCGTGCTCGCGCTGGCCATCCTGGCGGTTGCCTTCCTGCTGCGCGGGCTGATTGCCAAGATCATCGCGGTCACCATCGGCAAGCTCGCCGGGCGGACCGAGACCGATTTCGACGACCAGCTGGTCGATGCGCTGAAGAAACCGCTGACCTTGCTGCCATTGGCCGCCGGCGTCTTTTTCGCGGCGCAGGCGCTGGGCGCGTCAGGCGAAGTTGACGTCATCGTCGCGAACATCACCCGTTCCATTCTCATCATTGCCGTTTTCTGGGCGCTCTTCCGGGTGGTCGACCCGGTGCTCGGCCTGCTCAGGCGCATGCGGCGGGTTCTGGGGGAGACCTTCCTCGACTGGATGAAGCGTATCGTGAAGGGGATCATCTTCTTCATCGGGGGCGCAGCCGTGCTCGATGTGTGGGGCGTGCCGGTGCTGCCCTTCCTCGCCTCGCTCTCGCTCCTGTCGGTTGCTGTGGCGCTCGGCGCGCAGGACCTGTTCAAGAACCTGATCGGCGGCATGACCATCATTGGCGAGCGGCGCCTGTCCAAGGGCGACTGGATCTCGGTCGATGGGGTGGTCGAGGGTATCGTCGAGGATGTCAGCTTCCGGTCCACCACGGTGCGCCGGTTCGACAAGGCGCCGGTCTATGTTCCGAATGCGAAGCTCGCCGACAATCCGCTGATCAACTTCTCACGCATGACGCATCGCCGGATCTATTGGAAGATCGGACTGGAATATCGCACCACCGACGAGCAGCTGGCCAATATCCGCACCGCGATCGAGGAGTACATCACCTCCAACGACGACTTCGCGCCGGCCGCCGATGTTTCCACCTTCGTCCATGTCGACGAGTTCTCCGACAGCTCGGTCACGATCATGGTGTACTGCTTCACCAAGACGACGACCTGGGGCGAATGGCTGGCCATCAAGGAGCAGCTTGCCTTCTTCATCAAGAAGACGGTCGAGGCCGAAGAGGCCGGCTTCGCCTTTCCGAGCCGCTCGCTCTATTTCGAGAAGCTGCCGGACGGTTTTGCGCCGGAAAACTTTCAGCCACCGGGCAATGACAGCGATGCCGCCGATGACGAGGCGGGCGTGTCCGATGAAGAGGGCGCCGAGGATGTCGACCAGGGCGATATTCCCGACAAGCACAAGAGCGCCAGCACCGAGCCCTCGCGCCAGCGCGGCGCCACACGCCGTCGCGGACCCCATCCGCATGGCCGCGGCGTCGATGCCGAGGACGGCGGCGAAGGGGAATAGGGACAGGCTGGCGTATGCTCAGCCTGCCACTTGCAGCTCTTTGGCCAAGGTCGTGACAAGGTCCGCAGCCGGAAGGGGCCGCGCCAGGGCCACGCCTTCGCCGGCCCATTGGGCGCCAAAGCCTATCTCTCCCTTTGCCTTGGCGGCGGCGTTGAGCGCTTTGCCAAGGTCGTAGGCGCAAGGGTAGGCCGGGATGGCAGCCGGATCGGCGTCTCGTCCCCAGGCCGTGAACGCGTTTGACAGGCAGCGGGCCGGGCGCCCGGAAATCGCCGATGTCATGATTGTCTCTCCGCCAGCCTCCATACGGGCACGATAGGCGTCATCAGCAGCGCTTTCCGGGCATGCGACAAAGGCGGTGCCGAGCTGCGCGGCGACAGCGCCCCAGTCCGCGAGGGCTGTGCGGATGTCGGCGCCGTCCATAATGCCGCCGGCTGCGATGACAGGCAGGCTGGTCTTGGCGACCAGCTCGCGGGTTAGCGCCTCTGTTGACAGTTTCCTGTCCCTCGAGCCGGGGTCGAAGATGCCGCGATGCCCACCGGCCGACCAGCCTTGCGCAATAACGGCATCGAGCCCGGCAGCCTCTATGGCCTGAGCTTCCTCAAGCGATGTGGCGCAGGCGATGAGACGCGCGCCGGTCGTGCGCAGCGCTTCGATCTGTTTGGCCGTCGGCAAGCCGAAATGAAAACTCACCACGGCCGGGCGAGTTTCAAGCAGGACCTCTAGCATCGCGTCGTTTTCGCGAAAGCTGGTGTAGATTTCGCGCAGGCTGGTAGGGGCGGAGGTCTCAAACCTGGCGAAGAGGGGAGCGGCCCGGTCTATCCAGGTCTGCTCGACCTTTGTGTCGCGATGGGCCGGCGCGTGGCAGAACAGATTGACGTTAAACGGCCGTGCCGTAAGCGCCTGCGTTTTCGAAATGGCGGCGCGGGCTTTCTCTGGTGTCGCTGCCCCGAGTCCGAGGGCGCCGAGACCGCCGGCCTCAGAGACCGCAGCCGCCATGGCCGGTGTCGAAACCCCAGCCATGGGCGCCTGGAAAACGGGGACGCTCAGCGACAGATCGTCGATCAGTGTGTTTGTCATTCCGGCTATTTAAGGGGCCTGCCTCACCGTTGCGACCCGCGCTGTCCCTGCACCGGCAAAAGAAAACCCCGGCGCGAGGGCCGGGGTTTTCCTTGAGTGTTCGGTTCGGTCTTGAAGATCAGGCGGCGGCCAGTGCCTCGTCCTTGCTCTTCTTCGGGTCACGCAGGACATAGCCGCGGCCCCAGACGGTTTCGATATAATGCTCGCCGCCCGGATTGTCCGAAGTGGCGGTGGCCTTGGCGAGCTTCTTGCGCAGCTTGCAGATGAAGACGTCGATGATCTTCAGTTCCGGCTCGTCCATGCCGCCATAAAGGTGGTTGAGGAACATTTCCTTGGTGAGCGTCACGCCCTTGCGCAGCGAGAGCAGCTCGAACATCTGGTATTCCTTGCCGGTCAGGTGGACGCGTTCGCCCTCGACCTCGACCGTCTTGGAATCGAGATTGACCAGGATTTCGCCGGTGCGGATGACGCTTTCGGCATGGCCCTTGGAGCGGCGCACAATTGCCGTGATGCGGGCAATCAGCTCGTCCTTGTTAAAGGGCTTGGTTAGGTAATCGTCTGCACCGTAACCGAGCGTCTTAACTTTCGCTTCAATATCCGGATTGCCCGACAGGATCAGGATCGGCGTATTGATGCGTGCCATGCGCAGTTGCTTAAGCACGTCGTAGCCGGAGATATCGGGCAGCGACAGGTCGAGAATGATGATGTCGTACTCATAGACCTTTCCGAGGTCGACACCCTCTTCACCGAGATCGGTGGTGTAAATATTGAAGCCAGCCGCCTTCAGCATAAGCTCTATGCTGCGGGCGACCGAGTTGTCATCTTCAATAAGAAGAACTCTCATAATCTGTGCTCCCGAATCACTCTAGCGACACCGTAGCCGCCCCGTTAACCAATGTGAATCTACGGCGCGATCATTACCAAGAATTTAACGCATCCTGATTATCGGCTGATTCTGTTCATACCTCTTAACAATGAAGATCAGCGCCGCCGCTATGACCGATAAGGGTCTGGGCGATCGCGATGGCATCCTGCACCGGCTGGGCGGAGGGATCCGTCGAGATCAGTGTGCGCTGGCTGCGGATCGCTTCACGGACCTTTTCGTCGCGCATGACGACCCCGGCGAGCGCCGGGCGGAAGCCAAGGAACTGCTTGCAGGCCCGGGCGATAGCCTCATAGGTCTGCTGTCCCATGGCGCGGTTCTGGGCCTGGTTGATGATGATGCCCTGGTCGACATCCGGCGCGTAGCCACGCAGCACCTTGATGAAGGCGTAGCCGTCCGTCATCGAGGACGGATCATCGGTGATCACCATCAGCGCCTTGTCGGCGGCCCGGGCGAGGCGCATGCAGTTGGCCTCGATGCCGGCGCCGAGATCGAGCACGACCTTGTCATATTGCAGGGCCAGCGCAGAAAGACCGGCGGCGAGCCGGGCAACTTCTTCTGAGGAGAGTTCGGCGAGTGCCCCGGAGCCTGAGCGGCCCGGCAGGACGTCGAAGCCGCCCTGACCAGCCCCGCCATCGACATTGATGACGGCATCCTCAAGCTCGATCCAGCCGGCGATCACCGCGGCGAGGTCGGTCTCGGGCGCGATGCCCAGCTGAACGTCGACATTGGCGAGGCCGAGGTCCCCGTCGACGAGCAGGGTTCTCTGCCCGGCCTGGGAGAAGGCGCTTGCCAGGGTGATTGACATGAAGGTCTTGCCGACGCCGCCCTTACCGGAGGCGACGGCGATGATCTGTCCAGGCTGGACACGGCGGCGCGGAATCTTGCTCTGCGAGCCAGTGGGCCTGTCCATGGATTTCGGAAGCATGAAGCTCATCTCATGCAGCTCCTTTCAGGGCGACATCTGCTGGAGCTTCTTCCAGCAGAATTCTTGATAACCGTCCCGGTGCGGCCGGAACGAGGCCGCCGCCGATGAACGGCGTGACGGCGAGGTGGGCGAAGGCGAGGCCTGCCGCCGAGAGGGCGGAAACAACCCCGCCACGCCGCCGCGTCACGTCGAGTTTGGTGACGATTGCCCGGCGCACGCCGACAGCGGCGAAGGCGCGGGCGGCTTCTGCCTGGTCATCGGGGTGGCCTTCTGCCGATATGACGAGGACAGGTTCAGCGTCGATGACGTTGATGAGATCCTTGAGGCTGGCCATGTCCTCTTCATCGAAGGGGACGATGGCCGGCAGGTCGATGATGCAACGATACCCGTCGGTGCGCGCGCCCCGCAGCAGCGAGAAAAGGCTTTCCGGCGTGCGAGCGGCGCGGATCTGGCGCTGCTCGAGTTCGAGATAGGCGGCCAGCTGGGCGCCACCGGCGGTCGCATCGAGATCGGCTGCGACCGGAAGCACTTCGGCATTCGCAACGGCGGCGCGGCGGGTCATCTTGGCGGCTGTGGCCGTGCGCCCGTGTCCGGGCGGGCCGATCAGGAGAATGTCGCGGGTCGGCATGGCCGGGATCGGGTCGCAGGTGATCAGCGCATCGAGGCCCGAGGCCATGATGTCGGCCGGATCCTGCGTCCGGCTGCTGATCGGCATGCCCGAGTCGGCAACCCGTTCGGCAAACCGCTCCGGGGCGCCATGCCAGATAAGGGCATCGCGCACGCGGTTGCGAAGGGGGTTGTCCTGCGGGCGCCCAGGGGACGGCTGCTGCCGGTTGAGGCGGGTCAGGAAACGCGGTTCACTCGGAACCATGCCGCCGCCCAGCTTGTCGGTCGCTGCGCGAACCTCGACGCCTCCCGGCACTTCCCTCTCTGACAGAATGATCGCGTCCTCGCCCATTTCGGCGAAGATCATCGCCTTGGCGGCCTCGAACGTCTCTGCTGCGAACATTTTCATGCGCATGGGCAATAAACTCCACTTCCGGAATCACACCCTCGCCGCAAAAGGTTAACAAAATCTGTTAATTTGTTAGGGAAACCAAAACGCTTGCCGCCGGCAAACGGGAAACTTGTGGATGGTCAGGGTTAATTTGCGGGCCGGTTCAGGCGGCGCGCTTTTCGTCGACAATCTCGGAGAGTTTTACACCAAGCTGGCCATCCGACACAACCAGGCGGCCACGGGCCATCAGCCGGTCGGAGACATAGATGTCGACGGGTTCATTGGTTCGCTTTTCGAGCGCCACGATCTCGCCGTCGCTGAGATTCATGAGCTCCTCGATCGGCATGCGGGCCTCTCCGAGAACGACGTCCACACGCACGGGTACATCCATGAGACTGGATTCCAGGGCGCGATTGGTCGTCATCGACAAACTCCACAACTCTTCTGCGAATCAGTAGCCTCGCGGGGAATGGTTTCCGAGGAATGAACAGGTCATTCCGGACCATCTCGTAGCCCGCTCAGCTTTGGAAGAGATTGCCCTGTCCGTCAATCAGCTCTGCAGCGATGCTGCGCACCCGCGACAGGGCGTCTTCCCGCGTCTCTTCGGAAAGTGACGCTTTTTCAAGGAGTTCGACGAGGTCCACGATCCGGGCGAGCGCCTGTTTCAGCGCGGTTGCCGACTCCCGCATGGCGTCGGCCTGGATCTGCACCTGTTCGTCGCGCAGCATTTCGGCCGTGCTGCGGCGGGTATCCTCCAGCAGGGCGGCAAGCTCCGACACGCTGATCGAGATGCGGTCGTCATCCTCCGTAGACGTCGTGTCCGGCGCCTCGAAATCGCTGCGGAAATCGAACGGGGTGACGGATTTGACGGGGCGCGCGCTCATTCGATGAGTTCGTCCTCTTCGTCATTGGCCGCCAGGATGTCGCCGCGCCGGGCCAGCGAGCGGGCAATGCCGGTAATCTCCTGCCGGGCCGCCTCGACCTCCGAGCGCCGCGTGGGGCCAAGCGCCTCGATATCCGAGACGAGCAGGCTGCCGGCGCGCTGGGTCATGTTCTGCAGGAAGACGTCCCGGGTGGCAGGTTTGGCGCCCTTCAAAGCGGTCGCCAGGACCGCCCGGTCGACGCGCGAAAGTATGGTTTGTATCGCGGCCGGATTCAGGGTGGAGAGGTCGTCAAAAGTAAACATCAGCGCGCGCACGCGGGCCTGACTGCCGGGCTCTTTCTGCTCAAGGGAGGCGATCAGTGCCTGCTCGGCGCGCGGGTCCATCTGGTCGAAGATCCGGGCGACGGCTTCATGGCCGTCACTGCGCGTGCGGGCCGGGCCGGTGGTGACGAGGTCCTTCAGGGCCGTCTCGATCACCTTCAGGGCCGGGGCGCGCACCCATCCGAGATGGAGCAGGCGGCGAAGCGCCTCGGTCGCGGCCCCGCGGGGCAGGGCGCGCACGGTCTGGGCGGCCGTGTCCGGATCGAGCCGGGACAGGATGACGGCGATCACCTGCGGGTTCTCATGTTCGATGTTCCGCGCCAGCACCGCCGGATCCAGGCTCGAGAGCCGCGACCAGAGCGAGGCCGCCGGCGTGGTCTGGTCGGGCTTTGAGCCCTCGCGCAGGGCGGAGACAAGCGCCTGGCTTTCGGCCGGCACGGTGTCCCCTGTCTGCGCGGAGCCTTGCATGGACATGATGGCGCCCAGCTGGTCGGCCTCTTCCGTGGACAGTTCAGCCCAGACACCCGAGGCGGATGGGCCCAGTTCGCGCATCAGACGCGCAGCGCGCAGCATACCGGGCGAAGCGGAGGGGGCGGACGGATTGGCCAGGGCGGGCAGGCTCATGATGAACGCTCCTCTGCCATCCAGGTGCGAAGGATCCGGGCGGTCTCCTGCGGATTGTCGCGAGCGAGACGGCGGGCTTCTGTCTGGCTGTCCTCGTCCTCCGAGCGCTCCGGCATGGGAACGGCCCGCAGGATGGGGGGCTCATTCTCGCCGCGGCGCTCAGGCCGGGGGGCGGCAGGGGCCTCTTCGCGTTTGTCGGCGCGGCGTCCGAAGACAAGCAGGCCCGCCAGAAGCGCGCAGACCGCGCCGAGGAGACCAAGTTCGATCAAGCCGGACTGTTGCAGGCCGCCCGTGGTGCCCGGCGCGAAGGCAAAGGGCTGGATGTCGAGGCGGTCGCGCGTGGCGTCGAAGCCGGCCGCAGCTTCCAGGATGGTGGTGATGCGGGCCGTGGTCCCGGCGCCGAGCTCTGTACTGGCTTGGCCGGTGTCGACGAGCAGGAGATAGGTGCGGGCCCCGTCGGCGGCGGTGTGCGTGGCCATGCGGACGGTGTCGCGGCCAAGGACGGGTTCGATCAGCGAGGTGAGGCGGGCGAGTTCCGGCGTCGTGGCGGCCGGGTCAGCCGGGCGGTCGAGCAGCAGGGTATTGCCCCGCCAGACCAAAAGGCACGCAGCCAGACAGAACGCGAGAAGCGCTGCCAGCTGCGTGCCTTGGGGCATTCTGGACTTTGTCACTGATATCGCCTCGTCTGATCGCTGTCTGTCATGTGAAATGCATGACAGGGTCAGGCCAGACTTAGGCGGATCAGCGTAAACGGCGCTTTAACGATAGCGTCGGGCGCCGGAGATGGAGTGCCATATGCCGAAGAGGGTCAAGCGCGATATTGCTGAAGGCGGGTGGTGCGAAGGCCTTTGGCGCCGTGGCGGTCGTAAAGCTTCGACCAGCCATTCAGCTCTTCCTCGGTCAGCGCATAGCGCTCGCAGGCCTCCGACTTGGTCAGGAGGCCCCCCCGGACCGCCGCGACGACTTCGGCCTTGCGGCGAGTCACCCAGCGGCTGATCCCGGGGGGAGGGAGGTCTTCCCGTGTCATCGGCTGCCCGTCAGGGCCCTTCACGCTCAAAGTTCTAGCATTCTGCTGCGCCATGAAATCCACCATTATTAGCGGTTGATGCCGTGAACGCTTCTGCGTCCATGGATCCATGTCTACAGCAGGCATCTTAAATGAGGTTTCAGCAGGACCGGTGAGTTTTCATGAAAATTCAAAACGGTCTTGCCCACCCCGTTAAGTCGGCGTTCGCAAACCTGTCCCGGCCTGATGCAAGTGTGCTGAAACTGTACAAGTTTATACGATTTTAGGCCGAAACCCGGGCGTCTGCGGGGATGGTGGAGGCAATAAAGCCGCCCCCCATTACACGAGTTTCATGAGAAAAATCGTACAGGACGCACGCCTGGCCCTTCGCCACCCCTTCTTCAGGTATATCGAAATAAACCGCAGGTTCATTTTCCTGCCAGCCAAGCCGCGCCGGCAACGGATCGCGCGTCGAGCGGACCCGCGCCAGAACCGGGCGGCCCTCGTCGCAGGCCGCCTCGAGCGTGCCTTCGCCGAGCCAGTTCAGCTCTTCCATGCCGAGCCCGGCCGTCAGCAGCGCTTCGCGCGGGCCGACGATCACCCGGCGGGTAGCCGCGTCGATCTTCACGACGAAGAGCGGGTCGCCCGTCGCGATGCCGAGCCCGCGGCGCTGGCCGATCGTGTAATGGATGACGCCCTTGTGCTCGCCCAGTACGCGCCCGTCGAGATGCACAATCTCGCCGCCGCGGCCCGCGCCCGGGCGCAGCTTCTTCACGACATCGGCGTAGGAGCCTTGCGGCACGAAGCAGATGTCCTGGCTGTCGGGCTTGTCGGCGACGGGCAGGTCATACTTTTCGGCCAGCTCGCGCACCTGCGTCTTCGGCAGGCCGCCGAGCGGAAAGCGCAGGAAGTCCAGCTGCTCGCGCGTGGTGGCGAACAGGAAATAGGACTGGTCGCGCGACGGGTCGGCGGCGCGGTGCAGCTCGGCCCCGGTCTCGCCCTCGGTGCGGCGGATATAGTGCCCGGTCGCCAGACAGTCGGCGCCAAGCTCCTTCGCGGTGGCGAGGAGGTCCTTGAACTTGACCGTCTGATTGCAGCGAATGCAGGGGATCGGGGTTGAGCCGGTCAGATAGGTGTCGGCAAAATCCTCCATCACCTGCTCGCGAAAACGGCTTTCATAATCAAGCACATAGTGCGGAATGCCGATGCGGTCGGCGACATTGCGCGCATCATGGATGTCCTGGCCGGCACAGCAGGCGCCCTTCTTCTCGACGGCGGCGCCGTGATCGTAGAGCTGCAGCGTGATGCCGACGACGTCATAGCCCTCTTCGGCCAGCATCGCGGCCACGACGGAGCTGTCGACGCCACCGGACATGGCGGCCACAACGCGGGTTTCGGACGGGGGCTTGGCAAAACCAAGCGAGTTCAGCCCGCCGGTGTCGGCGGTCTTCAGATCGGTCATTCTCATCCTCCAGCGGGTTCAAGGCCCGAAGCAGAAACAAAGTTTTCAAGCGCGCCATATAGTCGAAACGCGCGCGATTGTCAGGGGCCGGGGCGCAGGGGTGGTTTATGGGGTGATCCCCGCTTCGGCTTTTTGGTTTTGATCCCCGCTTCGCGATGGATCCGGCTCAGGGAATCCCTGGTTTGATCCCGTATCGGCGCTGACGCGCCTCACATGGAGCGCGCTCAGGGCTGCTGCCCGATCACCCCGGCGAAAGCCGGGGCCTCAAGCGATTGAAGCGGTCCGCCTGTGGCCCGGGATCCCGGCCTGCGCCGGGATGAGCGGTTTTTTTTTGGCCCCGCTCTCCATTTCCCGCGCCCGTCCTTCGACTTCGCTCAGGATGAGCGCTATGGCGGTTCCGCTTTTAAGGCCTCATCCTTGTCTGTTTGAAGTGTGCGATAGAGGGGTGGCAGGCGAGACCCCGTTCTCATCCTTGATTTGACGGATCGTGGCTCAGCCAGGGGCTCGCCTGCCGGGTACGACAGTTGTGTCGCCTGAACAGTTGCCAGGGGCGGTGACAGCCGACCCCGTATGACAAGGACAGGATTTTCTTCATGTCACACCCTGCTCTCGGCGTCGATATTTCCAAGACGCATCTCGATGTCTTCGATCCGCGTGACGGCTGCTTTCACCGGCTGTCCAATGATGCGGCAGGGCTCGATACCCTCTGTCTGCTGGCTCCCCCATCCATCGTCTTCGAGGCCACAGGCCCTTATGGCGAAGCGCTCGAACGGGCGATGAGCCAGGCTGGCGTGCGGATGTACCGGGTCAACCCGCGCCAGGCGCGCGAGTTTGCCCGCGCCTCTGGCGTGCTGGCCAAGACAGACCGTGTCGATGCCCGGCTCCTGTCGGCCATGGCCGGCCAGATCAGCCTGCCGGTGCACGTCCCACCCGCACCCGGCGTGCAGGTCCTGCGCGAGCTTCACGCCTACCGGCATGATCTTGTTGAAGCCCGAAAAGCCTGTCTCAACCAGCTCGAACGCTATCGCTGCGGCCCGCTGGTGCGGCGGCTGAAAGCCAGGATCGCAGGCCTGACCCGACAGATCGTCACCATGGACAAGGAGATCGCGGTCCATATCGAGGCCGATGACACCCTGGCTGGCCGGGCCCGCCTCATCGCCAGCGAACCGGGCGTCGGACCGGTCACAACCGCAGCCCTGCTCGCCTTCCTGCCAGAGCTCGGACACCTGGCCCGAAGACCCATCGCAGCCCTTGCAGGCCTTGCTCCCCATGCCCATGAAAGCGGAAGCTTCAGGGGAAAACGCCGGGTCTGGGGCGGGCGCGCAAGGGTGCGCGAAGCACTCTACCTCGCCGCCCTCTCAGCCTCGCGCCATCACCCAAGGCTCAAGCAGACCTACTGCGCCATGCGAACCGCTGGAAAACCTCCAAAGCTCGCCCTCATCGCTATCGCCAGAAAACTCCTCACAATCCTCAACGCAAAACTCAGAAAACATGACATCCAATACAGTTGCTGAGC
>NZ_NCST01000073.1 GCF_002088975.1 Henriciella aquimarina
CCAGCCGCCCCCGCCGCCTCGTCCGCCGCGCCGGTGGGCACGAACAGCGACGATACCGACCTGTTCGAACAGCAGGCCGACAGCAGCGACACCCACGAGCCCACCGAGCGCGACATGCCCGACACGCCGCCGCCCGGTCCGGAAAAGGCCGAGACGGTTCGCGAAGCCAGCAATGAGAACGAGGCCGAGCCGGCGCCCGAGCCCGCCCCCGAGGCGAGCCCTGAGCCCAGCCAGCCGGTCCAGTTCTTCCGCCGCCGCACCGACCGTCCGCCCTCCTATCTGAAGCCGGTGGGCGGCAGCCAGGCGGTCAATCTCGCCACCGCCGAAGAGACCGACGAGGACGAAGAGGCCGAGGTCGCCGAACCGTCGGCCGAGACCGAGATCGAAGCCGCCGCCGAAGCCGAAACGGCCCCCGCCGAGGAAGCCGAGACCGCCGCCACGCCGGAGGCTGCGCCCGCACAGCGTCAGGAAAGCCATGAGTGGCGCGACATCCTCGCCGACATGGACCGCGACGAGCACGTCTCCCTGCCGCGCGAGGAGACGGCTGAAGAGGTCATCCACCGGCTGATGGAATCCGGCATCCGGCTCGGCGATGTCTTCCGCCCGCGCGACAAGAAGAAGATCGCCAATGCCGCACGCAAGGGCGAAGGCTTCCGCCGCAAGGCCATCGTCGACTCCGCCTCGCGCCAGGTACAGCGCGTGCAGAAGCGCCTCGATGGCGACGGCCAGCTCATGCACATGGCCCGGGAATTCCTGGCCATGGAAGAGCCCGATGCCCTGATGGCGCTCGACAAGACCTGCCACTCCTCCAAGAATGCCAGCGCGCGCCTGTCGGCCTTCATGCTGATCGACGCCGCGCTTGGATGATTGAGACCGGCGCCGGGCTGTCCTAGGCTCGGCGTCATGTCCCTCAGACCGCCCCGTCAGGCCTTCAACCGCGCCCAGGCCGCCGAAGCGAAAAGCCCGCTCGACACCGAGATCGCCGCCGAAAAGGCCGCCGCGCTCGGCCGGGCCGGACGGGCGCTCGAAGACGCCATGGCCCGGCTTGAAGAGGACGATGCCGACATCGACCGCGAAGCCCTGCTGCTGACGGCGGCCGAAAAGGTCCAGGCCTATTTTCTCATCCGCGAACTCAACGGCTTGCGCGACCAGCGCGAGATCATCCGGGCCTATGGCATCCCCCGGCAGGTGCTGAACCGCATCGGGATAATAAGTCAGCGCTAGGCCCCCGCGCACGCAATCGCCACTTTCCCTCGCCCGAAGGCTCTAATAGGTACAGGACAACCAAGTCGTCCGGGAATTAGACAGACCGCTCATGTATCGCTCCTGCCTGCCGCTCCTTCGCTGTTTTCTGGTCCTGTGTCTTGCTGGCCTCGTGCATGCCGGCGCCCTGGCCCAGCCCGTGACGAAGCCCCAGACGCAAGCCGCGATTACCGACCTCAAGCAGGAGCTCTCCGGCCTGCAGGCGGAAGTCGACGAGACCGCCAGCCTGCTTGAAGGGGAGGTCGGCGAGAAAGAGCTGAACCGCGCCATCATTCGCATCGACGAGATCTGGACCGAATTGCAGTCCGTCGAGAACTCCGCAGACGGTATCCGCCAGCGTGCCATCGACTCCATCGATGCGGTCACGCCGCTTCTCAAGACCGGAAAGGACAGTGGCGAGCAGGCCTCTGGCGCTGAAGGGGGCGAGGCACAGCCGGTGCCGTCCGGCGATCCGGCGCTCGAAGCCGTTCTGGCCCCGTTGCGTCAGACCCGCTCGCAGGCAAGCGTCCTGGTGGCCGAGGCGCGGCTGGCCCAGATCGACGCCCAACGCCTCAGCCTTGAACTCGCCAGCATCCGCGACCAGGCCCGGGTCTCGTCCGCGCTCGACCAGGGCCCCTCGCCCCTGCAGGCCAGTGTGTGGCAAACAGCGCTGCCGCGCATGTCGACCGCGATGAACGACATCGCGACCAGTCTCGCCAACTGGCGAAAGGCCCGGCTGGCGGAAGGCAAGCCCACCCCATTTGTCATTCTGGGACTGGCCGGCGCTTTCGCCATTGCTGTGCTGCTCATCGTCAATAACCGCTTCTACAACTGGCAGGTGCGCCGCTTCTCCGAGAAGTCGCCGACCCGCCAGGCCGTCGCGTCCGCGGCGATGACAAGCTTCCTCCTGAGGCTCGGCCTCGCGCTTGTGGCCGTCGGGTTCATGGCCGGGGTGGCCGAAGCGATCGGGGCGCTCGACACGATGCCAACCTCGGTCTCCATAACGCTGGGCCTGGTGACCATCGCCGTCATCTCGGCCCGCGCGCTGGTGGAGTCGGTCATGGCGCCTCGTACCACCGCCTTCCGGCTGATCGCCATTGGCGACACCGGGGCCAGGGCGGCCTGCTTCGCCTTTGTCTCACTGGTCTTCGTTTTCGCGATCGCGAGCATCTTCGAAGCGACCGGAACCATGACGTCCCCCGGACCGGAACTGCTGGCGGCCGGGACCTTCCTGCTGTCGCTCCTGACCGCCGGCCTGCTCTTCTGGCTGGCCCTGAAGCTGAAGCCGCAAAGCGATGTCGGCTCGACCTGGCTGCGGCGGCTCATGCGTCTGCTCATCGCCGCGCTCGGCCTGTTCATTCTCGGCGCCTCCATGGCCGGGTACTCGACCCTGTCGCGCACGCTTGTCGAACAGATCGTGATGGTCTCCTTTATCCTCCTGATCGCCATCCTGGCCCGCGAGCTGTTGCGGGCGACGGCCCTCAAGGTCCTCTCCGGGGTCGTCGAGCGGCGGCGTTTCGTTTCCGCGCGCGAAGACGACCAGCCACCGCAGGAGAGCCATTCCGCCATTGAAGGCGAATTCTGGGTCCGGCTTCTGGTCGATACGGTCATGATCATCATCGTGCCGCCTTTCCTCCTGCTGGCCTTCGGCATGCCGGCCCAGGAGCTGGTCAATGAGATCCGCCGCCTGATCGCCGGCGTCGAGGTCGGCGGACAGCAGATCTCTCTCGGCCGGATTCTCTCGGCGCTGCTGACGCTCGCCGCTGTGCTTCTGGCCACGCGGCTCATCCAGCGGGCGCTGGAGAAGAGCATTCTGCCGCATACGCAGATCAGTTCCGGCGCCAGCAATTCGCTCATCACCCTGCTCGGCTATGCCGGTGTCCTCGTTGCCGGGATCGCGGCGATCAGCGTGATCGGCTTCGACCTCTCCAGCCTCGCCATCATCGCCGGGGCGCTGTCGGTCGGGATCGGTTTCGGCCTGCAGAGCATTGTCAGCAATTTCGTGGCCGGGCTCATCCTCCTCTTCGAGCGGCCTTTCAAGATCGGCGACTGGATCGTGACCCCGTCCGGCGAAGGCACGGTCCGCAAGATCAACGTCCGGGCGACCGAGGTGGAGACCTTCGACCGCCAGTCCGTCATCGTGCCGAACGCCGAACTGGTGAGCTCCTCCTTCGGCAACTGGACCCACAAGAGCGAGGTCATGCGCGTCACGGTCGCCGTTGGCGTCAAATACGGCACGGATACGCGGCTGGTGGAGAAGCTGCTGCTCGAAGCCGCCGAAACGGTCGAAAAGGTCCGCTCCTATCCCCCGGCCTATGTCGTCTTCAAAGGCTTCGGCGACAGCTCGCTCAATTTCGAGCTGCGCGGCTATATCATTGCCGACGACATCGTCACCGCCCCCTCCGAGCTGCGCCATACCATTGCCGCCATCTTCACGCGCGAGGATGTCACCATCCCGTTCCCGCAGCGCGACCTGCATGTCGACTGGCCGAAAGGCCTGCGGGAGAGCAAGGGCAGGACGGACAAAGACGAGGCGGGGGAATCTTAGGGGGCTTCTGCCTTGTCCCCGCTTCGCGATGGATCGCGCTCAGGGCTGCCCCTTGCCCGATCACCCCGGCGAAGGCCGGGGTCTCAGGCCATTCAAGCGGTCCGGGATCCCGGCCTGCGCCGGGATGAGCGGCGTGAAAGCAGCACCAAACCCGCCACGGCGTCTCCGCCTGGCGCTCCTCATCGCCCCGAAAGACAGGGCCGGGCGCGTCCTGAAGGGACGCTGATGGAACTGCCAGCCTTTCGGCGTGGCTATGAGCGCCCGTTGAGGACGCGCCCTGCGAAGGGTGTCGGCCGTTCAGGTGTCCCTCTCCCGGCCCATCTCGGTAACGGTCTGCAACGCCAGGCTGCTGGCGTCCGCCTTCGTCCCACACGATGCTCACCACATGGCAGGGGCGTTACGCCCTGCCCGCAGCCAAAAGTCACCTTCGCACCCCCACCGCCACCCGGCCGGTCCGGACCGCCCTGTCAGAGCGATGGGATGGAGAGGGGTATAGCTGGCAGGCGAAGGGGGCGGATGGATTGCTTTGGTCCGCGCTTCGCCGCAGTCGCTACAGCGCTCTTTTCAGGCCAAAATTGAACCGATCCCGCCAAACGGCGTTCTGATGAGTGCGCCACCCGCTGCGGGCCGGCGCTGGAGAAACCAGTCACCGTGCAGAATGCACAAGGAGTTTGACCCATGACCCATCTGCGCCGTCCGGCGACCCGCCATATCAGGAACGGCATGATTGCCGGTCTTCTGTCCCTCTCGAGCGCCCTTGCGCTCACGCCTGCCGCCCATGCCGCCTCCGGTCAGGATGGCGCCGTCGAGATCGTCAATGACGCTGTCGACAGGACGATGGTGGCGCTGGAAGATTCCACCATTTCGGAGTCGGAAGCCTCGAACATCGCCGATCTGGTGGCCATCGACCGTGTCGCGAAGTTCGCACTGGGCAAGACATGGGAAACGATCAGCGCCGACCAGCAGGAGCGCTATGTCGACGCCTTCCACGTCTATGCCAAGCAGCAGCTGCAGGAACACCTGTCCGGCCTGTCGAAGGCAGAGGTCGAGGTGGCCGATGTGGAGACGCGCGGCAATGGCGATGCCATCGTGATGACCAACGTCAAGACGGCGGAAGACCCGATGCAGAAGCTTAACTGGCGGGTCATCAAGGCCGATGGCGAATGGGGCATTGTCGATATCCAGGCCCAGGACGTCTGGTTCGCCATCGAACAGCGCGCCCAGTTCGACGCCATTCTCGACAAGAACAATGGCGACATCGAAGCGCTGATCACCGAATTGAAGAGCTAGAACAGCTCGACATCCGGCAAGTATAGGGCGCGTCTGGGAAACAGGCGCGCCCCTTGTCGTTCTAACGCCTGCGGAAAAAGCGGAAGACGCCGAACAGGCCGCCCAGCAGCGAGCCGATGCCGCCGACCACCATGAAGAGCGGGTCGAACTCGTCGGCCGCCGCGATCACCTGGCCAAGCCGCGAGACCTTCACTTCCACCCGGTCGGTGAAGGTGCGGATCGGCAGCGCCTCGTCGTTTTCCAGCGCGAACAGCTCGATGCGCAGCTCGTGCGTGCCGGTCTCGACCGGCTTCACCTTCCAGCGCCAGACATTCTCGGTGACCGGCGAGACGGTCTGGATCGCCGGCGAGATGGGCTCGATATCGAAGGCACTGCCCGAAAGCGTCGCCTGCGCCTTGTCGAGCACCTGGGCCTCGCCTTCCATGATATTGCCCTCGCCCGGCAGCGCATCGGCGGCCGTGTCGTCGCCGGTCGCATCAATGGCGACGGTGACCTCGAAAGCGCGGTTATAGCTCGCCGAGGTCGGAGTTTCGTGGGCGATGGGAACCGAGCGCAGCCGCTGCATCATCGGGCTGGTGGCGCGCGCGGTGCCGAACGTGTCGTCGCCGGTGTCCATCATCGCCTCGAAGCCGCCGTCCTGCACGTCGCCCCCTGGGGCCGAGCGGCGTCCCTCTGGCAAGAGAGAGCGCGGCTCGCCATCCACCGCATCGTCCGGGGCGGCCGCCTCCTCGGTGACGGGCGCCGGCGCCTGGGCCGTCTCGCCCGAGCGGCTTTCGAGATAGCGGTTGCCGCCCAGGATGATCAGGCCGAGGCCGGCCAGCAGCAGGAGTATGGTTAGCAGTCGGAACATCGGTCCACCTCAACAAGCCCGCACGGGATAGTACCGCCATTGAAGGCGATATTGTGGTGTTTGGTTAACGGGTTTGTCCAGATGGCGCCGGGCGCATTTTATGCCCCGCTCAGAGCATCCGTTCCTTGGTCGCGGTAAATTGCAGGTCCGGGTTCTTTTCCTGGGCATAGCCAACCTCCCAGGCATTCTTGGCGAGATAGACCGGGGCGCCGTCGAGATCGGTGCCGACCGAGGACTTGTTCTTTTCCAAGAAGGCTTCGAGCTTGGCCTCGTCATCGCTCGAGATCCAGCGCGCGACATTGTAGGAAGCGGCCTCGAAGACGACTTCGAGATTGTATTCCGCCGCCACACGCTCGGCCATCACGTCGATCTGCAGCGAGCCGACGGCGCCGACGATCATGTCGGAGCCAAGCGAGGGGGTGAAAAGCTGGGTGACGCCCTCTTCCGCCAGGCTTTCGAGCGCCTTGCGCAGGTGCTTCGATTTCATCGGATCCTTCGGGCGCGCCCGGCGCAGGATTTCCGGCGCGAAGTTCGGGATGCCCTGGAAGCGGATATCGCCGTTCTCCGAGAGCGAATCCCCGACGCGCAGCTGGCCGTGGTTCGGCACGCCGATCACGTCGCCGGCATAGGCGGTCTCGGCGATCTCGCGGTCCTGCGCCAGAAACATCAGCGGCGCGTGGACATTGATCTGCTTGTTCGAAGTCGTCTTCAGGCGCATGCCGCGCTTGAACTCGCCGGAACAGAGCCGGAGGAAGGCGACGCGGTCGCGGTGGTTCGGGTCCATGTTCGCCTGGATCTTGAAGACGAAGCCGGCGACCGTCTTGTCGGAACGCTCCACCGTGATCGGCTCATCCTTCCTGTGCGCCTTTTGCGGGCGCGGGCCGGGCGCGAATTCCGCCAGCGTGGAGAGCAGCTCGTTCACCCCGAAATGGCGCAGCGCCGAGCCATAGACGACCGGCGTCATGTGGCCTTCTTCATAGGCGGCGCGGTCGAAATCCGGCAGCACTTCGGTGGCCAGTTCCGCGCCCTCTTCCAGCTCGTCCATGACCATGGTGTCGATGGTGCCGCGCGCTTCCTGCAGGCCGATACGGGTACTCGGGCCGACCTCGGTCTTCTCGTCGGCGGTCTTCTTGCGGAAGGTGATGAAGTCGCCCTTGCGCAGATCCTTCATGCCGGCAAAGCGCTGGCCGGAGGCGGCCGGCCAGTAGAGCGGCGCGGTGTCGAGCTGCAGCTTGTCCTGGATCTCGTCGAGCAGTTCCAGCGGGTCGAGGGCTTCCCTGTCCATCTTGTTGATGAAGGTGACGATCGGGATGTCGCGCATGCGGCAGACTTCGAACAGCTTCAGCGTCTGCGGCTCGATGCCTTTGGCCGCGTCCAGCACCATGACGGCGGAGTCGGCAGCCGTCAGCGTGCGGTAGGTATCCTCGGAGAAGTCCTCGTGGCCCGGCGTGTCGAGCAGGTTGAAGACGAGGTTCTCGAATTCAAACGTCATGACCGACGCCGAGACCGAGATGCCGCGGTCGCGCTCGATCTTCATCCAGTCCGACTGGGTGCGCCGGCGCTCGCCCCGCGCAGCGACCTGGCCGGCCAGCCGGATCGCCCCGCCGGCCAGCAGCAGGTTTTCCGTCAGCGTGGTCTTGCCGGCGTCCGGGTGGGAAATGATGGCAAAGGTGCGCCGCCGGGCGGCTTGATCTGCAGGGGTCAAACTCATGCGCGCGAATTAGGGGGGAATGGCGGATTTGTCGAGATGAGCATGCCATTGCGAGCGGCAAAATCTGCCGCATCCTCTCGGTGCCGTCCGGGACGAGGCCGGGCCGGCGGTCTGGCGCGCAAGGCTGGCGGCCGCCCCGAACTTGCCATTGCCTTGTTTTGCCGGACCTGGCTAGGGTCCGGAAAGAGCAATTGCACGGGGTAAGGGCATGTCTGACCAATCGGCGGCAAATGAAGCGAAAGGCTTTCTCGGCTGGGTCGAGAAAACCGGCAACAAGCTGCCGGACCCGGTCTTCCTCTTCTTCTATTTCATCATCGCGCTGATGGTGGTTTCGGTCGCCTGTTCCCTGCTCGGCGTGAATGCGACGCTCAACGACCAGGTGCTCGGCGGCATGCCCGATGACCAGAAGGCCCGTTTCGGCATCGGCGAGGACGGCATCATCTCGGCCGTCAGCCTTCTGTCTGCCGAAAACATCCAGCGTCTCTGGGTGGAGATGCCGGCGACATTCACGCACTTCCACCCGCTCGGCTATGTCCTGGTCGTCATGCTCGGCGCCGGCGTGGCCGAACGCTCCGGCCTGTTTGCCGCCGGGATGCGCTCGGCCGTGCGCGGGGCGCCGACCTATCTGCTGACGCCTGTGGTCGCGCTCGTCGCCATGGTCGGCAACCATGCGGCAGACGCGGCCTATGTCGTGCTGATCCCGCTGGCCGGCGTCCTGTTCGCGGCGGCCGGGCGTCACCCGCTTGCCGGGATCGGGGCCGCCTTTGCCGGGGTCTCCGGCGGGTTTTCGGCCAACCTCTTTCCGGGCCAGCTCGACGCCCTGCTCTACGGCATCACCGAGCAGGCCGGCGAAATCCTGGTGGCCGACTATGACGCCAACATCGCCGGCAACACCTATTTCATCATCGCCCTGCTCTTCGTCTACCTGCCGATCATCTGGTTCGTGACCGACCGCATCATCGAACCGCGCCTCGGCACATGGAATCCCGCGGACGGGGACGAGGTCGCCAGCCAGGCGGCAGAAGACCAGCCGCTGACCGACAACCAGAAGGCCGGGCTCGTGCGGGCCGGGTTCGCCCTGATCGCCGTGGTCGCGCTCTGGGCGGCCATGACCTTCGGCCCCGGCACGCCGCTGATCGACGAGACGCTCTGCCCGCCCGACCAGGCGGCAGCCGGCACCTGTAATCCGGTCGCCAATCTGAGCCCCTTCTTCCGCTCGCTCGTGGCGGCTTTCCTCGTCCTTTTCCTGGCCTGCGGCTGGGCCTACGGGGCGCGGGCGGGCACGATCCGGAACCATCGCGACCTCGTGGCCATGATGGCCGATGCGATGAAGGATATGGGCTATTATCTGGTTCTCGCCTTTGCGGCCGCGCACTTCGTGGCGATGTTCGGCTGGTCGAATCTCGGCCTGATCAGTGCCGTGCATGGCGCCTCGGCCATCGAGAATTCCGGCTTGCCGCTGCCCATCTTGCTGGGGCTGATCGTGCTCTTCTCGGCACTGATCAACCTGTTTGTGGGATCGGCCAGTGCGAAATGGGCCCTGCTGGCACCCGTCATGGTGCCGATGCTGATGCTGCTCGGCGTGTCGCCGGACGGGGCCACGGCGGTTTACCGCGTGGGCGATGCGGCAACCAACATCATTACCCCGCTCATGGTCTATTTCCCGCTGATCCTGGTCTTCGCCCAGCGCTGGCAGACGGATTTCGGGCTGGGAAGCCTGACGGCCATGATGATCCCCTACTCGATCTGGATGCTTCTGTCGGGCGTGCTTCTCGTCGTCGCCTGGGTCTATCTCGGCTGGGATCTCGGGCCGGGCGCGCCGATGCGGTTCGAGCTTTCAGGCGCGGGCTGAGGCCGGCGCGCGGTCCGGCCCTGCAGGCTTACTGAAGCGCCGAGAGGGCCCCGCCCGGCCGGTCGGCCGCTTCGTCACCCTCATGGCTGACACCGCGCGCGAAGACTTCCAGCACATAGACCGGGATCGCCCGCAGCATCGGGAAGGTCGAGCCATTGGGGCGCATCCGCAGGATGAAGCTGTTGGCACCGGTGCGGGCAATGATCAGGGCGGCGAGGTCGCGCGCTTCCTGATAGCCGATGGCGCGCTGGCTGATGCGCGCCTCGTCCAGCCGGGCATGCACGAAGTCGACCACATCCTGCGCCATGAAGGCATGCGGCGCGCCGCAGCCGAGCGACTGCCAGCGGCGCTCGAGATGCATTTCGGGCATCTCGACATCGACAATGTGATCGTTCAGCAGGAAGAGCATGTGCCCGATCCCCCAAGCCCTTGCAATCAAGGTGTCTCTGATTTGCTCTTAACGGAGGGTTACCGGGCGAGGCGGAGGCCGTAACTAAGGGACGGCCCTTAGACCTCAGACGCCGTGTATCTCGCCGGCAGCCGCCTCGGCCTTCACCCATTTGATGAAGGCGCGCACATCCTCGGAGATGTGGCGGCCCTTCGGCCAGACGAGCCAGTAGCCGAAATCGATACTGGTCGAGCCGTCGGCAAAGGGCGCGACCAGACGGCCGGCCGCCATGTCGGCCGACGCAATGGCGCGCTTGGCCAGCACGACGCCCCGGCCGGAAGCGGCCGCCTCGATCGCCATGGAGGACTGGTTGAAACGCGGGCCGCGCTGGGCCTCCATCCGGTCGGCCACCCCGCGCGCGGCAAGCCAGCTCATCCAGTCGGGACAGGACGGATCCTGCTCGGTGCTCTCATCGTGGATGAGGGTGTGCTTGGCGAGGTCTTCGGGCCGGCGGATGGCGTCCGAGCCTTCCAGCAGGCGCGGCGAGCAGACGGGCAGGACGGTCTCGTCCATCAGTTTTTCTGATTTCAGCCCGTCATAGTCGCCCCGGCCATAGCGGATGGCAAAGTCGGCATCGGCGGTGGTAAAATCGGTCAGCGCGATATCAGCCGAGATCCAGGCCTCGATGCCGGGATTGGAGATATGGAAGCGGTCGAGCCGCGGGGCGAGCCACTTGGCGGCGAAGGAGGGCGCGCACGAGACCATGACCCGGCCCTTGCGGGCGGGCTGCTGCATGATGCGGCCGGATTCTGCAATCTTCGCGAAGGCTTCGCGCACCAGCGGCAGGCTGGCCTGCGCGGCATCGGTCAGCAGGACGCTGCGGCCGGTCCGCTTGAAGAGCGGCGTGCCGGCATACTCCTCCAGCTGGCGGATATGCTGGGAGATGGCGCCGGGCGTGACGTTCAGTTCCTCGGCCGCCTTGCTGAAGGACAGACGCCGGGCCGCCGCCTCGAAGGCGCGCAGCGCATTCAGCGGGGGAAGACGGTCATTGTTCTCGGCCATATCCGGCGTTCCATAGTTTATCTAAACGATCGGATGAGGGGTCTACGCTTGCTGAGGCGGGGCCACAAGTCCCATTTTCCGGGCTCGATATCGACGATCATCCAAGCGAGCCGCCTCATGCGCCTGTTTCCCGCCTTCTTCCAGATGGACGATGCCCATGTCGTGATCTTCGGCAACGGCCCCGAAGCCGAACGCAAGACACGCCTTGTCGCAAAGACCCCGGCGCGCATCTCCCTTGTCGCTCATGCCCTGCCCCGCTGGGCGGAAAGCTTCGGCGAGCAGATCAGCCTGATCCAGCCCAGACAGGCCGGCCAGGCGCTCGACACCGCCCGCTTCACCATCATCGCGCTGGAGACCGAAGCCGAAGTGCAATGGGCCCATGAGCTGGCCCGCGCCTATGGCGTGCCGGTCAATGCCGTCGACCGCAAGGATCTCTGCGACTTCACCATCCCAAGCCTGCTCGACCGCGGCGATGTCGTCGCCGCTGTCGCGACCGGCGGCGCGGCCCCGGTCATCGCCAAGGATATCCGCGCCAAGCTCGAAAGCCTGCTGCCCGAACGCGTCGGCGCACTGGCGGCCCTGGCCGAGCGCTGGCGCCCGGCGGTGAAGGCCGCCATCGACGACGGTACGGCGCGCCGGCATTTCTGGGAAACCGCGCTGCGCGGCCCCGTCGCCGAAGCGGTCTATGCCAATCAGGATGCCCGCGCCGAAGCGCTGATGGGCGAGACGCTGGAAAGGTTTGCCCAAGGCACCGACCGGGCTGAACTCGGCCCTGTCCACATCGTGGGCGCCGGCCCCGGCGATCCGGAGCTGCTGACACTGAAAGCCTTCCGCCTGATCCAGCAGGCCGATGTCGTCTTCCACGACAAGCTCGTCTCCGCCGAGATCCTCGACATGATCCGCCGCGACGCCGAACGCGTGCCGGTCGGTAAGTCGAAGGGCGAGCATCTCGTCCCGCAGGACGGCATTCACGAACTGATGATCGCCGCCTCCCGCGAGGGCAAGCGCGTGGTGCGCCTGAAAGGCGGCGACCCGTTCGTCTTCGGGCGCGGAGGCGAGGAAGTCGACGCGCTGCGCGAAGCCGGGATCGAGGCGCATGTCGTGCCGGGCATTTCATCCGCGCTTGGCTGCGCGGCCTCGGCGAAGCTGCCGCTCACCCATCGCGACCATGCCCAGTCGGTCACCTTCGTCACCGGCCATGCCCAGAAGGGCGGCGTGCCGGACCTCGACTGGGCGGGCCTTGCCAAGCCGCACCAGACCGTCGTCGTCTTCATGGGCGTCGGCACAGCCGGGATCATTGCCGGCAAGCTGCAGGAGGCGGGCCTGTCGGGCGAGACGCCGGTCGGGGTGATCGAGAACGGCACCCGCGCAAATGAGAAACGCGCCTTCGGCGAGCTTGCCAACCTGCCCGCCATCATCGAGAAGCGCGGCATCAAGGGCCCGGCCCTGCTCATCATCGGCACGGTGGCGAAACTGCCCGCCGAAGCCCAGCAACAGATCATCGAAGAGGCGCTTGCATGACGTCCGTCCGCCCGAAACTGAAACCCGACCAGCCCAAGGCCGTCACCGCTTGGGAAACCGCGACCGGCAAGGTCGTCTGGATGGCCGAGGATGGCAGCTGGAGCAATGATCCGGCCAGGATCGGCGTCTTCACCGGCGAGGAGGCCGACAAGCGCCTCGCCGATGCCGCCGCCCAGGAAGGCACCGTCACCGATCCGTATTTCATGCAGGTCACCGAAGGCGGCGAGGTCGACGGGCGCGAGACGCTGCGCGAAACGATCCGCGCCAATGGCCCGACCATCCACCCCGAATTCCAGCGAGGCGCGGAATGATCCGTATTTTCGGCGACAGCATTTCCGGCAACTGCCAGAAGGTGAAATGGGTGGTGGAGCAGCTCGACATTCCGCATGAGTGGGTCGAGGTCGACATCCTGAAGGGTGAGACGCGCACCGACGACTTCCTGGCCATCAACCCGTTCGGCCAGGTCCCGGTCATCCAGCTCGATGACGGGCGCACGCTGGCCCAGTCCAATGCCATCATTTCCTGGTTGGCCGAGGGCAGCGACCTCGTGCCCGACGACACGTTCGAGCGCGCCAAGATGCTGGAATGGATGTTCTGGGAGCAATACTCCCACGAGACCGCCATCGCCGTGCGCCGCTTCCAGAAGCTTTACCAGGAAAAATCCGACGACGAGATCGATCCGCAGCTGATCCCCAAGGGCCGCCGGGCGCTGGGGCGCATGGAAATGGCCCTGCTCGGCAATGACTGGATCGCCGGCGGCGAGACGATGACGCTCGCCGACATCTCGCTGCTTGCCTATACCCGCCTGGCCCACGAAGGCGGGTTCGACGTGTCCGAGTTTCCAGCCGTCCATGGCTGGATTGCGCGCTGCGAGCGCGAACTCGGCCTTCCCCATCTCCACGAGGTAACCGATGTACAGGTATGACGAATTCGACGCACAGCTGGTGCGCGAGCGCGTTCAGCAGTTCCGCGGACAGGTGGACCGCCGCCTGTCGGGCGAACTGAAGGAAGACGAATTCAAGCCGCTGCGCCTGCAGAACGGCGTCTATCTCCAGCTGCACGCCTACATGCTGCGCGTGGCCGTGCCCTATGGCCAGCTGAGCCCGTCCAAGATGCGGCGGCTGGCGCGGATCGCACGCGTCTATGACCGCGGCTACGGCCACTTCACGACGCGCCAGAACATCCAGTTCAACTGGGTCGCGCTGAAGGATATTCCCGACGTGCTGGAGGAGCTCGCCGAGGTCGAGATGCATGCCATCCAGACGTCGGGCAACTGCATCCGCAACACGACGAGCGACCATTATGCCGGCGCGACCAAGGACGAGGTGATGGATCCGCGCCCCTGGTGCGAGATCATCCGGCAATGGTCGACCTTCCATCCGGAATTCGCCTTCCTGCCGCGCAAGTTCAAGATCGCCGTGACGGCGGCCGAGCATGACCGCGCCGCGATCAAGGTCCACGATATCGGGCTGAACATCCGCCAGAAGAATGGCGAGGTCGGCTTCGAGGTTTTCGTCGGCGGCGGCCAGGGCCGCACGCCGCACATCGCCGCCAAGGTGGCCGACTTCGTGCCGGAGCGCGAACTGCTCGATTATCTGGAAGCGATCATGCGCGTCTATAACCGGTTCGGCCGTCGCGACAACAAGTACAAGGCGCGCATCAAGATCCTCGTTGCCGAAACCGGCGAGGAAGAGTTCCGCCGCCTGGTCGAGGAAGAATATGCCGCCCAGCGCGAGCATGAGAAGATCGACCTGCCGCAGGACGAGATCGACCGCATCCATGCCTATTTTGCCCCGCCCGCGCTTGAGGCCAGGCCGGCGACGTCTGAAAGCTTCGAGCGGGCCAAGACCGCCGATCCGGCCTTTGCCCGCTGGACGCGCGCCAACCTGCATGAGCACAAGGTGGACGGCTATACGACGGTGACGGTGAGCCTGAAGCCGCTGGGCGTGGCCCCCGGCGACGCGACAGACACGCAGATGATGGTCGTCGCGCATCTCGCCGAGACCTATGGCCATGACGATATCCGCGTCACCCATGCGCAGAACCTGGTCCTGCCGCATATCGCGCTGGACGATCTCTATGACGTCTACCGCGAACTGGATGCGGCCGGGCTCGCCACGCCGAATGAGGGCCTGATCTCGGACATGATCGTCTGCCCGGGGCTCGACTATTGCAACCTCGCCAATGCCCGCTCCATCCCGGTCGGCATGGCGATCCAGGAAGCCTTCGCCGACCCGGACGACCAGGCCGATATCGGCAAGTTCCACATCAACATTTCCGGCTGCATCAATGCCTGCGGCCACCACCATGTCGGCCATGTCGGCATTCTGGGCGTCGACCGGAAAGGCGAGGAATACTACCAGATCACGCTGGGCGGGCGCGCCGACGAGAAGGCCGCCATCGGCGCGATCGCCGGGCCGGGCCTGAAAGCCGAGGATGTGCCGGTGGCACTGAAACGGCTGGTCGACCGCTACCGCGAGCTGCGCACCAGCAAGGATGAGAGCTTCATCGAGACCTTCGAACGCGAAGGCATGGACGCCTTCAAGGAGGCGATCTATGCGGGCGCGTAACGGGTTTGCTCATGTGTCGCGCCGGACCGCTGTTTGGACGCCTTCCCACGGATAAATCGTGGTGAAGCGTGTCAGAAGAATTGATCGAAAGACGACTAATCGCTCCCTGAGCCCTCCTCCACGGCCGGGATGACAAGACAAGGTTTTCCAGGAATGCCACTCATCAAGAACCGACAGGAAGTCGATGATATCTGGGCGTTTGTCCCCGATGACGCCCCGCTCTCGCCGGGCGGCTGCATCACCGTCTCGCTCGGCCGCTTCCGCAGCGAGCAGGAGCTTCTGCTGGCGCGCAACACCGAGATCGGGGTGCGCCTGGAGCCCGCCGACGACCCGCACGAACTGGAGGATCACCTTGAGCGGCTGTCGCTCATCGAGATCAGTTTTCCGAAATATACAGACGGGCGCGGCTATTCGCAGGCACAGGTTCTGCGCCGGAGGCTTGCCTATGAGGGCGAACTTCGTGCAGTGGGCCACGTCCTGAGAGATCAGATTCTCTATATGAACCGTTCAGGGTTCGATGCTTTCGAGACTGAGAGGGCCGAACTACCTTCCATCATAGAGGCACTGGAAGAATTTTCAGTGTTTTATCAACCGGCCGCAGACGGGGCAAAAACCGTTTTCGCGCGCCGACACAGCAAAGATTAGGGGCACATATTCATGCCTTATGCGGACCAGAACACACGTTTCATGCAGCCTGTGGACGAGCGACTCGCCCGGCTGAACGGTGAGCTGCGTCATGCGTCCGCCACGACGATCCTGCGCGCCTCGCTCATCCGCGAATGGCCGCAGAAGCTCACCTATGTCTCGAGCTTCGGCGCCGAGAGCGCGGTGATGCTGTCGCTGATCGCCGATGTCGATCCGGATTTCCCGGTCGTCTTCCTCGAGACCGGCATGCACTTCCCGCAGACGCTGGATTACAAGGACGAGCTGATCGACCGGCTCGGCCTGACCAATGTCCGCGAGATTCCGCCGAGCGAAACCGAGCGCAAGGTGCTCGATCCGAAGAACACGCTCTGGAAGTCCGATCCGGACGCCTGCTGTGCGCTTCGCAAAGTCCGCCCCCTGGAGCCCGCCCTGGAAGGCTTCGACGCCTGGATCACCGGGCGCAAGCGTTTCCACGGCGGTGCGCGGATGAGCCTGCCGGTCTTCGAGTTTGCCGACGGGCGCTTCAAGGTGAACCCGCTGGCGAGCTGGACGCAGGACGATGTCGACGCCTTCTTCGCGCATCGCAATCTGCCGCGCCACCCGCTGGTCGCGCAGGGCTATCCTTCCATTGGCTGCTGGCCCTGCACCCAGCCGGCCGCCGATCCGAGCGATATCCGTTCGGGCCGCTGGGCCGGCATGGAAAAGAGCGAATGCGGCCTGCATGTCGAGAAAAACGAGCGTCCGCGCGTCTTTTAAGGCGCGCGGCAACGCCGCTCAAATCGCCGCAAAAATTGCGGCTCCCCGCTTCAACGCAGTTGTGCTACCATAGTTCCGTCAAATTTTGTCATATAGTCGGGAACCATGACTGGTATCACACGTTTGCTGCTCTCCGCCTTTATCGCAATCACCCTGCCCGCCTCCTTCGCGAGCGCGAAGACGGTGCGGGATATGGGATCCACGGCCCGCGCCGTCATGGGGGATTCCCTCTGGCAGGAAGCGCTGGCCGCGCATGACGCCCATGCCGACAGCATCACGAATGACGACTATATGATCGTCATCGACTATGCGCGCCCGTCCGGCGAAGCGCGCTTCTTCGTGATCGACATGCAGGAAGAGACCGCCAAGGCGTATCTCGTCTCCCACGGGCGCAATTCCGACAAGAACAATGACGGCATCGCCGACGCCTTCTCCAACGTATCCGGCTCGAAGATGACCTCGCTCGGCACCTATGTCACCGCCGAGACCTATTACGGCAAGCATGGCCTCTCGCTGCGCCTCGACGGGCTCGAGGACAGCAATGACGCCGCGCGTGCCCGCGCCATCGTCATTCACGGCGCCGACTATGTGAATGCCAGCCGCGCGAAGATGGGCCGCAGCTGGGGCTGCCCGGCGCTTGAACAGGCGGTTGCTGCCGACCTCATCCCCAAGATCGCCGAAGGCGCTCTGATCTATACGCGCGGCCCGGGCGCCGAAGCCCAGCAATTTGCACAGGTCGACGGCAAGGCTGGCTAAGCCCCGCCTCACCCACAAGGACTTGAAAGCCCGCTGACGTCGGTCGGCGGGCTTTTCTTATAGGCGGCGTTGGGCCGCTACACCCCGATATTGTCGATCAGTCGTGTGGTGCCAAGCCAGGCGGCGGCCAGCAGGCGGCACTCCTGCCCCTCGGCGAGCGGGCCCTCTTCCAGATCCTGCAGCGTCACCGGATCGACGGCGCTGACATAGTCGAGCTTCGTGAACCCGGCCGCGAGGATAAAGGCGCGTGCTTCGGCGAGAACCTCGCTTACGGGCCGGCCCAGATGCAGCCGGCAGGCCGCCCGGTGCAGCGCGGAGGATATGGCGTTCGCCGTCTCGCGCTCGCCCTCCGAGAGATAGGCATTGCGCGAGGACTGGGCGAGACCGTCAGCGTCGCGCCAGGTGCTGCCGCCGATGATCTCGATGCCGAAGCCGAGGTCGCGCACCATGCGGCGGATGATCTGCAGCTGCTGGTAATCCTTCTCGCCGAAGACGGCGACGTCGGGCTTCACATGGATGAAGAGCCGGGCGACCACGGTCGCCACGCCATAGAAGAAGTGCGGGCGGTGGATGCCGTCAAGCAGGTCGGACATCTCTTCCACACGCACATTGGTGAGCGAACCGTCCGGGTACATCTCTTCCACGCTCGGGCAATAGACGAGGTCGCAGCCGGCCGCGCTGAGCCGGGCGACATCGCCTTCCTCATTGCGGGGATAGCGGTCGAGATCCTCTCCCGGCGCGAACTGCGTCGGATTGACGAAAATACTGGCGACAACGCATTCGGACTTTTCCCCAGCTTTTTCGACGAGGGAGATGTGTCCGTCATGCAGGGCGCCCATGGTCGGTACGAACCCGATTTTGCTGCCCTTTTCCCGCTCGGCGGCAATCGCGGCCTGCAGGTCGGTGCGGGTTCTGTAGATCCTGGCTTGCTGTTTGGTCACTTGGAGATGGCTCCGAACTCTGATTTCGTAAACGGCCTGTTAACCATTTCGCTTGATTTGTTCACTTATGAGAAAGCCCATCATGCCCCGACTGAAAACCCTGCTCGCCTGCGCGGGCCTGTCTTCACTCACCCGCCGGGCTGCAATGCCCAAGGCAGATCTCACGATTGAGCCTATCCGGCGTTCATACGAAAATGACAAGGGTGACGCCACAGACAGCTGGCTTTTCGAGGCTGATTCGGAGCGCCGCGCCCATGCTGGCGCCCTCAATTCTCTTTCCTCTTCTCTCGAGCGTCTGCGCAAGACCCTTTCGGGCCTGGCCGAGCATGCGCCGATCACCGTCGAGCGTGAGCCGGTCATGCCGCTGGGCGCGATGAGCTTCGACAGCGACCTGTTCGACGGCGAACCGATGCCGGTTCTGGCGGGCGAGCAGCCGGTCGAGGATATGGACACCTTCCTGTTCGAGGAAGCCGACAGCGCTATCTTCTTTGGCGCCGGCACCAAGACAGACGTAATTTACCGGCACGCGGCCTGAGCTTTACCGCATCCGTGACGCCGGGCGAAAGTGGAGTACTCCCAGATGCCAGCAGATGGATTCGGAACAGTCGGCATGGGACAGGATGATGCCCTCACCCTGAAGCAGTCGTCTGACCGGGATTGCCGTGTCATCGTCGTCGGTAACGAAAAAGGTGGCGCCGGCAAGTCGACGGTCGCCATGCACCTGTCCGTTGCGCTGATGCGCATGGACCAGCGCGTCGGCGTGATCGACCTCGATGTGCGCCAGCGCACGCTGACCCGTTACCTCGAGAACCGGCACCGCTGGATGCAGTCGACCGGCTCACAGCTGCCGATGCCGGAGATCATCCGCGTCGATGCCAGTACCGAGCGCGATCTCGACACCGCCGAACAGGAAGAGACCAGCCGGCTGATGGGCGCCATCGACCGGCTTAAGGCCGTCAGCGACTACATCATCATCGATGCGCCGGGCGGCGACACCTTTCTCTCGCGCCTCGCGCACACCACCGCCGATACGCTGATCACACCGCTGAATGACAGCTTCGTCGACTTCGACCTGCTGGGCGATGTGAACCCGCAGACGCTGGAAGTCATCCGGCCGAGCTTCTATTCGGAAATGGTCTGGAACTGCCGCAAGAAGAAGGCGCAGGAATCGCGCAAGCCGATCGACTGGATCGTGATGCGCAACCGGGTCTCGCCGCTGGAGGCACGCAACAAGCAGAAGGTCGGCGAGGCGCTTAGCAATCTTTCGCGGCGCATCGGCTTCCGCCTGGCGCCGGGGCTTTCCGAACGCGTCATCTATCGCGAGCTCTTCCCGGCCGGGCTGACCCTGCTGGACCTGACCGAGCGCGGCTCGAATGTCGCCTTCACGATGAGCCACGTCGCCGCCCGCCAGGAGCTGCGCGACCTTGTGATCCTGCTCCAGCTGCCGGCGCTGGCCGGGGCCGAAATCGCCTTCTGAGGTCGCACGGCTCACGCAATCCGAACAAAAGAAAAGCGCCCCGCGGGGCGCTTTTTTCATGGCTTGAAGAAGGACCGGGGTGACCGGGTCGGCGGCTTTCTTATTTGCCGCCCTGGCCGCCCGACGGAACCAGCTCTTCGAGCGTGCTCTCGTCGCCCTCGCCCACCGGACGGTCGGAATAGACCTGCCCGTTCAGCATCGGCATGGCCGCGCCGTTCGGATTGACCGGCGACTGAAGCGCGCTGAAGGCATAGTCGGCCTTGAGCGCATCGGCCTTGTCATTCTCGTCATAGCTTTCATAGGCCGCCTCGATCAGGTCGGTGACGTGGGCGTCGCGCGATTTCGAGGTGGAGCCGCCGAACATGATGGCGATGATGCGGTGGCCGTCACGGGTGGCCGAAGCCATCAGGTTGAAGCCCGACGCGCGGGTATAGCCGGTCTTGATGCCATCCACCCCGTCGACACGGTCGAGCAGGTTGTTGTGGTTCTTATAGGTCCGGCTGCCCCAGTCGAAGCTGGAGGTCGCGAAATAGTGGTAATAGTCGGCATGATCCTCAAGCAGACGCTCGGCCAGGATCGCCATGTCGCGGGCCGTCGAGAGCTGCTGGGTGTCCGGCAGGCCCGAGGCGTTGCGGAAGGTGGTGTTGCTCATGCCGAGCGCCTTGGCCTTGGCCGTCATCAAGGTCGCGAAGCGGGACTCGGTGCCGCCGAGCCGTTCGCCGACGACGGCGGCGACATCATTGGCAGACTTGGTCACGAGGGCATTGATCGCATCCCGCACGCTGATCGAGGAACCGGCCCTGAGCCGCAGCGCGGAGGGCGGCTGCGAGGCCGCGTGCCGGGAGACGTAGAGCTTTTCGTCGAAGGTCACCTCTCCGGCCTTGAGGGCATCGAAGAGCATGTAGAGGGTCATCGCCTTTGTCAGCGAGGCGGGGTAGCGGGGTTCGTCCGCGTGCCGCGCATGTAGGACTTCATTGGTCTGGGCATCCACGACGATGGATGCGTATTTCTCCGCGATCGCCGCTGGAGCCATCGCCACACATAGGGCGAGTGCACCAAGTACTGCCCGGATCTTCTTCCCGCCAGCGCGAATTGCCATAGATGGTCCTCCGTCCCAAAACGTTGCCACCCCCTGCCCTCGGGGATTTAGCATAAGGTGACCGGAATCGGTTATCCAGCCGTTAAGCACACCCTTATTGCCCTTCCACTCCCTGAATATTCCTTCTTGCAGGAAGCATACCGATCCTGAAACACAAATGAACGAAAAAATTTGTGCGGCGCACAAAAAATGTTGCATGTGCGAAAAAGATAGGCTATATAGGCAGCATTAAAGGAGTATCCCCATGGCTAAGACTGAACCAAATATGTTCGGGGCATTCAATCCCGAGACTTTTGTCAAAGCGTTCCCGTTCGCCAATCAGTTCGGCGACATGGGCAAGGACGCGATGAACGCAAGCACGGAAAGCGCCAAGGCGTCCGTGAAAAGCTTCCAGGATGCCAGCGCGGCCATGATGCGTCAGGCGCAGGACCGCATGAGCATGACGGTCGAGACCGGCAAGACCCTCGCCGGCGCCAAGACCGTGGAAGAAGCGATGGAAATCCAGTCGGATTACATGAAGACCGCTTTCAAGGCCCATATGGACGGCCTGAACGAACTGGCGGGCATCTATTCCACCGCGATGAAAGACTGCCTTGAGCCGTTCGCCGGCTATACCAAGGACGTGATGGCCGAAACCAAGAAGGCCACCGCGAAAGCCAAAGCGGCCGCTTCCTAAGCTGCCGGAAAATCAGGCAGAAATGCACCGTGGCCGGCTGAGATATCAGCCGGCCATATTTTTTTCCGGCTGACTGCAATGGCGAGGGTGCCAAGACCGTTTCACTTGCTAGGGTACACTTATGAGCGAGCGTGTTGACTTTCACTCCTTGCGGCGGCCGGCCTCGCCAAACACCTATCTGCTCGCCCCCGAGGGCTTTTGCCAGGCTGAAGACCCGGACGCCATTTCGCCGGTGTTCGCCACTGCACCTGACGCCTTGTTTGGTGAAATCGCGACAATCATATCCGGTAAAGAGCGGTGGGACATCACGCTTCGCGATGACACGGCCCGCCATATCGAAGCGATCGCCAAGACGAAGCTTCTGAAATTCAAGGATGATGTGGCAATCGAGGTCGTTCCTGTGGATGGAAAGCCCGATTGTTCGCAATTAGCCATCTATTCCCGCTCGCGAGTCGGTTATCATGACTTGGGAGCTAATCGGAAACGGGTTGAGGCACTGATTGGAGACTTGACGCAAAAACGATGAACGACAGCTTGATCAGTAAGGTTCATCCGTTCAGGCTTAAAATTGCCAAATACAAACCATATCTTTTTATCATGACCGCCAGAGACGACAGACCCAAGCTTGCAGACCCGCCCGATCCGGACGGGCCGGATCGTCCCGACGACACTGACGGCACAGGGCTCGCGACAGAGACCCGCGTCAAAACCAAGAAGCCGTCAATGTACCGCGTTCTGCTCCTGAACGACGACTACACGCCTATGGAATTCGTCGTCTTCATTCTCGAGCAGTTCTTTCACAAGAGTCGCGAACAGGCGACCAGGATCATGCTGCATGTCCACCAGAAGGGCGTGGGCGTCTGCGGCATATACACTTTCGAAGTCGCTGAAACGAAAGTGGCTCAGGTCATGGACCTGGCGCGGCGCAACGAACATCCTCTGCAATGCACGATGGAAAAAGAGGACTAGAAGCATATGCCTTCACTCACCGACAGCCTCGAATCCGCACTGGAAAAAGCGCTTAACCTCGCTGGCGAACGGTCGCACGAATATTCCACGCTTGAGCACCTCCTGCTCGCGCTGACGGAAGACACCGACGCAGTTGAGGTGATGACGGCCTGCAAGGTCGACATCAATCAGCTTCGCCAGTCCCTGGTCCAGTATATCGACGAGGAACTGTCGAGCCTGATCACCGACAATCCCGCCGCCAGTGTCCAGCCGACCGCCGCCTTCCAGCGCGTGGTCCAGCGCGCCATTCTCCATGTCGAGAGCTCCGGGCGCGACGAGGTCTCGGGCGCGAACGTGCTGATCTCGATCTTCTCCGAGCGCGAAAGCCATGCCGCCTACTTCCTGCAGGAGCAGGACATGACGCGCTATGACGCGGTGAACTTCGTCTCGCACGGCCTCGCCAAGTCGCCGGGCATGTCGCGCAGCTCCACCCCGCGCGGCGCGGAAGAAACCGAACAGCAGCAGAAACAGGGCCCGGCCAAGGAAGCCCTCGAAGCCTATTGCGTGAATCTCAACGAGAAGGCCCGCCAGGGCAAGATCGACCCGCTGATCGGGCGCGATTACGAGATCGAGCGCTGCATCGAGGTGCTGTGCCGCCGGTCGAAGAACAATCCGGTCCTGGTCGGCGATCCGGGCGTTGGCAAGACGGCCATCGCCGAGGGCCTCGCCAAGAAGATTGTCGACGGCGAAGTGCCGGAAATCCTGGAAGACGCCGTCATCTGGGCCCTCGACATGGGCGCCCTGCTCGCGGGCACGCGCTATCGCGGTGACTTCGAGGAGCGCCTCAAGGCCGTGATGAAGGAAATCAGCGAGCAGGAAAAAGGCATCCTGTTCATCGATGAGATCCACACCGTGATCGGTGCGGGCGCCACCTCCGGCGGCGCGATGGACGCCTCCAACCTGCTCAAGCCCGCCCTGCAAAGCGGCGAGGTCCGCTGCATGGGCTCGACCACCTTCAAGGAGTACAAGCAGCACTTCGAGAAGGACCGGGCACTGGCGCGGCGCTTCCGCAAGATCGACGTGGTCGAACCCTCCGTGCCGGACGCGGTGAAGATCCTCACCGGCCTGAAGCCGACCTTCGAGGAATTCCACGGCATCCGCTACACCAATGAAGCGATCAAGACGGCCGTGGAGCTGTCGGCGCGCTACATCACCGACCGCAAGCTGCCGGACAAGGCGATCGACGTGATCGACGAAGCCGGTGCCACCCAGTGGCTGATCCCGGAAAGCCGCCGGCGCAAGCAGATCGGGACGAAGGAGATCGAGGCGATCATCGCCAAGATCGCCCGCATCCCCCCGAAACAGGTCACCAAGGACGACGCGGTCGCGCTCAAGAATCTCGAGCCGGACCTCAAGCGGGTGGTCTATGGCCAGGACGACGCCATCGAGGCGCTGTCCTCCTCCATCAAGCTCGCCCGCGCCGGCCTGCGCGAACCGAACAAGCCGATCGGCTCCTACCTGTTCACCGGCCCGACCGGTGTCGGCAAGACCGAAGTGGCCCGCCAGCTCGCCTCCATCATGGGCGTCGAGCTGCTGCGCTTCGACATGTCGGAATATATGGAGCGGCATACCGTGTCGCGCCTGATCGGCGCGCCTCCGGGCTATGTCGGCTTTGACCAGGGCGGCCTGCTCACCGATGGCGTGATGCAGCATCCGCACTGTGTGCTCCTGCTCGACGAGATCGAGAAGGCGCATATGGACCTGTTCAACATCCTGCTTCAGGTCATGGACAATGGCTCGCTGACGGACGCCAATGGCCGCAAGGTCGACTTCCGGAACGTGATCCTGATCATGACGACGAATGCGGGTGCGGCCGACGCGGCCAAGAACTCCATCGGCTTCGGCCGCGGCAAGAAGACCGACGAGCAGGAAGATGCGCTGAAGCGTCTCTTCACGCCGGAGTTCCGCAACCGTCTCGACGCGACGATCACCTTTGGCGGTCTCACCCAGGAGATCATCGAGCGGGTTGTCGAGAAGTTCGTGCTGCAGCTGGAAGTCCAGCTGGCCGACCGCAACGTCACCATCGAGCTCTCCGATGCCGCCCGCGACTGGCTCGCCGGCCGCGGTTTCGACGAGGAGTTCGGCGCCCGGCCGCTGTCGCGCACCATTCAGGAGCACGTCAAGAAGCCGATGGCCGAAGAGCTCCTCTTCGGCAAGCTCGCCAAGGGCGGCGCGGTCAAGATCGACGTCGACAAGGACGATCCGGAAAAGCTCGCCTTCGAGTACATCGAAGACAAGGGCAAGAAGTCCAAGCCCAAGAAGAAGGGCAAGCCGGAACAGGTCGACTGATCCTGTCTGCCTGCAGAAGACATGAAAGCGGCCGGAGTTGTCCTCCGGCCGCTTTTTTGTGAGCTGTGTCTGGCCGCTGCTCAGGCGATGGCGAAGACCAGACTTTCCGAATAAGCGATCACGCCGAGCGAAATGAGGCCAAGCACGAACAGGTTCGCCGTCTGCAGGAGATCAGGCCCCGCCTGCCCGCGGCGTGTCGTGCGGCGGGTGATGTCGCGGGCCAGAAGCAGGTCGAGATATTTCGACGAGCCGCCATCGACCAGGCCAGCCTGCCCGTTCCACTGCTTCGGGTTGCGGAACGTGCCGAACACCATGTCCCAGATCGGAATGTCCCCGTAATTGTAGCGGTGGACCCCGCGCTCATGGTGCAAGGCATGGCTCTCCGGGCGGGTGATGATGTAGCCCAGCCAGTGCGGCGTCTTCAGGTTCGCATGCTGGAGCAGGCCGCAGAAGGTGCTCACCAGGACCGCAAACATGATCGCTTCCGGCGACACGCCGAGGATCAGGGTCAGGGCCAGGCTCCCGACGAAAGCAAAGCCGACCACATCCAGCGGGTGAAAGTAGAGCGCCCCCCAGATGTCCACACGTTCGGCACTGTGATGGGTCTGGTGGAACACCCGCCACAGCAGGTTGCTGTTATGCATGGTCCGGTGCCAGGCATATATGCCGAGCTGGTAGAGCAGAAGCGCCGCCGGGGCAGCCACCCAGACCGGCCAGGCCGTGCCGTCGATCAGCTGGTACTGGCCGAGCCATGCATCCCAGATGAAGGGCGAATAACCGGCCAGGAACCAGTACATGGCTGTGGCCAGAAGGCCCTTCAGCCGCCAGCCGCGAACCGCCGGGAATTGCCGCGCGGGCACGAGAAGATCGAGACATGCCAGCCCTGCGAACACGCCAAAGAAAAAATAGTCGAGCAGGCCAAACATGGCTGCCTCCCTTGTTCTAGAGTTGATCGGGAGGCACCGTGCCTCCGATGGCCGGAAGATCGCCGTCGGAGGCCTTCTGGACTAGAAAGCGCGTGGTACGGTTTCCTGATTTTCAGTAATTTTCATTTATTATCTGACGCTTGCCGTAATGGCTTATAGTGATCGCCGAGGATCAACTTCCCATGTCTCCGCGAAAACTGTACCTTCAGTCCAGTAAATCCCGGACATACGAGCCAACCGATGAGCGCGACCAGCAAGACCAAGGGCGAGACGACTCGTGAGCGTATCCTGGAAATCGCGGAGTCCGCGGTCCTGGCCAAGGGCTTCTCGAACACCTCGATTGATGAGATCATCGCCGAAGCAGAACTGACGAAAAGCGGCTTCTTCTACCATTTCCGCGACAAGACCGCCTTGGCGCAAGCGCTGCTCTCGCGGTCATTCGAGCAGGACGATCAAATCCTCGGCGGCATTTTCGAGCGTGCACGGGAACTCAGCGACGATCCGCTCCATGCCTTTCTCATAGGGCTCAAAATGTTTGCGGAGACGATGGGCGACATGGATGAGGCCCATCCCGGATGCATGGTCGCGACGGTGACCTATCACGACAAGCAGTTCAACAACGAGATCCGCGCCATGAACCGCGCCGGCATGATACGCTGGCGCAGCCTCTTCCTGAGCTTCCTTGAAGACATCGTGCGCACCTATCCTCCCCGAACAGAGGTGGATATCGACGTGCTGGCCGACATGCTCTCCTCTACCGTGGAAGGCGGCATTGTCCTGTCCAAGGTCTTCAACGATCCGAAAGTTCTGGCCGACCAGATCCTGCAATACCGGACCTATGTCCGCCTGCTCTTCCTCGGTAACTGACCGCCGCCCCTACCAGACCATCGCATCCTTCAGCTTGGCGTGAAGCTCGGGCGGGATGTCCTCGCCGCCGCTGCCCTGTTTCAGGTCGGCGGGGGCGGCTTCCGGCTTGAGATAGCGCCAGCCCTGGAAGGGGCGTTTCGGTGTCGGGTCGACCGCAATCAGCTCCGGCTCGAAGACCAGTTCGCAGGCCTTGCGCCCGCCCCTGTCCTCGATGACGCGAATGTCGGCAAAGGGCTGGCGGACCTGGATGACGCCCTTGATCACCCAGTAGATCGAGCCGCCATCGAGCAGCTTGTCGATCTGCTTGGGCACCATGCGCGTGCGGTGGACCGGCGCGGGAAGCGTCTTCATCAGGCGGGCCTGCCAGGCTTCAAGGTCGCCGACATCCTCGGCCCCGACGCAGAGTTTTACCATGTGCAAGGTCACAAGGGGGAATTTAACGCCCTGCGAGATTTCGGCCAGTGGCCGGATGCCGCTCGGCTTCAAAATCTGCTTCGGCCTCATGGCTGGCGAAGAAGAAATCGATCGACGTCACCGTGGCGGTATAGTTGCGCCGGATCGTGGTGAACCCGCCCTTGGCTTCGAGCGACATGGTGTAGGAGGCGATGTAGGACAGCCCCCAGTGCGGCTCGGTCTCTAGCAGATAGCTCTGCTGGAATTCGGTCAGCCGCCCGCCATCAGGCCCCCTCACCGGATGCGGCAGGCTGTAATCGATCCGCAGGAAGCGGCCGCTTTCCGGGTCGAGCCAGGCTTCGGCATCGACGCGCTCGGCAAACCAGACGTCGAGATCAGAATCGTTCAGCGACGGCTTGTGGTGAAACCCGGCCCGCCAGGCCATGCCGAGATCGCTGACCTCGACGCGCCGGCCCATGCTGGCGCGCAGATCGTCCGGGAAGAGCCGGCCATCGGGCGCGGCTTCGCGGGCCCAGGCCATGGCGGCGGCATCGAGATCCTCGTCACTGCCACGCCGGTCGACCAGCTGCCAGCGCTCGCCGGCATCGCGGCGCGGGTCGAAATCGTAGATGCGCATGGCGCGCGGGCTTTCCAGCGTGACGGTGAAGGCGGCGCGCAGCGTGTCGGGCGTTTCGGTGGCGCGCAGGGCCTCATCGACCGGCCCGCTCTGGGCCGAGATCTGGAATGCCATGCTGATGACCAGCCCGAAAACCAAGACTCCCCTCCGGTTAACATGCGTCGGCGCTGTCGCCGCCTGAAGCATGGTTAACCCCGGTGATATTTACAGCGCCTGAACAAGGCGAAAATCAGGCGCGCTTTCCCTGTCGCGCCCTGCCCGGTGTGCGGTGGACGAAGGCGACCAGGACAAAGCTGATGATCATCAGGAGATACCAGGCGCCGAACTTGGCCGGGGAAACGAGCGTCCAGCCTGTCTCCTGGCCCGGATAGGCCCAGGCCCCGGCCAGCGTGCCGATATTTTCCGCAATCCAGATGAAGAGCGCGACCAGCGCAAACCCGATAACCAGCGGCATGGGCCGGGGCGCGCGGTCGGCACGAAACCAGACGACCGTGCGGCCATAGATCAGCACGCTCGCCACGAAGAGCGCATTGCGGATGTCGAGAGTGTAGTGGTGGCTGAAGAAGTTCACATAGATCGCCGCAGCCAGCACGCCCTGCAGCCAGAGCGGCGGGAAGCGGTCGAAGCGGAAGTCGAAGATGCGCCAGACGCGCGCGAGATAGCTGCCGACGGCGGCATACATGAAGCCCGAAAAGAGCGGCACGCCGCCCAGCCTGAGCAGGCTCTCCTCAGGGTAGATCCAGCTGCCCGCGCCCGTCTTGAAGACCTCCATCGCTGTGCCGACCAGGTGGAAAACCAGGATGACGCGTGCCTCCTCCCAGGTCTCGAGCCCGGTTGCCAGCAAGAGCGCCTGGATGGCAATCGCGGCGAGCACAAGGAAGTCATAGCGGCTGAGCGGGGCGCCATCGGGATACCAGAGATGGGTGGCGAGGATCAGGGCGAGCAGCGCGCCGCCGAAGATGCAGGCCCAGCCCTGCTTGATGCCGAAGCTCACAAATTCGAACAGGCCGGCGCTGACCGGCCCGCGCACCGCGCGCAAACGAAGCGCCTCGCGCTCGCGCGTCAGCCAGTCCTGGAGGGCGCTGAATCGTGACATGGGCCCTGCTTGGCCTGAAAAGACGGCCAAAAATGGCGCCAAAACAGGTCATTTCGCGATGTCCTAGGCAGTCCCGCCAAGCTGGTCTAGGCTCGCGGCGACCACAGAGAGAGGGGACGCTCAATGGCTTACATGCACAATCGCAACACCAGCGTACTGGCCGGTGTGATCACCGGCGGGATCGGCGCCTGGCTCGGCTTCGAGCAGGCCGCGGCCACCGGGGTCAATCCATTCCTCGGGGCGCTGATCTTTGGCGGCGCGGGCTTCGTGATCGGCATGGCTGGCGCCTTCATCCTGAAATCGCTCGCCCAGTTCCTGATCTTCATCCTGCTGATCGCGGCGATTGTCTATTTCGCGCGCGGCCCGATCGAGAAGATGACCGGCATGGACCCGGTCGATTCGGTCCTCACCGTGCTTGAGAATTTCGGCCTGCCGGTGAACGGGGACGCCCCGCCCACCGGCGGCTGATCACTCCGCCCAGTCGGGCTTGCGCTTTTCTAGGAAGGCGGCGAGCCCTTCCTTGCCCTCGTCGCTGGCGCGGCGATGGGCGATGCGCTTGGCCGTCTCATGGCTGAGCGCCTGGTTGATCTCCATGCCGGCCAGATCCAGCACGAGCTGCTTGGCATCGCCGACGGCGCCGGGCGCAGCCTGCATGGCGAGGCTGGCGAGATATTCTTCCATCTGCGTCAGCCCGGCCTGATCTTCCACGACATACTGGACGAGGCCGATCTTCTCGGCGAAGGCGGCGTCGAAGCTTTCGGCGGAGACAAACAGTGCCTTGGCCCAGCGCGGCCCGATGGCCGAGATCACGAAGGGGCTGATCGTCGCCGGCGTCAGGCCGAGGCGGACCTCGGAAAAGCGGAACTTCGCATCCTGCATCGCCACCGCGATATCGCAGGCCGCGACCAGACCGGCCCCGCCGCCCATCGCCGCGCCCTGCACCAGCGCGACCGTCATCTGCGGCAGGTTGGCGAGCTTGCGCAGCATTTCGGCGAGGCGGTAGGCGTCCTGCTCGTTCTCGTGGCGGGTATAGTCGGCCGCCGCCTTCATCCAGGTGAGATCGGCGCCGGCGGAAAAGCTCTTGCCGTTGGCGCGCAGGATGACCATGCGCAGCGTCTCCTGCTCCTCGATGGTTTCCAGCGCGTCCGTCAGCTCCTCGATGACCTGGGCGTTGAAGGCATTGTGCTTGTCGGCCCGGTCGAGCGTGATGACACCGATGCCGCCCGGTGTGGCGTCGAGATTGATGGTTTCGTATTCGTCCATGGCTGTCTCCTGTTTGGCCGTGACACTAGGGCCTCAATGCTGGCTTGGAAACGGCGATTGATGCGCTGCCTCGACGCGGCGGTAATGGCTGTCGCGGCGCAGCGCCGGGCGTTCGACGAGGTGCCAGAGCAGGAAGCTCGCCACCAGCACGAGCGCCACGGCCAGGGCGAAGGCGCCCGGCCCTGTCAGCGCGGTATAGGCCCCGGCCGCGATGAGTGCCTGAAGGACGGGGAAATGGGTGATGTAGACGCCATAGCTGATGTCACCGAAGCGGGCGGCATCGAGCTTCGGGCCCGGCTGGAAGGCGGCAAAGGCGATCAGCCCCGCCAGCCCGGCGGCGCGCAGCGGCTCCAGAACGGGGTGCGCGAAGGAGAGCGCCAGAAGCCCGGCCCCGGCAAGGCCGAAACGCCCCGGCTGCGCCTTCGCCCGGTCCCAGACCAGCCAGAGCGCCATGCCGCTGGCGAAGAAGGCCATCTGACCGGGCAGCTGGCGGGCAAAGGCCGGCGCGAACGGATGGTCGAGGAGAAGCGGCAGGCCGATGCGCCACGCCTCACCGCCGGCATAGATGAGGCCGATCACCGCCCAGCGTGCCGTGCCGAACTTCGTCATCAGCCAGCCGATGACCGGCAAGGCGATGTAGAACATCACCTCGATCTTCAGCGTCCAGAGCGCGCCGTTCACTTCCGTATGCGGATTGCCCGTGAAGAGCCCCGGCAGGGTCGGCTCGAGAAAATTGAGGAAAACGAGATTGGCGCCGAGATAGCGCGCGACGCCAGCCAGATCGCCCCCGCCTGTCACCACGAGGCTCGCCACCGCCGCCAGCAGGATCACCGCGGCATAGGCCGGATAGAGCCGCCGCACGCGCTTGCCGGCATAGCTTGCCAGCGAGCCGGAACGTTCCAGCGAGCCGAAGACCAGCGCGCCGGACACGATGAAGAAGCCTTCGATCGACAGCGCCGCCAGCCGGATGAGCGCCTCCAGCAGCGCGTCGTCCGGCGCGGGCCCGGCCAGAACATGGCCATGATAGACGAAGACCCCCATGGCGAAAACGAGCCGGAGCAAATCGAACCTGTTTCCGCTCAGAATCGCCTCCCTGATCCACTTCCTCGTTGCAAGCGCGTCCGGATGACAAAATCAAGCGCGCATGAAAAGGGCCCGCCTCTTGAGGAGGCAGGCCCAATCAGTCTCTGAGGGGGTGAGACGGACGCTCTAGTAGCTGCCCGAATCGGTGTCGACGTCGACTTCAACGTCTGCGTCTTTCTTGTCTTTCCACTTCTCCACTGCGGCCTCCATTTCAGCCTCGGTGACGGATCCGTCGAAGTTCGCATCGACCTTGGCGAACTTTTCGGAAGCCTCGGCTTCGGAGATGTCACTTTCCGCCGTCTTGTAGTCGACGAATTCGGTTTCGCTGACGACACCATCACCATTGGCATCGATCTTGGTGAAGGATGCCATTTCGCCGGCAGAAGCGGCCGAGAAGGCGCCGGCAGCTGCGGCGGCGGATGCGATGATTGCGAAGCGTTTCATGGGTTACTCCCTTTGTTTGGCGTCAATTTCTGAGACGCATCCTAAAGACGCACGAAACCGCCAAAAGGCTGCGTTAAGAATTGGACAGACGTCAGGAGCGGGTAGGCTTAGCCCCGGAAAAATCTTTCTATTCAGCCTTCTGGCCGAGCTGATTGATTTTCTGCAACCAGGCTTTCCGCTTGTCGGCGCCGGCGGCTTCGACCCCACCCAGAATGGTGTGGCGCACCGGCTTGAACCCGGAGATGCCGAGCATGCCGCGTTCCAGCGCTTTCAGGCTGCCGGAATCGAAGACCAGTTTGTAGGCAAAGCCTGGCATGCCCATGGTGACGATGATGCGGGCCGACTTCCCCTTCATCATCTTCTTCGGCCAGGATTTCGAACTGTCGGCGGCCGCCAGCAGGAACTCCGCCCGCGCCATCTGTTCGAAGAAGGCGCGCGCCTTTGCCGGCATCGCGCCGAGCCAGAGCGGGAAGATGAGACAGACATGGTCGGCCCCGGCGAGCTTCTCGCGTTCGCTGAAGACCGGCTCCGGCGGCGGGGTCGCGAAATCGGCCACCGATGAGAGCGGCGCGACATCGAGCTCGGCAATATTGATGCGTTCGATCGTGTGCCAGCCCTCATGCGCGCCCTCTTCATAGGCGTCCGCCAAGGCATGGCAGAACCGGCCCGGCGTCGGGTCGGGATGGGCGTTGATTATACAGATCCGGGCCATGACCACCTCCGCTCGGCACGTGGCCAGCCTTATCAGCGCGCCCTTCCCCAGCGCCATCCGGGAAACTCCCTAGCCCCGCGTTTGCCGCTGTCTGGCCCCCGTCTGGACCGGTTCTTGCAAAACGATTGTCGCAATGACGTGGTGTCATCCCGAAGCATGACGATGTTCAAAACACTCCCCGCATCAAGCAAGGATAAGGGCAAAAAACCCTTTTCAGATGCCTTCGGGATGAACACATTCAGGGCCATGAGTCTCGACATCGCCCCGGCCCTGAAAACCATCCCCTTCCTGGAAGACGTGCCCAAGCGCGCGCTGAAGGCTGCCGGGCGGGAAGCGCGCTGGTTTTCCCTGCCCGCCGGGTGGGAGCTGTTTCGGGCCGGCGAGATGTCCAATTCGATCTATTTCGTCCTGTCGGGCTCGCTCGGCGCCTTCCGCACCATGCCCGACGGGCGCAGCGACTTCATCGGCCATATCCGGGCCGGCGAGCCGGTCGGCGAGATGGCGCTGTTTGAAGGCGCCATCGATGCGAATGGCGACGGCATACCCGACAATGCCCCGCATACGAGTTCGGTCTATGCGCTGCGCGATGCCGAGATCCTGGAGATTTCACGCAAGGGCTTCGACCGGCTGGTAAAGGCCGAGCCGGAAATCCTGACCGCGATGATCCGGCTGATGCTGACGCGCCTGCGCGAAGGGCGCAAACCCAGCCGCCGCAATGCGCCGAAAGTTTTCGCCCTGATCGCGACCTCCCCCACCATCGACCTGAAGCTGCGCGCCCGCGCGCTGAAGGCCTCGCTCGACACGCTCGGCCTGAAGTCCCGCATCATCGACGAGGTGGAAGGCACCGACCAGCCGACGGGCTATTTCGACGATCTGGAAGCCAATAATGATGTCGTCATGCTGGTGGCCTCGGTCGGCGACTCCTCCTGGTTCCGGCTGTCGACCCGCCAGGCCGACCGGATCTGGGTGGTGGGGCGCGCCGATGCCCGGCCCTCGCGCCCCCTGATGCCGGAAGACGATTCCCCGGCCCGCCAGCTGCAGCTGATCGACGTGGTGCTGCTGCATCACAGCTCGGAACGAAAGGCTTCGCGCCCGGTCGACTGGCGCGAAGCCGCCGGCGCGGCCCGGCTCTTCCACTGGGAAGGCATGGACGGCCCCTCCTGCGACCGGCTCGCCCGCGTGATGGCGGGACGTTCTGTCGGCCTGGTGCTCTCAGGCGGCGGGGCGCGCGCCTATGCCCATATCGGTCTCGTGCGCGCCTTCCGCGAAGCCGGCATCCCGATCGACTTTGCCGGTGGCGCGTCTATGGGCGCGGTCGTGGCGGCCTGCGTGGCAATGGGCTGGGACGATGATGAAATCGACATGCGCATCCGCAAGGCCTTCGTCGATAGCAATCCGCTGGGCGATTATAATTTGCCGGTCGTCGGCCTGGTGCGCGGCAAGCGGGTGAAGTCCCGTCTGCACGAACATTTCGGCGAGACCGAAATCGGCGAGCTGGACATCCCTTTCTTTGCGGTGTCGACCAATCTGAGCGACGGGACCTACCGGGTCCATCGCTCCGGCGTGCTGCGCGATGCGCTGCGCGCCACCATCTCGCTGCCGGGCATCCTGCCGCCGGTCGTGCATGAGGGGGAAATCCTGGTGGATGGCGCCGTGCTCAACAACTTCCCCACTGACGTCATGCGCGAGCTGCATCGCGGCGTCATCGTCGGCTCGGATGTGGCGCGCTCTCCGGAGGGGCTTCATGCCAGCGACTTCGAAGACCCGCCGGGCTTCTTCCGCTGGGTATGGAAGCATGGCTTCTCCTCGGCGCCGCCGATTGCCGGACTGCTGATGCGCTCAGCCACGGTCAGCGTGAACCCGAATGCCGGGCGCGAACTGGCCGACGTGCTGATCCTGCCGGAAATGCGCGACATCGAGCTGCGGGACTGGGAAGCCTATGAAGAGGCTGTCCAGGCCGGCTACGAGGCGGCCAAGACGGCTATCGCGCGCGGCGCGCTTCACGAGTTCTGCTATGGCCCGGTCAACGAGATTCCGAGCGTGACCATGGAAGAGGTCTGAGCAGCCGTCGGCTTTACGCGGCCTTGTCCCAATCAGGCGCCCAGCTCGGATTGATGAGGCGCTGGTGATTGGCCTTCAGCGCATGGATGCGACCCATCTCCTCGGCGGTCAGTTCGAAATCGTGAACGTCATTGTTCGCGGCCAGATGGTCCGGCGATGATGAGCGCGGAATGGCGATGACGCCCGGCTGCTGCACGAACCAGCGCATCGTCACCTGGGCCGGCGACTTGCCGTATTTCTCGCCGATCTCCTTCAGCACGGGGCTGTCGAAGACCTGGCCTTGCGCCAGCGGGGAATAGGCCGTGACCGAAATGCCCATCGCATGGGCGGCTTCGAGTACCGGCGTCTGGTCGATGAAGGGGTGGTACTCGACCTGGTTGGTCAGGATCGGCGCCTTGGAATGCTTCACGGCCTCGCCCATCTGGGCGACGGTAAAGTTCGACACGCCGATATGCTTCGTCATGCCCCGGTCGCAGGCGTCGTTCAGCGCCTTTATCGTCTCTTCCAGCGGCACGTCCCGGTTGGGCCAGTGCAGCAGGGTAAGGTCGACCTGATCGAGCTTGAGCCGTTCCAGGCTTTGCTTCAGCGACGCCTGCAAATCGCCATCCTTGAACTCCGACATCCAGATCTTGGTCGTAACCCACAGCTCTTCGCGCGGTGTCGGGGAATCGGCGATGCCGCGCCCCACATGGGTTTCGTTCTCATAGGCCTGGGCGGTGTCGATCATGCGATAGCCAGCCCCGATGGCCTTGGCGACGCACATCTGCGCGGTTTCGTCCTGAAGTTTCCACGTGCCGAAACCGATCTTCGGAATGTCGACGCCAAAATGCTTTGTTGTCAGGGTCATGCGCGGGCCTCTTTGTCCTCGAGATTCATCCTGAAAATGCAACGGGAGCCCGGGCCGGCCGGTTCCAGACACATGGCGGTTCACCGCAGGCCCGCCCGCGCTCAATCCGGCTGGTTGAGGCCCAGCTCCTTCTGAAGCTTTTTCGTCAGACCCAACGAGACGAGCCGGTAGCTCTCGCTGAGATAGTCCTTCAGGGCTGCGTCATCGACGGCCTCATCGGAGAAGCGCTGGATCCATTTCATGCCGCGCGAAGCAAGATGCGGCGCGCCCTGGCAGCCGGGCTGCTCCTTCAGGATATCGAAGGCGAGCGGCGAGACCTTGAAGCTCACCCGGAAGCCCTCCGGGCCATTGTCCCCGCCAATCGCGAAGACCTTGCCGCCGACCTTCCAGACATGACTGCCGCCCCACTGGACGACATGGGTGGTGTGGGCGAGGCTTTCGCAGAAGGCGTTGTATTCCCCGAGTGTCATTTGGGCCCCTCCCCCTTGAGGCCGGATCGGTCTGCCGGCGGCTAGACCGCCTCGAGCATCAGCACGGCAAACAGCTCATCTTCGTCCATCCAGCGCCGGGTCAGGCGCCAGCCGGCTTTTTCGGCCATCTGGGCGAAAAGGTCGAGCGCGATCTTGCGCGAATTCTCGGTATGGATGGTCTCGCCGGCCTCGAAGTCGAACCGCTCGCCGGCAATCGTGACGGACTGCGGTTTGAGGCTCTTCAGGTGCATCTCGATGCGGCTCTCGTCCGCGTTCCAGCGGGCCTCATGTTCGAAGCTGTCCACGTCGAAATCGCCGCCCAGCTCGCGGTTGATGCGGGTGAGCAGGTTCTTGTTGAAGGCGGCAGTCACGCCCTGGGCGTCGTCATAGGCCGGAACGAGGACGTCCGGGGATTTCGGCTGGTCGAGCCCGACGATGAAACAGGCCCCGTCGCCAAGGTCGGCGCGCGCATTGGACAGGAAGCGCAGAATCTCCGCGTCGGAGAGGTTGCCCACCGTCGAGCCGGGGAAGAAACCGGCCCGGCGGCCCTTCGCCTCCGGCAGGCCCTCGCCGAGATTGGAGGCCATGAAATCCGACGCGATCGGCTTGATGGCGAGCCCCGGATAGTCGGCCTTCAGCTCATCGGCAGCGGCTTCCAGATGGCTCGCGGAAATGTCGACCGGCACAAAGGCGGCCGGATTCTCCAGCGCATCGAGCAGGATGCGCACCTTGAGCAGCGAGCCGGCGCCATATTCCACGATCACGGCCTCCGGCCCGATGGCCTCTGCCATTTCGGGCGCGCGCTCGCGCAGGATCTTCAGCTCGGTGCGGGTCGGGTAATATTCCGGCAGCTCGGTGATGTCGTCGAAAAGCTCGGAGCCCCGCGCATCGTAGAGCCATCGGCTCGGCAGGGATTTCTGCGGATTGGACAGGCCTTTCAGCACATCCTCGCGAAACGGATCGCTCATCATGCCGTCCATCAGACGTCCCTCGCCAGGCGCAGGCCGGAAAACTGCCAGCGTTTGCCCGGATGGAAGAAGTTGCGATAGGTCCCGCGAATATGGCCGGGCGGCGTCGCGCAGGAGCCGCCGCGCAGCACCATCTGCCCGCTCATGAACTTGCCATTATATTCGCCGACCGCGCCTTCGGCGGCCCTGAAGCCCGGATAGGGCGAATAGGCGCTGCGCGTCCATTCCCAGACATCGCCGAAGAGGCCGGCCAGCCCCCCACCTGTCTGCGGGGCCGGGCTGAGGCGCCCGGTGCCGGCATCGTTGCCCGCGAGCGGATGGCCGCGTGCGGCAAGCTCCCATTCGGCTTCAGCAGGCAGGCGCGCGCCGGCCCAGCTCGCATAGGCATCGGCCTCGTAATGGCTGACATGGCAGACGGGGGCCTCCGGATCGACGGGCTGCCAGCCGCGCAGGGTCATCGTCCACCACTCGCCCTTCTCCTTGCGCCAGTAGAGCGGCGCCTTCCAGCCTTCGGCCTGACAGGTCGCCCAGCCATCCGAGAGCCAGTGATCGGGGCGCTCATAGCCGCCCTCCTCGATGAAGGCGATCCATTCGCCATTGGTGACGGCCCGGTTGGCAAGCGCGAACGGCTCCAGCCAGACCTTGTGGCGCGGGCCTTCGCAGTCGAAGGCGAAACGGCCGTCGTCTTCATGGCCGGTCTCGATGAGGCCACCCTCGAAACGCTGCCAGGCGAGCGGGCTCGCCGGCTGCTGCATCAGGCGCGGCTCTGACGGGCGGAAAGCGGGCTTCAGCGGGTTCTGCGCGAAGAGGTGCAGGATGTCGGTCAGGAACAGCTCCTGATGCTGCTCCTCATGGTGCAGGCCGAGCGTGATGAGCGCGGCGAGGTCGTCGCTGATGTCTCCATCCAGCAGCGTGCGCATGCCGGCATCGACATGCGTGCGGTAGGCCATCACCTCGTTCAGGCGCGGCCGGGTCAGCATGCCCCGGCGCGGACGCGGATGGCGGTCGCCGACGGCGTCGTAATAGGAATTGAAGAGATAGTCGAAATCGTCGCTGAAGCCGTCATAGCCCTTGAGGTGCGGCTTCAGGACGAAGCGTTCGAAGAACCAGGTGACATGCGCCAGATGCCATTTCGCGGGGCTCGCATCCTCCATGGACTGGACCGTGGCATCGGCATCCGACAGCCCCTCGGCCAGTGCCATCGAGGCGGCACGCACCTCGTCAAAGGCCTCGGCCAAGGGTCCCGACTGGGCCCCGGCACGGGTCGAGAGGGCCTGCTGCGGCATGGAGCGCTCCTTTTCGGTAACCTGCCTTGGAGAAAGCGCAGGTCTGTCCTGTCCGTTCCACCCTAGAGATGTTTTACGACGCCCGGCTGACAAGCCCGGCCCGCGCGGAACCTGTGGGCCAGCTTCGCAGATTGACCGGGGAAATCCAATGAAAGGCACGTCATGCCAGGCCGGCCAGCCCCGTGTGGCGGGGCTTTGCGCCGCAAGATAAAAAAATTCTATGGTTACGTCACGATACCTTGATTTTTCAATACCGTGTTAAGCATGTTCCTGCATATCCTGTAGCGCTTGCTACAGAGTAGGGACAGACTGGATGGACGCCAGCACATTTGACCGGCTTCCGATAATCGTGGCCGAAACCGCGCCAATCCACGACGAGGCGGGCAATATCGTCGACCTTGAGTGGATCGACGCCAATACCATGATGAACGAGCTGATCCTGCCCGAGGGCGGCAGCGTCGTCGGCACGCACGTTTTCAAGTTCGACCCCTCCTATCGCGAATCCGATATGGCCAAGGCCGTGCTCAAATGCATGGAGACCGGGGAACCCGCCACCTTCTATACCCGGCAGGGCCGCGCCGCGAAGAAGCTGAGCAAGATCATGAAGACCATGCTGCTGCCGACCGAGCGCGGCGTGCTCTCCTGCTCCCACGAAGTTACCGACATCGTGCAGGAGCGCGATGAGGCGATTGGCCGGGCCGAGCTGTTGCGGCTGGCCTGCGACCATGCCCTACACGGCATCGCGATTGCCGACCACACGGGCAGCCTGCTCTATATGAACGACGCCCTGTCCGAGCTGACCGGCCATACGCTCGACGAGATGATGGGCCAGCATGTCGATACGCTAATGGGGCCCGGCCAGGCGATGCGCAGCGAAGCCCTGCAGCGCAAGCTCGATAGCAACGACATGATCCGCCACGTCTCCGACGCGGAAATCGTGTCGCTGTCGGGCGAGCGCATCCGCGTGTCCATCGCGCTAAACAATGCCTATCTGCCGGGCGAGAGCGACCCGGTCTACATCATGCACATCCAGGATGTGCGCGAGGAGCGCCGCAAGGCGCATGAGCTGAGCGAGGCGTTGCAGAGCGCCGAACAGGCGACCCGGATGAAGTCGGAATTCCTCGCCAATATGAGCCACGAGATCCGCACCCCGCTGAACGGCGTGCTCGGCATGGCGCAGACGCTCGTCCATGACGACCTCACCCCCTCACAGGCCGAACAGGTCTCCATCATCCTGGAGTCCGGGCGCTCGCTCATGGTGCTGCTGAACGATATTCTGGACCTCTCCAAGATCGAGGCCGGCAAGATGCAGGTGAGCCCGGTGCCCGGCGACCTGCGCCACAAGCTGAACGGCCTGTACAGGATGCACGAGACCGCAGCCAAAGAGAAAGGCATCGAGCTTGAGCTCTTCGTCGCCCCGGACGTGCCCGCCGCCCTCGTCTTCGATGCGGTGCGTGTGCGCCAGTGCGTCGGCAACCTGATCTCGAACGCCATCAAGTTCACCGCGCGCGGTGAGGTTCAGGTGGTCGTCACCTCGCAGGATCAGGGCGCAGGCGAGCATCTCGTCACAATCCATGTCGCCGACACGGGCTGCGGCATCGCGCAGGACAAGATCGACGGCATCTTCGAGTCCTTCTCGCAGGCCGACGGCTCGACCACCCGGAAATTCGGCGGCACGGGCCTCGGCCTGTCGATCACCCGCCAGCTGGCGCGAATGATGGGCGGGGATGTCTCTGCCGTCAGCGAGGAAGGCCGCGGTTCGGTCTTCACCCTCACCTTTACCGCGCCGGCCACGGAGATGTGCACCACGGCCTCCTCGGCCAGACCCGTCGCCCTGCCCCGGCGCATGCCGCGCAGAGGACTCTCAGGCTCCCGGGCGCTGGTGGTCGACGACAATGGCATCAATCTGCGCGTCGCGCGCACCTTCCTGGAGCCTTACGGGGTCACCGTGAGTGTCGCCGAGGATGGCAACGAGGCGCTTGCCGCGCTTGAGGAAGCGACGTTCGACATCGTTCTGATGGACATCCACATGCCGGGCCTCGACGGCGCCGAAGCCTTCCGGCGCCTGCGCCAGTCCGAGGGCATGAACCGGCGTGTTCCGGTCATCGCGCTGACCGCCGACTCCATGGCGGGCGACCGGGAGAAGTATCTCTCCATGGGCTTTGACGGCTATGTCTCCAAGCCGATCGACGAACGCGCCCTTCTCACGGCGATGGGCCAGACCCTGAATGCGGGCGCCGACGCCGGCACGATGCAGGCGGCAGGTTAGTCCCGCGCGCCCACGGCGCGGACGAAGTAATAGGCCATGATCACGAAGATCAGCCCGCCGCAGAGCAGCAGAAACGGCGAGAGATAGGCGGCAAGGCCCGTTTGCGTCCCCGCCGTCCCGAGCCAGCCAAACACTTTCGCGCCGCCATAGACGGCCAACAGCGCGCCGATCAGGGCGACAAGGCCGAACAGGCCGGTCTCGAGCGGCCCTTCCCGGCTGTCATCGCGCTGCAGGCTCGGATCGGCCGGCGGGATGTCGACCGGGCTGACATCGTCGATATAGAGGCCGCGATGCTCTGCGGCTTCTCCCGGCGCCATTTTCAGCGGGCCGGTCTCGACCTCATAGGGATTGTCATTGCTGGCTTCGAGATCGAACGGCTCTCCCTCGCCGGTCTCGTCTTCCTCTTCGGCGACCAGCGCGGAGATCGCCGCGCGGATTTCCTCGACGGAGGCGTCGTGCCCGGCGCCCTCGCCAGCAGCCGCGGCCTCTGCGGCCATGCCAGCGGGCGCCTGCTCGCCCAGAATACGGGTCAGCCGCTCGCGGACATTGCGGGCGGCGGCTTCCGGCGCGGTTTCGGTGACCTCGTCCTCAAGCTCTTCGGCAGCATCCATATCGGTCGTCTCGACAATCGTGAAATTGCGCCCGCTTTCGCGGACATCGTAAAGGTCCTGGATCGGACGGAAGCGGCTGGAGGCGGCCAGCGGCACCGCTCCGGTCGTCTTCAGGAAAAGCGCTTTCTCATCGGCGCGGCGGCGGACCAGCGGATCGACCACCATGTCCCGCGGGCCGACCTTCGCCTTGCGCCAGCGCTCCATCGAGGAGGCGGCCATCATCCGGTCGCCGGCATTGAGATCGGTGAGCACATTGGAGGCCGCGAACTGGTCGGTGCCGATGTTGAAGACGAAGGAAACAAGCGCGTCGAATTCATTCTGGTTGAGCGGCACCAGGACAAGGTCGCGGATGGCCTGTTCGATGGGCGGCAGGTCAAATTCGCGCAGGATGGCGGTCGCTTCAGCCTGGCTCACCCGCAGCCCTTCGCGCGCGGCCTTGAGGTGGCCATAGCCGATCACCCACCGGCCATCCGGCAGGCGGCAGGAATGAGCGCGGAAGCCCTCATATGCCATGATCAGCTTCAGCCCGGCCTCGGACGTGCGAAGTTCTGACGCCATAAACAAACTGCTCCATACCGATACAATCGGCACCTCTTGATGGCGTCGCGTTGCAAGTCTGACGCCTGATACGCGAATTTCCCGCAATTACAGCAGGATAAGCGTCGCCAGCCCGAGAAAGCTGAAGAAAGCCATGATGTCCGTCAGCGTCAGGACGAAGACGGAGGAGGCAACCGCCGGGTCAGCCCCGACCTTTCTCAGCGACAGCGGAACGATAACGCCCGAGAACCCCGCCCAGACAAAGGTCGCGAACATCGCGACCCCGATCGTCAGGGCAAGCGCGGCACTCTGGAACCAGAAACCAGCGATAAGCGCAACACCGATGGCGAAAAGAACACCATTGGCGATGCCTGTCAGCGTCTCGCGGACGATGGCCCGCCGGCTGGCATCGCCGTCCATTTCGCGCTCGGCAATGGCGCGCACGGCCACCGCCAGGCCCTGACTGCCGGCATTGCCGCCCAGCGCGGCGACGACTGGCATCAGAATGGCGAGCTGGACGATCTGGTCGATCGTGCCCTCGAACAGCGAGATGATGCCGGAGGCAATGAAGGCGGTGAACAGGTTCACCGCCAGCCAGGGCGCCCGCGCCTTCACCGAGTCCAGCACTGTGTCGGTGCCCTCGGCCGAGTTCACGCCCGACAGGGCGAGAAGGTCTTCGGTGTTTTCTTCCTGGATGACGTCGACCACGTCATCGACGGTCAGCATGCCCGTCAGGCGTCCGGCCTTGTCGACGACCGGCGCCGAGGCCAGCGAGTATTTCTGGAACTGGTAGGCGGCGTCTTCCTGGTCCATCTCGGCGGTGATGCCGGACTGGACCTCTTCCATGATGTCGGCGAGCTTCACGTCCCGCGGGGTGCGAAGCAGCGTGCCGAGCGGCACCTGGCCCTTCAGCCGGTGCGTCGGGTCGATGACATAGACTTCGTAGAACTCGGTCGGCAGCGCTTCGGCATTGTCGCGGGCATGGTCGATGGCATGGCCGACCGTCCAGAATTCGGGCGCCGCGAAATATTCGCGCTGCATGAGGCGCCCGACCGAATCCTCTTCATAGGCGAGGCCCTGTTCGAAGGTCGCCCGGTCGGCCGGGGTCAGCTCATCGAGGATGCGCTCGCGCCGGTCCTCGTCGAGGTCTTCGAGGATGGTCGTGACATCGTCCGAGTCGAGCTCTTCGAGGACGGCCGCCACCGCCTCGTCCGGCAGGACAAAGACGGCTTCCTCGCGATACTCGTCGCGCAGCTCGATGATGATCTCGGTCGGCAGCTGACCGCCGAGCAGCTTCACGGCTTCGGAGAAGTCCTCGGTGGAGAGCTGTTCGAGAAGGTCGGCGGCGTCGGCCGGGTGCAGCCGGTTCAGCGTACGCGACAGCCAGCGGGCATCCTCGTCCCAGACGGCTTCGCGCACATCCTGCTCCAGCGCCAGATGGCGCTCGCGGACGGGCTCGTCTTCCTGTTCGGATGTCTGGGTCTGAGGCTGCTCGGACATGGGGTGAGTCTCCTCTCGTCCGGACAGTCACCCTGTCCCCTTGCCAGCTTCCCCCGGGATGGTGCGGTCGAGAGGACTCGAACCTCCACGGATTGCTCCACAGCGACCTCAACGCTGCGCGTCTACCAGTTCCGCCACGACCGCAAAGAGTCCCGTCGGGGAAGTCCGCGCGGTATAAGTGCGCAGGAAGACTTTGTGAAGCCCTCCCTGCATCTCTATATGCGTCAAATGACAGATTATCCTGCTGTAGAATGGGCTGTCAGCCCTTCCCGCGTCGATTATGAGGCCGCTGTGGCTTTCATGGAACGCCGTGTGCGCGCCATTCGCGACACCGGTGCGCCCGAACTTGTCTGGCTGCTGGAACACCCGCCGCTCTATACCGCCGGCACCAGTGCGAAGCCTGAAGACCTCAAGGATGCCACCCGATTCCCCGTCTATGAGGCCGGGCGCGGCGGGCAGTACACCTATCACGGCCCCGGCCAGCGCGTGGCCTATGTCATGCTGGACGTCTCGAAGCGCGGCAAGGATGTGCGCGATTTCGTGGCAAAGCTCGAAGCCTGGGTCATCGCCGCGCTGGACGCCTTCAATGTCACCGGGGAGATTCGCGACGGCCGCGTCGGCGTCTGGGTCGACCGCACACAGCCGGGCGGACCGATGCGCGAGGACAAGATCGCCGCGATCGGCCTGCGCCTGAAACGCTGGGTGAGTTTCCACGGCATCAGCCTGAACGTCGAGCCGGACCTCAGCCACTTTGGCGGCATCACGCCGTGCGGCATCTCGCAGGACGGGCTCGGCGTGACCAGCCTGGTCGATCTCGGCCTGCCGGTCACGATGGATGATGCCGACGAGGCGCTGAAACAGGCCTTCCGGGAGATCTTCCTGTCGGACCTGGTCGACGTGCCGGCGCCGCTGTCCGAGGTTCAGGCCTCGTAGGCGCGGCGGCCTTCACCGCTGCCGGATGAGGCCGGGCCCGGATAGGTCCCGAAATACGGCACGCGGGCGACCCAGAGCAGGCTCCAGACGGCGACCAGGGCCGACAGCGGGATCATCACATACTGGATGGTCGGCAAGGCGGCCTTGAGCACAGTCTGCGCTTTCGGGTCCATTGGCTTGTCGAGATTGAGCGGGTGGCCGCCCGGCCCGACGGCACCGGCGGCGTGCTGCTGACCTTCGGCGCCGCCGCCCGCCTGCGAGGTGCCGTCCTCACCGGACTCGGCCGCCTTGGCTTCGGCGGCCTCGCGGCTCTTGTCCTGCTGCTCTTTCTGTTTCGCGCGGAAGGCATCCGGATCGGCCAGGTATTCCTGGCGCATCTCGAAGCGCTTGTCATATTGCGTCGCCTGCTGGCCGGCGGCGACCATGAAGGCCCCCATGGCCAGAACAAGCGGGAGGAGCGGGAGGAGCGCCAGCAGGGCCGGCTTTCCGGCATCGTTGAGCCGGCGCGTATGGATCACATAGGACATCAGCGTCGTGACGATGAAGACGACGGGCGTGGCATAGACGCCAATCATGCCGACCGGTTTTCCATCCCCGCCCGCCATGTCGAGCACCAGCGCCACGCTGAACGGGATCACGATGACCAGCAGCTGCAGGAAGAAGAGCAGTGTCCAGGCCCGCGTGAAATGCAGCTTCGGCGACTCGCCCGTGGGATTGAACAGGGTCTGCACCCAGTTCATCTGCGAGGGCAGCTCGCGGGGATCCGTCAGCCAGGGGCGTTTCGGATCGAGCACGGTTTGTGTTGTATCGGACATCCGTCAGGGCTTTCCCGTTCTTATCGAAAAACGGTTATACGCGCTTTTTCTTATTTATCAATAAACGATAAGAGCTTTGTCAGCGGAACTCATCGTCCTGCGTGCCGGGGACGGGGCCGTGCTTGTTGGTGCGCGGTTCGGTGGCCAGCGAACCGACGATGAAGCCGAGCACAACGGCGTTGACGACCAGCGTCAGTATGGTCAACGGCAGGGTCAACTCGGCGATACGTTCGGCGCCTTCCAGCGCGATCGCCCAGTCGCCCTGGGCCAGACGCTCGGCCACTTCCTGCTGGACGGCCGCGCCCTCTTCGCCAAGGAAAATCGGCCCGAACAGGCCGTTGAGCACCATGCTCAGGATGAAACTGCCGACCCAGACAGCGAGGATCCACCAGCCCGTCGTGCCGGCATCGTGGAAGCGCTTGGCGTAGACGCAGATCTCGACATAGATCAGGGCCAGCCCGACCAGGAAGAAGAGCAGCCCGCCGCCCATGCCGAGCGCGGGGCCGAGATAGACTTGCACCGCGCGGAAGATGATCGAGGCCACGGTCAGGACCACAAGGCCCTGCCAGAAACGGTTCTTCAGGATCCGCCCGGTCGGGTTGAAAAGCAGATAGTTCATCAGGCCCTCATCTCAGACCGGCCTACTGTCGCGCGATTTGCAGCAGACGGGAAGACCCGGCCTGCTGCAGGACACGCCTATTCGAACTCGACCATCACCTCGTCGGCAGCCACGCTGTCGCCGGCCCCGACATTGACGGACTTCACCGTTCCGGTCGCTTCGGCGCGAATGATGTTCTGCATCTTCATCGCCTCGACGATGCAGACCGCCTCGCCTTCCTCGACCGCCATGCCGACCTCGACATCCATCGAGACGACCAGGCCCGGCATCGGCGAGATGACCAGCTTGGACATGTCCGGCTTGGGCTTCTCCGGCAGGCGCGCATGCAGCGTCGCCGTCGTCGGCGTGCAGACCAGCGCCGTCACCGACACCCCGCGATGGCGGAAGACATAGCCTTCGGTCTTGTCGGCAAACTTCACCGCGAAGGGCTCACCGTCGAGATGGCCCTCGAAGAGGTGCGAGCCCGGACGCCAGTTGCTGACCAGGGTGTGCGCCGTCTTGTCGATGGTGATCGTGGCTTCACCCTCGCCCAGCTCAAGCTCGATGTCGTAATGCTGGTCGCCGAGGATGACGACCCAGTCCTTGCGCTGCGCGCCCGGCTCGCTCATGCGGCCGGAAATCTTCTCCGCGCGCCGGGCAAAGACGCCATGCACATAGGCGGCCGCCGCGGTCAGGATCAACGTCTGATAGTCGGTCGGTTCAGTGCCCTTGAACCCGTCCGGGAACTGCTCGGGAATATATTTCGTCGTGATGTCGCCGGAGCGGAACCGCTCCTCGTCCATCACCGCGGCCACGAAGGGGATGTTGTCTTGGATGCCCTCGATGTGGAAGCGGTCGAGCGCGGCGGCTTGGACGTCCAGCGCCTCGTCGCGGTCCTTGCCGTGGGTGACCAGCTTGGCGATCATCGGGTCGTAGAACATCGAGATCTCGTCGCCCTCGCGCACGCCGGAATCCATGCGCACCGTGCCGCCATTGAGCGCGCCTTCCTCCGGCGGATGGAAGCGTTTCAGGCGCCCGATGGAGGGCAGGAATTTGCGGTACGGGTCTTCGGCATAGACGCGGCTTTCGACCGCCCAGCCATTGATCTTCAGGTCGCCCTGCTCGATGGCGAGCTTCTCGCCATAGGCGACGCGCAGCATCTGCTCGACCAGGTCGACGCCGGTGATCATCTCGGTGACCGGGTGCTCGACCTGCAGGCGGGTGTTCATTTCGAGGAAGTAGAAGCTCTTGTCGACGCCGGAAGCGACGAACTCGACCGTGCCGGCGCTGTCATAATCGACCGCCTTGGCCAGCGCGACGGCCTGCTCGCCCATCTTCTTGCGGGTCGCCTCGTCGAGCAGCGGGCTCGGGGCTTCCTCGATGACTTTCTGGTTGCGCCGCTGGATCGAGCATTCGCGCTCGAACAGGTAGACACAGTTGCCATGCTTGTCGCCCATCACCTGAATCTCGACGTGGCGCGGGCTCTCGATGAATTTCTCGATGAAGATGCGGTCGTCGCCGAAGGAGGATTTCGCCTCGGCCTTCACAGCCGGGAAGCCTTCCTCGACTTCCTTGTCATTATAGGCGACCCGGATGCCCTTGCCGCCGCCACCGGCCGAGGCCTTGATCATCACCGGATAGCCGATGTCGTTGGAGACCTTCACCGCTTCCTTGGTGTCCTCGATCAGGCCCATATGGCCGGGGACCGTGGAGACGCCCGCTTCGGCGGCGAGGTTCTTGGAGCTGATCTTGTCGCCCATCGCCTCGATGGCGTGCGGGTTCGGGCCGATGAAGGTGATGCCTTCCTTGTCGAGCCGCTTGGCGAATTCGGGGTTCTCCGACAGGAAGCCGAAACCCGGATGGACGGCTTCCGCGCCGGTCTGCTTCACCGCGTCGACGATCTTGTCCATGACGAGATAGGATTCGGATGCCGCCGGCGGGCCGATATGAACAGCCTCGTCGGCCATCTCGACGGCCATGGAAGCGGCATCGGCATCGGAATAGACCACAACTGTCTTCACGCCCATGCGCTTGCAGGTCTTGATGACACGAACCGCAATCTCACCCCGGTTCGCGATCAAAATCTTCTTGAACATGACGGCCCCTTGAAACAACAGAAACTAAATACAATCCGAAGTGGCTTATAGCCCGCCCGGCAGTCTGTCCATCATCTCACCTTGCGTAAGACCTGCCAGTTTTTTCAGCGCGCTACCCGTCATTGGGCTTCGGCGCGGTGCTCTCTTCCAGCGTGGCCTCGAACATCCGGATACGGCTGGACAGCGAAACCAGGAAGGCGGTCGACCAGCCGATGAGAAGGAAGCCGTTCGCCGATTCGATAGCGCCCAGCATGTGCCAGGGCTCTTCGGGGCGCAGGTCTCCGAAACCGACCGTCGTGAAGGACGAGATCGAATAGTAGACCGCGTCATTGAGGGTGTCGAAGGCGCCGAGGACCAGGAAAGCGATCGTATAGACCCAGATCTGGGCCGAGTGCAGCGCGAAGATCGTCATCACATGCACGATGATGGACGCGCCCTGCCCGATCATGGTCGTCAGGTGGGCCGGGTGCGCGCGGGTGCGGCGCATGAAGGCCGAGAGCGCCACGAGCCCGCCGAGATGGATGATACAGGTCAGGGTGGCGAGGACCCCGGCAAGGGCAAAGATGCCGATCAGGTCCATCGCCTCAGGCTGCCTCGATGGACTGCGTCGCCTCTCTCAAGCCGCGCGCAAAGCCGGGCGCCTCATTGTTGAGAAGATCGATCAGGGTGCGCTCGGCGGGGCTGACGGTCTTGTCCCAGCCAAGCCGGCGCAGGAACCACTTTTCTTCCTCTTCGCTGACGGCCTTGCCGGTCTTCGCCGCGGCCTCCTTGGCCATATAGCGGGCGCGTGCGGCGGCCTCTTCATCCTGGCTGATCTTGTCGAACCATGTGCCGCTGGTGAAGGCGTTGGCCATGCGCGAGAAAAACCCGCCGACGCTGGCCTTGTTGTCCTTCAGCCAGGCGTCGCGGGCCAGCGCATCGGATTCGGTCGTCGGGTCGGGATGGGCGGCCGAGACGAGATGGTTGAGGATCGCCTTGGCGAACACATTGTTCCAGCTCTTGGCATTCGGGGCATTGGCGATGGCATCATTCGTCCGGAACAGCACCGTCGCCTCGTGACGGGTGACCCAGAGTGCCCCCTCGCCGGCCGGCGCAGACAGCACCCGGCGCATGCGGTCGGACATGGCTTCGTCGGCCACACCAGCTTCGATGATGCGCCGCGAGACGGCTTCCAGGCAGAAGCGCGACAGGCTTTCCGGCGCGCCTTCGGCCTGGCGCAGCAGCGCCAGCATCAGGTCGATCTCGCTCTCGGTCTCGACATGGCCGTCGCGGCCAATGATCCCGATAAGCCAGTCTGCCTCGTCGTCGCTGATCCAGCCTTCAGGGGCTTCGCGGGTCAGCAGGAAATCCTTGATCGCCTCGATGAAACGCTCGACCCAGAGCGGATCGCGGTCTGAAAGCTGCTCGTTCAGATGGAAAAGCGCTTCGGCTTCCTCACGGCTGACCACACCATCCTTGTACACATCGTTCACGATGCGCCGGGCGTCAGCTTCGGTGAGCTCACCGAGATGTGCGATGCGGGCCATGAGTAGCTGCATCTCGTTTTCCATCGAATCCTCTGGGGCCACGGTCATAGACATGCCGCACACCCTTCCAGAAATCGGTTTCCAGACCGTTAGCAGGAGAGGCCTGACCGCCGGGCCCGGCCCGGTCAGCGCATGCGGATGAATTTCGAGAACAGATAAAGCAGATCGCGCGGCATGTCAGGGTTCAAAAGCGCATCGATCGAGTCATCATTGCGGATCACCATGGTGGACGAGCCTTCATGGCCATCGACGCGGTGGTAATTCATCGACCATTCCGGAAAGGCGCGATGCTCCACCGGCTCGCCGATAATCTGCGTGACCCCGAAGTGGCGGTCATCCTTCGCGATCCGGTCATAGATCTCGTGAACTTCCTGACGCTCACCCTCGAGCGCCTGCATGAAGCTTTTGCCATTGTGCGCGAGGAAACCTGTGATGTAGCGCTCATCATTATTCGATTGAGACACATTGAGAATGTTCTCGATGTCCTCGTCACCGAGATTGTCGACAGCCGTGCTGACATAAACCAGACGATACATGTCTTGCGGATTTTCCCTCATATTATGGCGGTTTTCCCTCAACAGTCTGACACGCCAAGCCTTAATGTCCGCATTTTTTGGACGCGTTACAAGCCGATGCAAGCTGAACGTGTGCGATTCCCTGTCCGCAAACGCGTGAGCTGCCATTCCGCTAAAGACCGCGCGGCGTCGCCCCGCTTTCAACCGCAAGGGAAACGACAGCGCCAGGCTGAGCCGGGCGGTTACGAGCCGGCGGGCAGGCTGTCCGCCACGGCTGGGGCGTCCGCGACCTCAAGGCCATGCGCCCGGCTGCTGCGGGCGAGAATGCGGCAGAGGACGAGATCGCCAGTGACGTTCACCGTGGTCCGCGCCATGTCCAGGATCCGGTCGACGCCCATGACGAGCGGCAGACCGACCAGCGGCACACCGAAGCTGGTCGCGGTCGCCGACAGGATGGCGATACTGGCGCCCGGGGCCGCCGGCGCGCCGATGGAGGCGCCGGTCAGGGTGATCATGATCAGCGCCATATCCCCGAGTGTAAGCGTGACGCCGGCGAGATCGGCCAGGAAGACAATCGCCGCGGCCTGGTAGAGCGCCGTGCCTGCCATGTTGACCGTTGCCGCAAGCGGGATCACCGCCCCGGCGAGGCTCGGCGGCACGCCCAACTTATCGACGGCGGTCTTCATGGTCAGCGGCATCACGGCCGCCGAACTGGACGTGGAGAAGGCGAGCAACTGGACCGGCGCCACCTTCTTCAGGAAGGCCAGCGGCGAGACACCGCCAAACGTCCCGGCCAGGAACAGGTAAACCAGCAGCAGAATGAAAAGGCCCGACAGCACCACCCCGCAATAAAGGGCGAGATCGACCAGCGTCGCGACGCCATTGGTCAGCGTGGTCTGGGCGATCAGCCCGAAGACGGCGAGCGGGGCAAAGCGCATCGCGATGCGGATGACCGTCATGGAAACCTCCAGCACCGCCTCGCTGAGGGCGACGATGGGCCGGGTGAGCTCGCGCTTTTCCGCGCCGACCACTGCGATGCCGACAAGCAGAGAGAAGATGACGATGGCGAGCATGTCGCGGTCCATCATCGAGGCAGTGATGTTCTGCGGGATGAGGCCGACGATGAGATCCGGCAGGCCGCGCGTCAGCCCTTCGATGGCGGACGGTTCGGGCGGCGGCAGATGGCTGAGATCGGGCTTCAGGCTGGGCGGCGGAATGGCCTCGGTATCGATGGAGAAGCCGGGCCGGATGAGGCGCGCCAGGGTAACCCCGATCATCGCGGCCAGCACCGTGGTCGCCAGGACGAACACGGCCAGCCGGCGTCCGACATATTGCATCGCTTCGCCGCCGCCGCTGCCGGCAATGCCAAGCACGATGGAGCTGGCGGCCAGCGGGATGATGACCATGCCGATCAGCGCCAGGAAGAGCTTGCCGGGCAGCGCCAGCCAGTTGCCGGCCGTCTCCGCATGCGCCCGGCTCATCCAGCCGAGATCCGGCCCGAGCAGGACACCGAGGCCCGCCCCCGTGACCAGCGCGATCAGCACCTGCAGCCAGAGGCGCCCGCGCACGAGCACGTCGAGGCGCCGGGTCAGGCGGCTGTAAAAATACTGGGTTGTGGCCATCCTCTACCCATTACCGGTTCGGGCCCGAGCTATATCGCCCGCAGAAACGCCCACAATGCGGGATTATACGGAGGCTCTTCGTGGGCGGAAAGGCCAGCGGCGCGGCAAGATTGGGATTTTGTATAGTCGGGGCAAAGTCGCCTCCATGCGCGGCGGGCTACACCCGGCTCACCAGCTTGAGACTGGTGCAACGAAAAAAGGAGACAGACAATGAAACTTGCAGCCAAATCCGCCATCGCCGCCCTTCTCGTCGGCGGCACCGCCACAGCCGGGCTCGCCATGGCCGACACCGAGGACGCCCGCGCCCTGGCCGATGCCAAGATCACCCTCACTGAGGCCATCGAGGCGGCTGAAGCCCACACCAATGGCAAGGCCTATGAAGCCCAGATCGAGGATGATTCCTTCTCGCCGGAATTCGAGGTCGGCATCGTGGCCGACAATACGGTTTACGAAGTCCGCGTGAACGGCGAAACCGGCGAGGTTCTCTCCTCGCGTGAGGATCACGACGACTGATCTTGAGCGTTTCCATCCACCCCCGGCCCTGCCGCACCTATATGTGGCAGGGCCACCGCAATCATGGAGCGTCCGCTTGCGCATACTGCTCGTCGAGGATGACCGGGAAACCGCCGACTATATCACGCGCGGCTTCCGCGAGGCCGGCCATGTCGTCGACCATGCCGCCAACGGCCAGGACGGCCTCATGCTCGCCACCGATGCGGCCTATGACGCGCTGATCATCGACCGGATGCTGCCGGGCCTCGACGGCTACAGGCTGCTGTCCATGCTGCGTGCGGGCGGGACGACCACGCCGGCCATCTTCCTCACCGCCGTTGGCGGGATCGACGACCGGGTGAACGGCCTTGAGATCGCCGAAGACTATCTCGTCAAACCTTTCGCCTTTGCCGAGCTTCAGGCGCGCATCGGCGTGATGACCCGAGAAAAATTCACCACGCCCGCCGAAGACAGCGAATACACCGCCGGCGATCTGACACTGAACCGCCTCAAGCGCACCGTCGAACGCGGCGGTGAGCCGATCCCCGTCCAGCCGACCGAGTTCCGGCTGCTGGAATTCCTGCTGCGCCACAAGGGCCACGTCGTGACCCGGACCATGCTGCTTGAGAATGTCTGGGACTTCAATTTCGACCCCAAGACCAACATCGTGGAGACCCATGTCAGCCGCCTGCGCGCCAAGGTCGACCGCGGCTTCGGGCGCGAGCTGATCCGGACCGTCCGCGGCGCGGGGTATATCATCGATGACGATGCCTAGTTTCCTGCGCACCGCCGGCTTCCGCTTCGCCGCCCTGGCGGCGGGCCTGTTCGTGCTCTGCATGATGGCGATGGCGCTGTTCATCTATCTCAGCGTGCGCGAGGACATGGAAGACCAGCTGCGCGACCAGATCACCGCCGAGACCCGTCAGCTGATGGGCGACTATGCCGATGACGGGCTGGACGAGCTGCGCCACGACATCAGCGAGCGGCTGGAGCGCAATCCCGGCACGCGGCTGCGCTACACCGTGGAAAGCCCCGACGGCATCGCCCTGTTCGACCGCCTGCGCCTGCCCGACCCCCCCGGCTGGAGCCGGCTTGCGCCCGAGGACGCCCCGCCCCTCATCCTGCTCACCACGCCGCTCGAGGATGGCTACACGCTCGGCGTCGCGGCCGATACGCGCTCGATCGGCGACACGGCCGGCGCCTTGCGGCACGCTTTCCTGATCGTCGTCGTGCCGATGCTCGCGCTCGCCATCCTTGTTGGCGCCCTGCTCAGCCACCGCTTCCTGCTGCGCGTCGAGCGCGTCAAGCAGACCGCCGACCGCATCGGCAAGGCGACACTCTCGGCCCGGCTCGAGCCGAGCGGCAGCGGCGACGACTTCGACGGGCTGATCGAGACCATCAACCGGATGCTCGACCGCATCGAGGAGCTTGTCCACGATGTCCGCCACGTCTCGACCAATATCGCGCATGACTTGCGCTCCCCGCTCGGGCGGCTGCGCCAGCGGCTGGAAAAACTCGCCAGCGCGCAGAGCGACGCGGCGATGCGCGAGGAGACCGCCGAAGCCATCGCGCTGCTCGACGAGACGCTCGACACCTTCTCCGCCATCCTGCGCATTGCCGAGCTGGAAAGCGGGGCCGCCGAGATCCGGGGCGATCCGGTCGACCTGCCCGCCCTGCTGGGCGAGCTCTGCGAGATCTATGAGCCGGTGGCCGCCGAGCGCGGCGACACGCTCACCGTCGAGGCCGGAGGCCCGGTCTCGGTGCCGGGCGACCGGGCGCTGCTCACCCAGATGCTCGCCAATCTCATCGAGAATGCGATGCGCCACAATGCGCCGGGCATCGCCATCACGCTTGC
>NZ_NCST01000074.1 GCF_002088975.1 Henriciella aquimarina
CGAGCGAGGTGGCCGCGCGTTCGGCGGCTTCCAGCGCTTCGGTCTGGATGTCGCGCGAGGCGGTGCGGGCATGGTCGAGCGCGGAGTTCACCGCCTCGGTCAGCCGGTCGCCGGTCGTGCTGGCGGAAGCGGCGACCATCTCGCCGGCGCGCAGGGCCTGTTCGACCATCTTGCGCGACTGTTCGAGCTTCTCTTCCATCCGCGTCACGGCGAAGATCAGCTCTTCGCTGCGCTTGGAGGCGTCGACCGACATCTGGTCGAGCGACGTGACCTTTTCGGTGAGCTTCGTGCTCGCCTGGTCGAGATTTTCAAGCCGGACTTCCAGCGCCTGGTCGGCCTGGGCAATGTCGGCGGCAGCCGCCCGGGCGGAGTCGCGCATCTGCGCGGCCTGGCGCGGGATCGCCTCGCTCATCATTTCTGTCTGCTTGCGGATGTCGGAGGCGAGCTGTTCGAGCGCCTTGCGCTCATCGCCCAGCCGGGCGGACAGGTCCTTGGCATTGTCGGCGGCGACATAGGAGACGCTTTCCAGCCGTTGGCGTTCGTCGGAGATTTCCCCGGCCATCGCCTTCATCGAGGAGAGGGCGTGCGCCATGGAGCGGTCGACATCAGCGGCGCTGCGGCGCATCTGGTCGGCGAAGACGCCGGACTCCTGGCTGCTCTTCTCCATCGGGGCGAGCAGGCGGGCGGCGGCTTCCAGCACGACGGCATTGGTCGAGGCGGCGCGCGAATTTTCCCGCGCGAGCAGGCCGGCCATGATCAGCATCAGCCCCGGGATCGCCAGCGCGATTGCCCCGGCGGCGACAACAGCGGAGGAGTATTGAGACAGCCCATCGAGGCCGATCAGCGCGGTCACCCCGCCAAAGGCGGCGAGCCACCAGGCAAAGGCGCCCAGAAGCCCCATCCAGAGGAACATCCCGCCGCGGTCGCGCGCCTGCGCGAGCATGTCGAGATGTTGGGACGGTGCACCGGGATGGTGCAACGGCGTCACAGTGGGGAGGCTCTGCTCCTGGGATCTGGGGTCTTGGCGGTCCATGGGCGGCAATCTACGCGTTTTTCATGACGCCTGCGACCCGAAAGTCACAGGCAAGAGGCCCCAGCGCCGGTCATTAGGACGAGCCAGGCCGGGACGGTCAACCCAATGGTGCATACATTATGCCAGTTTAATGGGGGCTGAATGGCCCGTCATCACAGGCTGTCCGGGCTTGGCACAGTCAGCCGTCTGCCTCGCTGGGCGAAAATCGGTCCGACAGCATCTCGTAGAGGATATGATCGCGCCATTCGCCATCCAGACGCAGATGGCGTTCGGCCAGCCCGATCTCGCGGAAACCGAGGCGGGTGATGAGGGTACGGGAGCGGGCATTATGCGGCATGATGGCGGCCTGGACACGGTGCAGCGAGAAGTCTCCGAAGGCGAGCGTCAGCACGTCTTCCAGCGCGCGGCGCATCACCGACTGGCCCTCATACCGCCGGTCGAGCATGTAGCCGAGCACCGCGCTCTCGAACGGCCCGCGGATCACCTGGTCGACATCGATCTTGCCGATCACATCGGCATTGTTGTGGACGATGCAGAACCGGTAGGCCTTGTCGTCGCGCCATTCCGCGCGCGCAGCCTTGCAGGCGGCCTTCCAGTGCGCATCGGTGAAATAATGGTCCGAGCGGGTCGGCGAGAAGGGCTGGAAGCGCTCGCGGTTGAGGGAGAGAAACTGGGCGACCTGTCTGGGGTCGCACTCATGCAGCGCCACAAGCTCGAACATTCTACTCCCCGTGACCATTCTGTCGGGACCAAAGCGCGGGGCGGTCTTTTAGCGCGGTTTCGTGTGGGAGGGGAAGGGCCTAAGCCTTCCTCATCATGGTGTCGGCAAAAAAATACATACCCTGAAGCAAGGTACATCCTATCACGCTGGAAAGATATGAGAGCAGAAAAACAAGAGCATGTATAACGAAATTGTAAAAACAACTTAATCTTGTTTCCATAGCATTGTCATCGAATAGAAAAGTGAGCGATCCAGATGTCGCAACGCATATTAGACTGGATATAAGAAGAAAATAGAAGAGACGAATGCCGATTATGCGTTTTGTAGGCACATCCCAAACCGTTTCGCCATCAATCCGAAATGGCATCGTAGTCCCGAGATCAGGAATGTCATCATCTATCGTTTCATTTTGGAATGTGGCTGCAGCGGTCATTGCGGCCAGAAAAAAGCCAGGGAAGAGAGAAAATGTACTAAAAACTAAATCAGCTATGCCGTCATTACCTGTAACTGAACCGCGCCGGTAACCCCGGAGGCTGTTTGGTTGGGGTCAAGCAGCGATAGCGTTTTCCTTCAGCGCTGCAAAGTAGTTGGCCTCGGCTTCTGCCGGTGGGATGTTTCCGATTGGCTCGAGCAGGCGGCGGTGATTGAACCAGTCGACCCATTCGAGGGTGGCGTATTCAACGGCATCGATGGATTTCCACGGGCCTTTCCGCCAGATGACTTCGGCCTTGTAGAGTCCATTGATGGTTTCCGCCAAAGCGTTGTCATAGCTGTCACCAACACTGCCCACCGACGGCTCAAGACCTGCCTCGGCCAGACGCTCCGTATACCGTATACTGACATACTGGCTGCCACGATCTGAATGATGGACAAGACCACTTCCAGAGCAGGGCCGCCGGTCATGCAAGGCCTGTTCAAGGGCATCAAGCACGAAGTCCGCATGCGCTGTCCGGCTGACCCGCCAGCCGACAATGCGGCGGGCGAACACATCGATGACGAAGGCGACATAGACAAACCCTGCCCAGGTCGAGACATAGGTGAAATCGCTGACCCAGAGCCGGTTCGGCGCCGGGGCCTTGAAGTTGCGGTTCACATGGTCGAGCGGGCACGGCGCCGCCTTGTCGCTGTAGGTCGTGCGATGCGGCTTGCCGCGGATAATGCCCTGCAGGCCCATGGCCTTCATCAGGCGCCTG
>NZ_NCST01000075.1 GCF_002088975.1 Henriciella aquimarina
CGAGCTGCGGCGCACCGGTGATGAGGCCGCTTGCAATGCCGGGCGCAAAGATGCCCATCCAGAAGAAGACGATCGCGGCGAGCACCGTGCCCATGACCTGGGCGAGCGTCACATCATCCCCGGTGCGGAACGCGTCGGTCACCGACGAGAACAGCGTCGAGCCAATGCCAATAATGACGGCGAGCACCATGAGCTTGATGCCCGAGGTGATGACATTGCCGAGCACGCGTTCGGCCAGGAACGTCGTCTTGTTCCAGAGGGCGAAGGGCACGAGCACGAACCCGGCGAGCGTCGTCAGCTTGAACTCCAGGATGGTGATGAAGAGCTGCACGGCCAGCACGAAGAAGGCGACCATGATGATCGCCCAGGCGACGAACATGACGGCGATCATGATGAAGTTGTGGAAGAACGAAATCGGCCCCAGCATGTCGCCGATCTCTTCGAGCAGCGGCTGACCGGCATCGAGGCCGACGCTGGCGATGAAGCCGGGGCGGAGCAGGTCATCAGCCGTCATCGCGCCGCCGCCAGCGGTCACACCCAGCTGCGCGAAACTGTCAAAGACGATCCCGGCGAGCAGCGAGAAATTGCCGATGAGATAAGCGAAGAAGCCGACATAGAGCACCTTCTTGAGGAGCCCGGCGATGACGTCCGTATTCTGGCTGAGCGCCCAGAACAGGCCCGCCAGCGTGATGTCGATGGCGATGAGCGTGGTCGACAAATAGGCGACATCGCCCGCCAGCAGGCCGAACCCGCTGTCAATGTAGGCGATAAAGGTCGCGAGAAATGTGTCGATCACGTCCATGGCCCGCTACTCTCCGAGAAAGGCCCGGGTGCGGGCGCGGCCACGTTCGGCCTCGGCGAGCTGGCGGGCGCGCTCCAGTGCTTCGGCGCGGTAATGGGCCGCCATCATGGCTTCCATCTGCATGAGCTGCTCGGTCTGCAGCGCCGCGATCTGGTTGCCGGCCTGCGCCACCTGGAGATTGCCCACGGCGGACTGGCTGTCCGCGATCAGCCGGTCGAGGCTGTCACTGTCAGCCCGCGCTGTGGAGACGACCTGCGCTGTGACGGTCAGGCTCTCGCGATAAGCCGTGCGAGACTGGCGCCAGCGGGCGCGGGCCTCTTCGACGAGCACGGCCTGTCGCGGCGGTTCACTGCCATAGTCTTCCGGGTAGATCTCTTCATAGTCGCGCTCGATCTCCTCGACGCGGTAGCCGATGCCTTCGGCCTCGCGCATCAGGTCTTCGATGCGGCGCATACGGCGCAATATGTCGTCGGCAATGCTATCGGGCAGTGCTTCGAGATCGCGCGCCATATTCTCCAGCATTTCGATCTCATGGGTGAGCTGCTGGATTTGCTGGTTCACTTCCTGAAGAGAGCGGATGGCCTGGTAGATGTTCTGGATGTGGTTGGCCGGGTCATAGACCGTCCATTGGGCGGCGGCGGGCGGCACGATGAGGATGGAAAGCGGCGCGGCGCAGATCAGGGCGGAGGCAAGGAAACGTTTCATCGGGGGCTCCTATTCGGCGGCAAGGAATTGGGCGGGATGGAAGGAAGTGTGCGCTTCGGACTCCGGCGCATGGCCGGGCCAGCGGGTCAGAAGTTCCGCCGCCCAGGGCAGACCCTTTTCGATGAGCCAGCAGGCCGCGAACCCGTCCCCTTCCGTCTCGGCCCAGATACGATCCAGGCGGGCCTGATCTTCCGGCGAGGATGCGCCGCAGACTGAGAGGGCGATCGGCCCGAGGCCGAGATCGAACACGCGGGCGCCCAGCGGCGACTGGTAGTAATAGTCACGCTTCGGTGTCGCCCGGCTGATCAGTTCGATCTGGCGGGCGTTAAGCCCGAACCGCTGATAGGTCTCGCGGGACTGCGGTTCCTGTGCGCGCTCATTCGGCAGGAATATCCGTGTGGGGCAGGACTCGACGAGGGCTGGCGCAATGCTTGAGTTCGCAATGTCGGCAAGGCTTTGCGTCGCGAACACGACAGACACGTTCTTCTTGCGCAAGGTCTTGAGCCATTCGCGAATGCGTGCCGCGAACATGGGATCATCAAGGAACAGCCAGGCCTCATCGAGGATCAGGAGTGTTGGCTTGCCGTCAAACCGCGCTTCAAGCCGGTGGAACAGGCAAGTGATGACCGGGGCCACCGCGCCCTTTACGTGCATCAGCTCTTCCATCTCGAAGGTGGCGGTGTCCGCGAGGCTGAGGCTTTCATGATCGGCATCGAGAAGCCGCCCATGCGGACCTTCGAGCGTGAACGGATGCAGCGCCGATTTGAGCGTGTCGTCCTGCAGCATCAGGCTGAGGCCTGTCAGCGTGCGCTCGGGTTCAGGCGCTGAGCTAAGAGACTGGATCGCTTCCCACAGCCGGGCCTTGAGGTCCGGCGTCATCGCGACGCCTTCATTGGTGCAGAGGCCTGCCAGCCAGTCTGCGGCAAAGCTCGCGCCGTGTTCGGTGTCGATGTCTTTCAGCGGCTGGAGGCTCGGAGCATGACTGCCGCCGAGATCAATATGCGCGCCGCCCATGCAAAGCGTCGCCGCGCGGGCCGAGCGCCCCTTGTCGAAGATAAAGACCTGCGCCCCCTTATAGCGCTTCCATTGCAGCGCGAGCAGCGAGAGCAGCACGGACTTGCCCGCGCCGGTCGGGCCGACGACCAGCGTATGCCCGACATCACCGATATGCAGGTTCAGGCGGAACGGCGTCGTGCCATCGGTCTGCGCCTGAATGAGCGCGGGGGCTTGCAATTGGTGATTGGTTTCTTTGCCGGCCCAGACCGCCGAGAGCGGCACCATATGGGCAAGGTTCAGCGTGTGCAGGATCGGCTGGCGGACATTGGCATAGGGGTGACCGGGCAGGCTTCCAAGCCAGGCATCGACGGCGTTCAGCGTCTCGCGGATCGCGGTGAAGCCGCGCCCATTCACGATGCGCTCGGCCACGCTGATATGTTCGTCCACGGTGCGCCTGTCCGGATCAGCAACCGTAATCGTGGTTGTGACGTATCCGTAGGACACAAGATCACTGCCAAGCTCCTGCAGGGCGGCATCGGCATCGACGGCCTTGTTGTCGGCATCATTGTCGACGAGCGCCGCCTGTTCATTGAACATGGTCTCGCGCAGGACCGCGCCGATGGATTTGCGCTTGGCGAACCAGTGCCGGCGCTTCTTGCCGAGGACCTTTTCGGCCTCGGCCTTGTCCATGGCAATGAACCGCGTCGCCCAGCGATAGGCAAAGCCCTGCCGGTTGAGCTCATCAAGGATGCCGGGCAGGGTCGAGGCCGGAAACCCGAGAATGGTCAGGGTGCGGAGGTGCGCCGCCCCGATCATGGGTTCCAGACCGCCCGCGAAGGGCTCATCAGCCAGCACCGCGTCGAGGAAGACGGGGAGCTCGGGCGTGACGACCGGATGGCGCTTCGTCGAGATGGTCGAGTGTAGGTAGGTCAGCGTCTCATCGTCTGAGAGCTTTGCGATCTCCGCGAGGCAGGTGGAGAGGAGGTCGAAGACGCGGCCTGCGTGCTGCTCGAACGTTTCCAGCCGGTGACGCCAGGTCGCGGCGTCTTCGGTTTCGGCACGTTGGATCAGAGCTTTCTCGGCGCGGCCCGTGGCATCGGCGGGCGGCAGCCAGAGCAGGGTCAGATAATAGGCACTCTCGAAGCGGGCGCTGGCTTCCTCCGCTTGCAGCGCGCGTTCCTGATCGACGAGCCAGGACAGCGCATCGGAAAAGTCCGTCTCCGGGTAGTCATGCACTTCATGGCGCTGCGCTTCGAAGAAGAGCGCCCAGCCGGATCCGAACCGGCGCAGCACATTATTGACCCGAGCCGTGACCGAAACGAGTTCTTCCTCGGTGGAGCTTTCGAGGTCAGGGCCGCGATATTTGAATGTCGTCTGGAAACTGCCATCCTTGTTGAGGACGACGCCCGGCGCGACGAGACAGGCCCATGGGAGATAGTCGGCCAGCAAGACTGGTGTTTCTGCATATTCTCTGAGGTTCAACATGTCAGATGCTCCTTGTGGCGCGTCGAGCGGCCTGCGACGGCCATGAAATCCGGATCGCTTCTGGCCATGAACACAGCCGCCGAATGCCCCACCGCCCAGAGGACGAGGCCCGGTATCCAGAGCTGGAGGCCGAGGCCGACAGCAGCCGCGAGCGTGCCGATGGCGATAGCGGCCGTGCGCGGCGCGCCCGCCATCAGGATCGGCTCGGTCAGGGACCGGTGGAGGGGGATTTCATAGCCGTCGGCCATCAGACGAGCGCTCCGCCGCCGAATGAGAAGAAGGTCAGGAAAAACGAGGTCGCGGCGAAGGCGATGGAGAGGCCGAACACGATCTGGATCAGCTTGCGCATGCCGCCGCTTGTCTCACCAAAGGCCAGCGTGAGCCCCGTAATGGTGATGATGATGACCGCGACGATGCGCGCGACCGGGCCTTCAATCGAGGTCAGGATCTGGTCGAGCGGGCCTTCCCACGGCATGCCGGAGCCGGCCGCATGGGCGGGCCCTGCGATAAGAATGCCGATGCCGATACAGGCCGCGACCTGGACCGTTCGGTTCACGGTCTGGAGGTGATTGCAGAGCGTCATTGGGTTTCTCCATGTTGGACGAGGGACAAGGAACGGGAGACGAGCGGGGCGGTCTGATACCCCTCGCTGTCAAAGCCGGTGACGCGCAGCGCTTCTTCAACGCGGCGCTGACCGCCGGCGCGGCTCATGAAAACGACGACATCGATCGCCTCAGCGATGAGATCGAAGGGTGCGCGGGGCGTGGCCTCCAGCGTCAACTGTTCAAGCCGGGTGAGCGCGCCGTGGGCGGAGTTCGCATGGAGCGTCGTGATCCCGCCGGGATGGCCCGTGTTCCAGGCCTTCAACAGATCGAGGGCTTCAGCCCCGCGTACCTCGCCGACAATGATCCGGTCAGGACGCATACGGAGCGTTGATCGCACGAGATCCTGAAGGGTCGCGGCCTCGCGATGGGTTCGCAACTGGACGACATTGGGTGCAGCGCATCTCAGCTCGCGTGTGTCTTCGAGAATGACGATGCGGTCGTCGTGAAGTGAGGACTCTGCCAGCAGCGCATTCGTGAAGGTCGTCTTGCCCGAGGATGTTCCGCCGGCAATCAGGATGTTTGTGCGCGCTGCAATTGAGTGTTTGAGTGCCGCTGCGAGCGCCGGTGCCAGCGCGCCCTGAGCAACATAATCGCCGAGTTGAAAGGGTGTCGACGCGGGTTTGCGGATGGCGAAACATGGCGCTGTCGAAACAGGTGGGAGAAGCCCTTCGAACCGCTCGCCGCTGCCGGGGAGTTCTGCAGAGACGATCGGGGAGGTGCGGCCTGCAGCCTCTCCCACCCCGGAGGCGACCAGGCGGATGACGCGCTCGCGGTCTGAAGGGGCAAGTGTGTGTTTGGAAACGATTAGACCGATGCCGGCCTTCTCGATCCACACCGAACCGTCCGGATTGGCCATGATCTCGATCGTATCAGGCGCTTCCAAGGCCTCGCGCACCACCGGGCAGAATGCCGTGCGCAGCATCGCTGTGCGACGGGTTTCTGTCTCCAGTTGGTGCGGTGAAGGTGACATGGAACGGGGCCTTTCGTGGACCCTTCAATCATCCCAGCAACACCGCCGTCGCATCAGTTCGAATGCGGGCCAATGAAAGCAAAATGCAGCAAGCCGCCGCAAACCCCTGCAAAGCGCGTCGTAAATGGACGCGCAAATGCTGAGCTCATCCAGAGCGAATACAGTCCGATTGGATAAGCGGTTATCCTTAAGTTGGGCGCGCGCCGAATGAATCGCGCAAAAGTGGAACGAATTTTGCTCTCTCCTCTGCAAGTGGAGGAGAGAGCATGAAGACCTTTGCGCTTGAAACCAATGCGGAAACAGCCGCTTACGACTATCTCTCGCGTCTTTCATCGGACCGCTGGGCCTGGGAATATGTGCGTCGCAATGACGACTTTCGCGACGATGCGGCAAGTCGCACAGACGACGACATTTCCGAAAAGAAAGCCGATTGCGCCGACATCCGCATCCTGCGTTCGCGCGTGCCTCAGACCCTGGCTGAGCGCTGGGGCCTTGTTTTCATGCCCGATCCGGACCTGAACGGCTTCGACGCGGACGCCGTGTGGAGCCACTATGTCTTCCCCGACCAGGTCGAGGTGAACTGCACGCCGCGCAAGCCGGGCCAGAGCTGCGATATCTGGGATCGCACCGTGCCCCATTGCAGCATCACGCACATCACGGACCGCTCCGCCCGCGAATATCTTCTGCTACGCGGCAATGATTGTGTCGTGCAGGTGCACTGCACGGGCCAGACGTTGCTGGGACTGGAACCCGTGCGTATGAAGCTGCAAATTTCGGATATGAAGGCCTATGAGCGCAAGCTGAAGCTCCAGAAGGAAGCCTTCCGGCTTTATGGAAAGGGGCCGAACACATCGGCAGCGCGCTGGACGAAGACCACGCAAATCCTGCGCAATGGCGTCATCGCGCTTGATTGCCTGAAGGCCGGGATGAGCCAGAGAGAAATCGCTTCACTGCTCCACGGGCCGAAAACGGTCGCCGAGGAATGGGGCGTCGATGGCAGTTCGCTGCGGGCATCCATCCGCTATGTCATCTCCAAAGCCGAAGGCCTGCGCGATGGCGGCTATCTCGTGGAGCTCCTGGGAGCGCGCCTCGGCGGAGATCGTCAGGCAGCCTGAGTCCTTTGCGGCCTGCCCACGCCAAAGGCGCGGGGCTGTTCGCCCGGCTGGATGGGCCGTTGAGAGGCATCATGGCGGTCCTGGGTGATCGCCGACCTTCGCCCGGCGCTCGCCCCGGAGCCGCGAGAGCCATCCTGCGCCGACCGGCCCGGCGAGGCTCAATGAGGGTCCGGTTGTTTGTTCGAAAATCGTGGCTCTGGGTCTCGCCGGCTGGCCGCGCGCCCGCGCTTGTCTTAGAGATTCCTGGTCTTCTGGTTAGAAAAGAACCGCTGGTGGGGACTGCGCAATTTCCCCGCCGGCGTAGAGGAACGGATCGTGCCTGCGCTGGCTGAGTAAGTGCCGTTGGGAAGTTTGATCGTCCTCTTCATTTCCATGCGACCTGAACGGATACGAGGGCATCTAGGCCCGTACGACAAGCAAAGGATCTGGAATGTCCATCGAACCAGTTCGCCAGCATATCGGCGTCGATATTTCAAAGAGCACTCTGGATGCGCACATGTATCCTGAGGGCAGGACCATAACTGTCCCGAATGATAAAAAAGGATTCAGGCAATTGCTGACCTGGATGGCAGGATGTCATCTTGAACAGCTACTCTATGAACCGACCGGGCAGTATCATCTTGCCTTCGAGAAGTTCTTCCTGAAAGCCGAAATACCTCTCGGCAAGGTCAATCCACGGCAGGCTCGACGATTTGCGGACGCATTGGGTGTGTCGGCGAAAACAGACACGATCGATGCCGGGCTTATCGCAAAATACGGGGCGATGATTTCTGTGCGCCGCGTCAGCGACAGAACGATCAAGTTCAATGAAATGAAAGAGCTACAATCGGCTCGGCGCGCTCTGGTGAAAGACAGGACACGCGCGTCCAACCGGTCTTCCGCCCGGATAGCTCCCTTGTTGCGGCGCCAGGCACGGGAAAGGATTGAGCAGATCGACCGTCACATGAAAGCAATCGACGCGGCTCTTCGTTTGCTGGTCCGTGATGATGAATTCCTGAAAGCCAGATTCGACATTCTACAGACTATTCCTGGCATTGGAGAAACAACCGCGATCATGCTTCTGACCGAGATGCCCGAACTCGGCTTCATCGATCACAAGGCGGCCGCCAGTCTTGCAGGACTTGCTCCGATCGCTCGGGACAGCGGCACGTTTCGAGGCAAGCGATACATACAAGGTGGAAGAGCACATTTGCGACAGGCGCTCTATATGCCCACCCTCGTTAGCATAAAGCATAATCCGGAATTCAGCGCGAAATACCAGATGATGGTCGCCACCGGAAAAGCGCCAAAACTGGCCATCACAGCCATAATGAGAAAGCTTATCGTCCTGGCGAACAGTCTGCTTCGCGATAGCCGAAACTGGGTTCCAAGCCGGACTTGACGAAGACGGATACTT